>NZ_JH600070.1:1050009-1165183 GCF_000245015.1 Beggiatoa alba B18LD | reverse complement strand
AACTCAACTATGACCATGATGAAAATTTGCCGAATCCCACACTAGGCAACCGCGAAAAGAAACCGAGGGGGCGTAAAAGATGGGCAACCGTAGCGGAAGCAAAACACCTCATACAAGCGGCTAGCGAATCAAAGAACCCGCTGTTATTACCATTCATACAACTAGCCTTAGCAACGGGTATGAGAAAGGGCGAAATTCTTAACCTTCGCTGGGCGCAAATAGACTGGGAAAGCCAAACCATCTATTTAAACCAAACCAAAAACGGCGACCCTGCGTCGATACCCTTAAATCAATACGCCCTCCACGCATTAAACACCCTCAAAAAATACCGGGTTCGCAGTAGTACATGGGTATTTAGTCACCCTAACGGAGAACGGCTACAAAACATCAAAAACAGCTTTGCGACGGCGTGCAAGAAAGCCAAGATTGAGGGTTTAACCATACACGACTTAAGAAGAACGGTCGGGAGCTGGTTAATTAATGCAGGCGAGAGGCTCGAAATTGTGCAGGAAGTGCTTAGACACAAAGATATTGGAACAACGCGAGAATATTACGCACATCTGGAAAAAAGCAAGGCGCGTGAGGCACTTGAAAAACTCGACAATACAAAAATCTATATATTAGAGGACGTTAATATTAGAAAACGCTAATATAGTGAGGTAAGTTATTGATTTTAAAGTGGTCGGAGTGAAAGGATTCGAACCTTCGACCCTTACTTCCCGAAAGTAATGCTCTACCAGACTGAGCTACACTCCGACTTTTTAGGGATTTTTGCAGTTAGTAACTGCGATGCACTGAGAAATGCGCGAGAGAATAAAGCGCGTCTAAATAGGGGGTTGACGGCAGACCATTTAAGGCTTCTATGGCTTTGTTCATTTCTTGTATTGCAGACTGTTTAGTATATGCTATCGCGTTGGTTGATTCAATCGCTTTAAGAACTTGTTGAATATTCTCGCGTCCGCCGTGACGGATGGTTTCTTGGAGCATGGCTTTTTCGTCGGGGTTGCCGTGTTTCATGGCGTAGATGAGCGGTAGTGTGGGTTTGCCTTCGGCGAGGTCATCGCCAACATTTTTGCCCATTTCTTCAGCGGTTGAGCTGTAGTCGAGTACGTCGTCGATGATTTGGAAGGCTGTGCCTAGGTGCATTCCGTAGCGGGCTATTGTGCTTTCTATGTGGGGGGGTTGTTGGGTGATGATTGCGCCGAGTTGTAGGGCGGCTTCGAAGAGTTTGGCAGTTTTGGAGCGGATGACGGTGAGGTAGTCGGCTTCGGTCACGTTGGGTTCATGGCAGTTTAGGAGTTGCATCACTTCGCCTTCAGCAATGATATTTGTTGCATTGGAGAGGATTTCCATAATGCGCATGTTTTGGACTTCAACCATCATTTGAAAAGCGCGGGTGTAGAGGAAGTCACCAACTAAAACACTGGCTTCATTACCCCAAACGGCATTGGCGGTTTGTTTGCCACGTCGGAGTTCGGAGGCATCAACAACGTCATCGTGCAGTAGGGTGGCTGTATGAATGAATTCAATAACCGTAGCCAGTTTGATATGGTTTGTCCCTTGATAACCAAACGCATTGGCACTGAGGATGAGAAGGACGGGGCGCAGGCGTTTCCCACCACTATTGATGATGTAAGTCCCTAATTGGTTGATAAGAGCTACATCGGAGTGTAACCGTTGTTGTATCAGTGCGTTGACGGCTTGCATGTCGTCTTTAATGAGCGTTTGGATAGCAGTAATATCCATCATATTAATTTTTTTATTTCGTTAGGGGTAAAAAGAAGGGTGTCATTAATGGGTAAAATTTTTGTGATTCTGGGTAGTTTGAATGCTTTTTTAGCGGTTAGTTTGGGTGCTTTTGGGGCGCACGGTTTAAAGCCTGTGTTGAGTGCTGAGATGTTTGCGGTGTATCAAACGGGGGTCAGTTATCATTTATTTCATGCGTTAGCGTTGTTAATAATTGGTATTTTAACAAGGCTTTTAACCTCTTTTCGTTGGGTTGTCATGGCAGGCTGGTTTTTATTGGCGGGTATTATACTGTTTTCAGGGAGCTTGTATGTACTTAGTCTGTCGGGTGTGCATTATTTGGGCATTGTTACGCCGATTGGTGGAAGTGCGTTTTTAATCGGGTGGTTATTGTTAGTATGGGCGGGAATTAAAGCAGAAAATTAGCTGTTTTCTTGTGGGTAAATCAAGCAAATAGGGCTTGTGTCATATTTATGACATATGTCAGAATAACACACAGTATTCCTTATATGATGATTGAAAATAACTAAAGGATTTTGGATTATGGCTGATTTACCCAGCTTGTTATTGGTTGATGATGATCAGGCTATTACGGATTCTTTCGCGTTTGTTTTGCGTGATAGTTTTGCGATTAATGCCGTTGGAACACGGGAAGAGGCGAAGCGTTTTTTATATACCGCGCCTATTTTACCCAATATTGCGTTGATAGATTTGGGTTTACCGCCAACACCGCACAGCCCCGATGAGGGTTTTGCGTTAGTTTCTGATTTATTAGCATTTAATCCTAGCATGAAGATTTTAATTCTTTCAGGTCAGGATACTCAGGAGAATGTCCGTCATGCCTTGACTTTAGGCGCGGTGGATTTTATTCCTAAGCCTTGCGATATTGAGTTATTAAAAGCGCGTTTAAAACATCAGGTGATGATTTTAGAGGCTGAACAGTATGTTGCAACGCCTGTAGAGAAACGTGAGTGTCATTTAATTGGGCAAAGTAGTGCGATGAATATGTTACGCGCACAGATTCAGCAGTTTGCTAACTCTCCATTTTCCGTGTTAATTCAAGGGGAATCGGGTTCAGGTAAAGAGTTAGTTGCGCAATGTTTGCACACACAAAGCTGTCGCGCTCATTTACCTTGTTTAACCTTGAACTGTGCGGCGTTTACGTCGGAATTGTTAGAAGCGCAATTATTTGGTCATGCTAAAGGTGCGTTTACAGGAGCGGGCACAGCACGGGCGGGATTTTTTGAAGAGGCGGGCGATGGTAGTTTGATTTTAGACGAAATCGGCGAGATGCCGTTGTCTTTACAGTCTAAATTATTACGGGTTTTAGAAAACGGTGAATATTATCGCATTGGTGAAACAAAAGTTCGTCAATCTAATGCACGAATTATTGCGGCAAGTAACCGAGATTTACGGGAAGAAGTGCAGGCAGGACATTTTCGCGCCGATTTGTATCACCGTTTAAGCGTTTTAACAATTCGTGTGCCTCCGTTGCGCGAGCGGGGCGATGACCGTCTGGTTTTATTAGAACATTTCCAACAGTTTTATAAAGAAATGGGCACGTTGTTTCAATTGGATAATACTGCAAAACAGGCTTGGATGGGCTACAGTTTTCCAGGAAATATTCGAGAATTACGTAATATTGTGATTCGCATTGGTGCAAAATATCCGAATCAGCAAGTGCCACGTGCTTTGTTAGAAATGGAATTAGAGACCGATATTAATCGCCAAGAATTAGCCGATATTGATTCAGAAGAAGCCATTTTACGGCAGATTAATACGGGTAATTTCTCCCTAGATGATGTCTTATTAGATTGGGAACGGCGATATATCAATGCGGCTTTAAAAACCAGCCAAGGCAATTTGAGCAAAGCGGCGCGGGTGTTAGGCATTAATCGCACAACGTTGTATAGCAAAATGCAACGCATGGGTAAAACAACGCCTAGCCCTTAACCGAAACGGAATGTTATAGAACTATAAAAAAGCCTTATCTGTTTAATTAGCTAAGGCTTTTTTTATGCTAAACTTAAGTCTTTAACCACGGAGATAATGCGATGTCTAACAATGAACCTAAAAATGTGAATGAAGAGATGATTCGCCAAACCTTTAAATTTATGCAAGCTGATACCCCGCAGAGTTTGATGGAAAAAGCGTTAAAGGCACAAATTACAGGGCAATATGGTCATCAGGAAAAGCCCGAAGAAGCCGAGAAGGGCGAAACGGATATTAAATCTGATGAGAAAAAATGATTGATTGCAATTTATTTTTAAACGTTATTTGATACGAATACTTGTTAAAAAGTATTTCGTATCAATTAAGCATTCGCAGGTTATTTTTTGACTTTTATAAAAACGCTCAGTACACTAAAAATATAGTGTACTTATTTTACTGAAAAATTAAATTTTATTCATCATGTTACATCAATGGCTTGGCTACTGCTTAATAGTGGCGTTGGTTATTACGACCTTGCCAGCACGTGCTATGTCAATGCAACATTATCACGCCCGTGATTGTGCCCATGTTTCAATGGAATTACCAATAACAACGGCAGAACATGCGCATCATGTTGTTACGGATGAAACGCCTACGCAAACAACGCTAAATTATTCCCCAATTTGCGAAAAAAATTGCACCTGTTTAGCCAATTTGTGCCACGTTGTTCAGTTTTTCTACGCGCATCAACTCACAATTTCCCCCCATTTAATCACCAACCCTTTACCCCTTTTCACAGGGCTTCGCTTTCCTGCGAAACTCATCGCCCAAATAGAACGCCCGCCCAAGTTATAACCCTAATTGTTTTAAAAAATTAGCATTTTCTTTTTTTTAAACGAGGGTTTTCACTCATGAAACGATTGTTTTTCATGGCATTGTCGCTCTTGGGTTTTTTATGCCTAAGTGTTACGAGTTTTGCCAACACCACAGAATACACACTGACTATTGCACGCAACCCTGTGAATCTTACAGGTAACACGGTGAGTAAAATCACCATTAACGGTACAATTCCCGGTCCTACACTATATTTTACAGAAGGCGATGAAGCCGTTATTCACGTTATAAATCAATTAGCTGAAGATACATCCGTCCACTGGCATGGTATTTTATTACCCCCTTTAATGGATGGTGTCCCCCATTTAAATGGTTTTACAGGAATTAAACCAAACGCCACGTTTACTTATCGCTTCAAAATTCGCCAAACAGGTACATATTGGTATCACGCTCATAGCATGGGACAAGAACAAGATGGACATTACGGCGCAATCGTGATTCGTCCACAACAGCCTGATAATGTAAAAGTTGACCGCGATTATGTCGTGATGCTCTCTGATTTCAGCGAAGAAGAATCCAGCACTATTTTGGCAAATTTAAAAATGTCCTCAGACTACTACCAAAATGCCCGCCGTACTGTGGGCGATTTTTGGTCATCTGCCCGTCAACAAGGGGTTAGCAAAGCATGGGAAGAGGCAAAAATGTGGGCTGAAATGCGCATGTTACCTACCGATTTATCCGATGTTTCTGGCTACACATTTTTAGTCAATGGTAAAAATAACGCGCAAAATTGGACGGGACTTTTTAAAGCAGGGGAAAAAGTTCGCTTACGCTTCATCAATGGCTCTGCCATGTCTTTTTATGATGTGCGCATTCCCAAACTCGCCATGACCGTGATTGAAGCAGATGGACAAGCCGTTGAACCTGTCACCGTCAATGAATTCCGTTTCGGCGTTGCAGAAACATATGACGTTATCGTTACGCCAACAGAAGATATTGCCTACACCATCGTTGCCGAAGCCTTAGACCGCACAGGCTTTGCCTTAGGAACACTTGCCCCACAAGCAGGAATGCGTGGCGAAATGCCAAGCCATCGCCCACGCACATTATTAACAATGGCAGATATGGGCATGAGTCACGGCGAACACGCCAATCATCAAAGTACATCCTCAACAGATTCAAGTCAGAACAACAAGATGAGTGGACAAAACGAGCATACAAGCCACGCAGGACATCAAATGGCGGGTATGTCCACAGATTCAAATCAAGACTATGAAACAGGTGTAAAAGGCAGTGGTTGGGCAGATGCAGGGACTCCACAAGGTGATAAAGCCCTTAGTTATAAAGATTTACGTTATCGCGGTACACAAGCAGATACCCGCCAACCCGTTCGAGACATCGAAATTCGATTAGGGGGCAATATGGAGCGATACATTTGGACAATGAATGGGAAAAAATTCGCCAATGCAGAACCGATTCATTTTGAATATGGCGAGCGTATCCGCTTTAAATTTATCAATGAAACCATGATGGCGCATCCCATGCACCTACACGGCATGTTTATGCAATTAGAAAACGGGCAACCGATGGACAAATTGCCCAATAAACACACGATTATTATCGCCCCTGGGGACACTTACAGCGCGTTATTAACTGCTAATGAATCAGGCGACTGGGTCTTTCACTGTCATTTGCTTTACCACATGGCAACAGGCATGATGACAAAAATCGTTGTTTCTAAACAAGACCCTAACAAAGATTATTCACTCCCTCCCCCAAGTTCGCATGATATGTCCTCACACGACATGAGCCAGATGGAACATAGCGAACACAATGCACATCAATCTCATGAAATGCAAACGCAACCAGTGACATCCACAAAATCAGCTGATATGCCTGCAACGCACGACATGAGCCAGATGGAACACAGCCAGCATCAACAAACGCAAGCAGTTGATAAAAAAGCAGGAGAACATCATGCACACTAACGCGACCATGTTTGCTTTGTTACTCTTAGCCTTACCATCAGCCAGTTTTGCAGAAGAAACTCATTCAGGTATGGAACATGGTAGCGAAATTTTTCACCGTTTCACGCTGGATATTGGCGCAGGTTTAAGCCGTGATGATGAGACATTTAACTGGGATTTTGACGGCTGGATAGGAACGGATGAGCATAAGCTCTGGTTAAAAGCAGAGGGCGAGCACACTAATAGCAACACAGAGAAATCTGAATTTCACGCTTTGTATAGCTACAACCTCAGTACATTCTGGGACATACAAGCAGGTATTCGCTACGACAATGAACCAAAATCAATCAGCTACGCAGAAATTGGTTTTCAGGGTTTAGCCCCTTACTTTATTGAAACGGCTGCACATGTATTTGTCAGTGAAGACGGTGACACAACAGCACGATTACATCAAGATACGGAGTTTTTATTCTCACAACGCTTGATTTTACAACCTTATTGGGAAATCAACGCATCGGCCCAAACCGTACACGCGCTACATATTGGCAAAGGTATTTCCAGTGCGGAATTTGGCGGACAATTACGTTATGAAATCACTCGCAAATTTGCGCCATATATTGATATTAAGTATGAACGTAAATTCGGTGACACTGCTGATTTTGCCGAACGACATGGCGAATCTGTGGATGCAGTCGTAGGAACAATTGGCGTTCGTTTACTGTTCTAAATCTAATCTGAATTCTGTGGATTTCTTTTAAAAAGACAAAAATTTGTCTGAATCAGGATTCACAGGATTTAAACCTACTAGGTTTTGAAAACCTAGTAGGTTTTTTTGTCTGAATCAGAGTTCACAGAATTTTCAGAATTAGCAGGATTAAAAAGCATGATTCATCTTACTTTTTGGTTTAAGGGTTTTAAATTCCGCTAATTCTGTTAATTCTGAAAATCCTGATTCAGACAATGTTGTAATCTTGTCTGGTGAATTTTGATGAAAAACAAGAGAATAATCTCTGCCAGTCCGTCAACCCTTTTCTCGTGTTCCAACAGACCTGCTAGGTTTTGAAAACCTAGCAGGTCTCTGTTTTATTTTATAAAACTCGCCGAACTCAGGTTAGTAGTTTTTTTGTCTGAATCAGAATTCACAGAATTTTCAGAATTAGCAGAATTAAAAAGCGTCATTCACCTGACTTTTTTGGTTTTAGGGGTTTAACTCTTAAAAATCCTAATTCAGACAAGCTATTGTCTTTTTAGAAAATCTCGCCGAACTCATGTTGATATTAGCCAACTCTTTCTAAAACAGCGATATAAAAGCCATCAAACCCTGTCACATCTGGAAATAAGGTTGATTCAGACAAGAGTTGAAAACGTCCTGCTTGGCTTTCTAAAAAGGTCTGAATTTGTTGCTGATTTTCAGAGGGGAGAATGCTACAGGTAGAATAAACAAGTTGTCCGCCTTGCCGACATAAGGGGCTATAATTTTGTAAAATCTCTTGTTGGTGAGTACGCACCAGTTCCAATCCTTCTGCGCTGAGTTTCCATTTTGTATCAGGATTACGGCGTAATACACCTAATCCTGAACAAGGGACATCTAAAAGTAAACGGTCAGCACTGTCATATAAGCGTTTAATCACTTTGCGATTATCAATTAAACGACTTTCAATAATATGTGCGCCAGCCCGTTTTGCACGGGTCTGTAAGTTCTTCAATTTCCATGCTTCTACGTCTAATGCAATGATTTTTCCCTTATTTTGCATTAATGCCGCTAAATGTAAGGTTTTACCACCGCCTCCTGCACACGCATCTATTACCCGCATCCCTGCACTAACCGTTAATGCAGGGGCAACTTGTTGCGAAGACGTATCTTGTAATTCAAATAAACCATCCTGAAAGGCTTGTGTTTTAAATAAATTTTGCCGTTTTTGGAGGATTAGCCCATCTGTTGCAATTGGGCGAGTTTCAATGCCTTGTTGTTGTAGGTGTTCGGCTAAGGCTTCGCGCGTGATTTTGAGCGTATTCGCACGAATCACGACTTCAGCTTGTTGGTTTAAAGCATGTAGGCTACTTGCCCACTGTTCGGGTAATTCGCGGCTACCTTGAGCGTCTAACCAATCGGGAATTGATTCAGCCAGTGCACGCACACCGCGTGCATAGTTCATTCGTTCATGAATTTGTGTTGGGTTTAAGCCCGCGACTTCTGTCCAGTTAGGCAGTGTGCCGTGATGGTGTAGTGCCCAAACGCCGAATAATTGCCATAGTTCTGCTTCGGTGGGTTGTTCTGGGGCTTTTGTTTCATGTAGTACAAACCACAGTAGCCGCCACCAGCGCACCATGTTGTATGTGCTTTCTGCAACAAATGCCCTATCGCGTGCGCCCCAGCGGGGATTAGATTTTAAAATACGTTCAATGACTTTATCTGCATATTGTTGTTCGATAAAAATGGCTTGTAAGGCGTGAACAATGGCAGTAACAAGATTATGATGGAATTTCACAGCAGTTTCGTTTGATAAGTGAGTGGAAATAAGTTTTTAAAGAACAAACAAAAAAGACTGCCAATTGTTACCTGAATGGGCAGTCCTTGAATGTCATTTATGAAAAATGATTGATTAAGCGTTTTTTACATATGCGCAATGGTTTTTTCCGTAAATAGGTAATCGCGTAATTCTTTATCAAACATTGGGTCTTGGCGACGTATCCATTCTAATACCATTGCCGCGTGTTCTTTTTCTTCATCGCGGTTATGTGCAAGAATCGCTTTTAATTCAGGGTTTTTACACGCATCAACCCGTTGATTATACCAGTCAACAGCTTCTAATTCTTCCATCAAAGATGTGATTGCGCGGTGCATATCGCGGGTTTCGTCGCTCAGTTCTTCTATGGGTTCATGATAGCCTTCATTTGACATGATTTTTTCTCCTTGTTGTGTTTATGGGGTTGGTTCATCGCTTATCGGTTGGATTTCTATCTGCTCAATTTGTTGAAATCCTCGCGGTAATTTAAAACCACGACGCGCACGTTCACCTTGATAAAATGTTACATCACGCGGTTTTAGGGTTAAATGACGCTTGTCTGTGTATAGAATAATGGTTGAGTTTAAAGCGAGTAGTTGTAAATGTTTGATTTTTTCTGAACTGTTTGCAGGGATGTTTAATAGTTTAACACCTTTCCCTTTCGCTAAACGAGGAAGTTCATTTAAATCGACGACCATTAAATAGCCTTCGTTGGTGATGACGAGGTAATGCGTTAAGTCGGTCTGTAAGGTTAATGGCGGTAGAATGTGTGCTCCTTCACTGAGGGTGATAACGGCTTTTCCTGCTTTGTTTTTACTGTATAGCTCATTGAGTTTAACGATAAAGCCATAGCCTGCATCGGTAGCAAGTAAATAGTCTGTTTCTGGGTCAGCAAGGAGAAGGTGGTTAAAACTCGCGCCATCGGGTGGGGTAAAACGTCCTGTGAGAGGTTCGCCTAAACTGCGGGCTGAGGGAAGGGTATGGGTAGCGAGTGAGTAACTACGCCCCGTATTGTCTAGGAATACACTTTGTTGGTTGCTTTTGCCTTGTACCGCCATTAAGTAGCTGTCGCCTGCGCGATAGTTGAGGCTGTTGGGGTCTATCTCGTGTCCTTTAGCGGTACGTATCCAGCCATTTGCAGATAGGATAACGGTAACAGGGTCGGCAGGGATGATATTAGTTTCTGTCAGTTCTTGGGCTTGGGTGCGTTCAACAAGGGGCGAGCGACGCAAATCGCCGTAGTTTTTTGCGTCGGCTTTGAGTTCTTTAATAATCAGTTTATTGAGATTCTGCTCATTGCCTAAGGTTTCGACAAGGCTTGCGCGTTCTTTGTCGAGTTCGTCTTGTTCGGCACGGAGTTTAACTTCTTCAAGTTGGGCAAGTTGACGCAGTTTTAAGTCTAAAATGGCATCGGCTTGGCGGTCACTAATGCCAAACCGTTGCATTAAAATAGATTTTGGACGGTCTTCTGTGCGGATGATGTGAATGACTTCGTCGATATTGAGGTAGGCAATGAGTAAGCCTGCCAGCAGGTGTAAGCGTTTTTCGAGTTGTGCTAAGCGGTGTTGCAGACGACGGCGGACGGTTTCACGGCGGAATGTCAGCCATTCTTGCAGGAGGATTTTTAAATTTTTAACTTGAGGGCGACCATCTAAGCCGATGATATTCATATTAACGCGATAACTACGTTCTAGTTCAGTCGTCGCAAAAAGATGTGCCATGAGGCTATCAACGTCGACGCGATTAGAGCGTAGGGCAAGGACAATGCGCACAGGGTTTTCATGGTCGGATTCGTCGCGGATGTCTTCAATCATCGGCAGTTTTTTGGCAGTCATCTGCTCGGCTATTTCGGCGACAATTTTGGCAGGTGAGGTTTGATAAGGCAGTGCCGTTAGAATGATGTCGTTTTCTTCTTTGAGATAGCAGGCTCGTAGGCGAATTGAGCCGTTGCCTGTGGTGTAGATTTTTTGTAAATCGTTGCTTGTTGTGATGATTTCAGCATCGGTGGGGTAGTCAGGCGCACGCACGTATTGGCAGAGGTCGGCAATGCTGGCATCGGGGTTTTTAAGCAGGTGAATACAGGCTTCAACGACTTCAGTCATATTATGCGGGGGGATATCTGTTGCCATCCCCACGGCAATGCCTGTGCTACCGTTGAGTAAGACATGGGGTAAGCGGGCGGGTAAGAGTGCGGGTTCTTGTAACGTGCCGTCGAAATTTGCGTTCCAGTCGACGGTATCTTCGCCTAATTCGCTTAATAAAACATGTGAAAAGCGGGTAAGCCGTGCTTCTGTGTAGCGCATGGCAGCAAAAGATTTAGGGTCGTCGATAGACCCCCAGTTGCCTTGCCCATCGATGAGGGGATAGCGGTAGGAAAAGGGTTGCGCCATTAAGACCATCGCTTCATAACAGGCACTGTCGCCATGTGGGTGGTATTTCCCTAAGACATCTCCAACGGTACGGGCTGATTTTTTATATTTATTCTCTGCGTCTAAGCCTAATTCTGACATGGCATAAACAATCCGCCGTTGCACAGGTTTTAAGCCATCAGCAATGTGCGGTAATGCCCTGTCGAGAATGACATACATGGCATAGTCTAAATAGGCTTTTTCGGTGAAATCGTGCAGGGGTTGACGTTCAATGTCATCTAGCGCGTTGGTTTGCATGGTGACTTTATCGGTTAATTCGAATAGGAGGCTGTAAGTCCTGAAGAAAATTTCAGGCAATATGCGGGTTAGGTGCGCTTATTCATTGATAATGTGTAGTTGTTGAAGGAGCAGTTTAAATTCATCTAGCTTTAGTGGGTGATGCATATGGTGTTGAATTAAGGCGGGTAAGTGGGTGATTGCCGTCTCTTTTGTCGTGAGTAAGGCAACTATCGGCACGGTATAACTTAAAGTTTCTAAAGCCGTTAATAAGTTTTGATAGTAAGGGTCGGTCGTCATACTGATAAAAATAATAGTATATTTTTTTGCATGTAAAACATGTAAGGCTTCTTCATCATTATCGACGATGACGACGGGCAAATTCAGTTTTTTAAAAATACGTAAAGCAACTTTTTGATTAAAAATATCGTTTTCTATCAGTAATACGCAGTTTTCTTGAGCAGGTATCAGTGGCGTGTTGGACATCTCTGATGTTGGTAAGGTCGCTTGATGCTTTTCATCATCGATTTGCTGTTGCAGGGCTTGCAATTTTACGTTGAGTTGATGGGTATAAATAGGGTTATGTAAGAAATGTTTATATTCTGAAATCGTCAGATGATTGACGGGCACATATAAAATATGTGGTTTATTGAGATTGGGCAGGGTTTTATTTTGTAATAAAGAACTATCAATCAATAAAATATCGGCTTTTTCTTGTTCATCGAGTAATTCTAAATAGTGCTGTGTCGTCGTCACTTGCATGCCTAAGGTAGTGACATAATTTTTTAATTCTTGACAGATAGCAGGGTTAGGATGGGCGATTAATAGATGTCGTCCTGTAAGTATCTTATTATTTTTAAATATTTTTTCCGCAGAGGTTTCTTCTATGATAGGAACGGTTTGAAAAGCAAGGCTAAACCAGAAACAGCTACCTTGTTGTAATTCTGAATGTAAACCAATTTCCCCTTGCATACATTGAATCAGTCGTTTAGATAAGGCTAATCCTAATCCAACGCCTTCATGTGATCGAGTGCTAGAATTGTCTTCTTGTGAAAAAATTTCAAAAATATTCGTTTGATAGTCTTTTGCAATCCCAAGACCTGTATCACAGACTTCGCAGTATAACCATAAGGTATCCGATGTGACGCTATTAACGGATATATTTGTGGGCGGTGTGGTCTGCCGAATACGGATGATAATTTCGCCTTTATGGGTAAATTTAATCGCATTGCTGACAAGATTTTGTAACACTTGACAAAAGCGAGTACGTTCTCCTTGTAACTGTTCGGGAATATCATCTGCAATAGTTATTAATAAGGTCAGTTGTTTTTGTTGTGCAAGTAGTGCGAAGCCTTGCAGGGTTTGCTCAAGGGTTTGACGGAGCGAAAAAACTTCAGACAAGAGGACTAAACGACCTGCTTCTAGCATAGAAAAATCTAAAATATCATTAATCATGTTAAGCAGAGAATGCCCTGATTGACTGGCAATTTTAATATATTCTTGCTGGGTATCGTTTAATGGTGTGTGTAAGGTCAACGATAACATGCCTAAGATAGCATTGAGCGGGGTTTTTAGTTCATGGCTCATGGTTGCTAAAAATTCACTTTTCGCAGCACTGGCTTTCTCTATGATTTTCTTTGCTGCTTGCATTTCTTGTAGTAAGCGGTCGCGTTCGTTTAATTTTTCCTCAATGGTCTTTAAAAGCTGATTTGTAGAATCAACCAATTGTCCAAGCTCATCTTCTTGATGTTGCTCAGAACAAATGAGGCGTTGTTTTTCGGGTTGTTTTGGGTCTATTTGCCGTAAAACTGTGACCATGTTTAATAAAGGTTTGGTTAGTAAGCGATGAAATAAAAAGAGGAGAATCAGTGCTAAAACGACGTTTCTGGCAACCCCTGTGAATAGGGTGATAAAAGCACGGTCATAAAAATGAGTGGCTAATAAATAGTTATCGACGCTTACACGTAACAGGGCAAAATGATTGCTTTTTTTTAGATAAAGTGGGCTGTCATAAATCGTATATTTTTCGAACAGTAAACTAGAAAACCAACGCCAATTGCTATTAGCTGGGAGACGTTCACGATTGAGTAAGTGTGTGCGTTGGCTGTCGATTAATTCCACTTTATAAATGGGTTGGTATTGAAACAACCCTTGCGCTAGGCTATCCGCTAATTGATTATCTGCGGTGTCAACCGCTTGAATAGCTGATTTTTTGACTGTATTGATAACTTGTTTGACCGTATTATCGATTTCTTCTTGTGCTGCAAAATAGTCAATATAGATTTGTAAACAACTGAATAATACCCCTAAGCTCAATGCAATCAGCATCACTGAGCGAGCTTGTTGATAAGACAAGCGTTTGTGCAATGGTAAGGTTGATAAATGAGTTGACATATTATAATTGCATCAAGAAAAAACGGTCATTATTCCCGTCATACGGGTTATTTAGTCAGCATGGGAAAACAGCGTTATGCTTCGCATTCTCTCAAGGGACACGGTACAATAAATTTACACTGTCAAGGGTGGAAGCGGTAACTTAATGATAAATTAGCATTGTGTTATGTGGTTATCGCCTTAAATAGGCAACTTCAGTGCACCCATCTTTGAGTATGCAATTTTTCTATTTGTTATTTTAACCAAGGTGTTTTAACCATGTTGAAACTATCTCACTATTGTTGTGTTGGCTTATTTTTATTATTAGGAGCTTGTGGAGGGGGCGAATCTGTCAAGGAAGAATCCTCCCCAACAACCAGCGCAAATACAACAACTGACACAGCAGCAACCTCACAAACCAGTAGCAGTGGTTACGAATATCACGTCTATCATATTTTAATTTCAACCCCTCGTGGTGCGAGTGCAGCAGATATGACAACCCTGCAAACACAAGCAGAAAGAGTGCTTAAAATGGTGAAAGAAGGAGAAAATTTCCAAGGTGTTGCCGCAACTGTTTCTAACAGTCCCAGCGCGGAAACAGGCGGGGATTTAGGATGGCGCACCTTGAGCGAACTTCCCTCATTGTTCACTGATACCGTTAAAACTATGCAAGTGGGTGATGTGAGTGATTTAATTCGGAATGATAGTGGTTTTCACATTATCAAACTCGCGGATAAAAGACCCACCCAACGCAAATAATATCAGAAAACAAGCAACTATCATGCTCAGTTAGCAGGCTCTAAGCCTTTGAAAATTTACTTTTTAACCACCGCCACCATGAGTTTTGGGTTGTGGCGGTGTTACGATATGTCGCAAAAGAGTACTGATGGTTTAAGCTACGCCCATTTGTTTCAATAAACTCGAACAAAATCTTATTAAAATAATCAGGTTGTTCTAGCTGCGGGGCGTGTCCTGCCATGGGTAAAATAACTAACTGGGCATGTTGTAACGTTAGTATCATACGCTCTAGTGCCTCACGTTTGACCAACGTGTCGCGCTCACCCCAGATAATTAAAACGGGTAGGGATAGTTCTTTTAATCTGTCTAATACATTCCAAGTGGTTAACGAGTTTAAAAAACCGACAATGGCTTCAGGCGGCATCCGCGCCGCATCATCTACTAAGGCAGTAAATTCTGAGGTTTGATGATTTAAAGAAGGCACCATTTGCTTAAAAATGCGTAGCAGAATTGAGCGATTAAAATGGAGCGAATGTAATAATGCATGAAATTCAAAAGATTCCAACATGCCAACCACAAAACTATTATGTTCTTGCTTTAAATACGACATCCCTTCAGCAGGAGCAGGGGCGACAAGCGTCAGTGTAGTGACACATTCAGGATGATCTAACGCAAATTGTTGGGAAACAGCCCCCCCTAAAGAATGCCCCACTAAATGAAAGGCTGGTAACGCTAAAGCGGTTACAAAATCATATAAATCTTGTGCAAGTTGTTCTATATGATAACCATCAACCGTTTGCTCTGTATCACCACAACCGCGTAAGTCAGGAAGATAAGCAATATAGTTTTCAGGTAATTGCGGAAAAATACACCGCCACCACCGCCAAGAAGCAAAATTACCGTGGACAAAAACAATAGGGATTTTACCTTGTCCCGTTTGCTCATAATGAATTGATAAATTTTGTGTTTTAATGAATGGCATAATGTTTGCGATAAACAGGTTATTTTAAAATAAGTTTTCTTAAGGTCATAAAAGTACTGTTAGTTTATTGGGTCATTTGACCTAATCATACCCCAAACTGGTTTAATACTTGCTATATCAAAAAAACAACCGAACAATCATAAGTTGAGCTATGTTATCCGACTCTATCATGTTTTTCTTCTGGCATAACGCAGAAATTCTCTGGTTATTGACCGTTATTTTTGACCTAACGACAACTATCTTTATGTATCGATGGTTTGGCAAAATGGGGCTGTATGGGGTTGTCGTCATGAGTATCATGTTGAGCAACTTACAAGGACCTAAACTAATTACCGTCTTTGGGATGCAAACCAGTGTTGGCGTGATTCTTTACTCAGGTATTTATTTTGCGACGGATATTTTGAGTGAAAAATATGGCAAACGTGAAGGTCAACGCGCGGTGATGATTGGATTTGTGACCAGCATTATGATGGTTTTAATGATATATATCAGCTTATTATATGCACCCGCTGATATTCAATTTGCCAGAGCAACCCACGAAGCGATATCAACCCTCTTTAATTTCACGCCCTTATTTGTTTTCGGTTCATTATTTGTCTATTTAGTCAGCCAAAGCTTTGATGTATGGATTTACCACAAAGTTCTACATTGGACAAAAGGCAAACATTTATGGTTACGCAATAATATATCAACTATCGCCTCACAAACCATTGATACCGTGTTATATGCTGTTATCGTTTGGGCCCCTATTGTAGGTTTTACAGATGCGTTACAACTTGCTTTTGCCAAATATATTTTAAAAATTGTAGTTGCTTTAATGGATACCCCTTTTATTTACTGGGCTACTTCATGGGATATGCGTTACCGCGATTGGAGCGAAAGCCGTCACGGCAAGGATTATAATTATGAAGAAATAGAAGGTATTAGCAAAACAGAAACGGAAAAATCCTCTATTGACTCGTCATTCATAACAACATCAACACAATCAGCCGACGTTGTCCCTTTTAAGAAACTAAAGCAGGAATAAAGCCAATTTTTTGTAAATAATGTAAATAAATACGCATTCTCTCTGCATTAATAGGAGGACACGTTAAACCCAATGGAGCTAATTGTGCCGTTGTTTGTGTCACGTTAAATAAGGGGGTATCGGTAAAAAAAGCAGAATTGCGCAATAAAAAACGCAATAGATTGAAAATACTCTCTTTCGGACTTTGTGCCGCTTCCTCAGCAACCGCTTGCAACCAATCCGCATAAGTTAATGGCTTTAAGCAATACCCCAAATCAGCTAAAAGCCCCATCATTTCCAGCCAACTGATATTATTTGGATTTAAGATGTGAAATGTCTGCCCTATGCTAGTATTTTGTTGTGACAACTGCACAAGACCTTGCGACACATAATCTATCGGCGTTAAATTTAAATAAGTATCAACGTTCGGATAACTGCCTAATAATAAACACGCTTTTAAAACTAAGCAGAATAAATCATTTAAATTACCATGCGCCCCTGTTTGACTATGCCCAACCAAACGCCCCGCGCGATAAATAACTGTTGGCAACCCGCGTGCTTGCGCTTGCTGTACTAAACGCTCTGCTACCCACTTACTCTGACGGTATCCCCCTTGCAACTGTTGTCCATCAGGTTCTGTCGTTTCCAACAACTGCCCCCGATGTGCAGGACTAAAAAAGACCGCCACTGTAGAAACAAACTGCACAGGCTTTACCCGTAATAAACTCGCAAACTGTAAAATGGTCTGTGTGCCTAGCACATTAGTCGGTTTTAATGCACTATAAGGGCGTAACGCATTGACCTGTGCACCATTGTGATAAATAAGCTGTATTTTATCGGCAAGTTGTTGATAATCTTCCGCTGACAACCCAAACAACGGCAAGGCTAAATCGCCTTTCACAATCACAACCCGTTGCCAATCAATGGCTAAATCTAACGTTTGTAAATGCGCTTGTAAGCGTTGCAAACCTGTCGCATTATCTGCACAACGGACTAAGCAATAAACAGTAACGTGTGTCATCCGTAATAAATCATGCAACAAATACGCGCCTAAAAATCCCGTCGCGCCTGTTAATAAAACAGCGGTTGCCGATGTGTTTAGCGTTTGTACGTCTTGCGAATATTGAATCTGCTCATCTAATTGGGCTTCTGCCAATAAATCTATTGAAGGAAGTACTTGCACCGTGTCACTCTCCCTAAATTCAGATGTGTCATTCTATAAACTTCCCCCCACTTTTAATAGGGAACTCTTAGAACTCCATTCATTAAGTTGCGATATTAATCAGTTACGTGAAACCCTTCAAACCAAAGCCATTCCCCCAGCAGAATGGGCTTTATTTCTGCAACAATTGCAAGAAATTCAAGCTCGCTGGACAACTGTTGTGCAACAATTTGGACAACAATTAACGGGCGAATTAGCCTACCGTGATTTAATGCTCCGTTTTCACGAAAATATCGCCGTATTTGCCAAAAAATGGTTAAAGCCGAGCAATCCAGATGACCAAATTGCGCTAGAAATTATTCAAAAAATCCGACAGTTTGCCCCCGTTGTTATTCATGATACTCCCCGTATTAATAAACAACTATTAGAAAAACAACGCTGGAAAGCCAAGTTAAAAGCCTTAAACCCTCAAGTTTCCCCTCCCGATTTTCAACAAACCATTTTCATTGTATCCGCACCGCGTTCTGGCAGTACCTTGTTATATGAAACCTTAATGCAATTCAGTGAATTATGGTCAATCAATGGGGAAAGTCATGACATTATTGAAAGTATTCCCAGTTTGCACCCCGCACAACAAGACTATGCCTCTAACTGCTTAATGGCAGATAAAGCAAATCCTGAGACTATTCAGCAATTAAAACTAGGATTTACAGACGAGTTACAAAACCAAACAGGCGACTATTATTTAAATTTACCGCCTGAACAACGTCCGACACAAATTCGTTTTTTAGAAAAAACCCCGAAAAATGCCTTGCGAATTCCTTTTTTAAAACAAGCATTTCCCGATGCATTATTTATTTACTTATATCGAGAACCTGAAGAGAATATTCATAGCATTATGGAAGGATGGCGTTCACGTCGCTTTATTGCCTATCGTAATTTGCCTGCATGGGATTATTTAGAATGGAGTTTTTTACTCCCGCCTAACTGGCAACAACAAGCAGGGCGCACACTCGCACAGATTGCCGCCTATCAATGGCACGCGGCGAATTCGCATATTTTAAAAGACTTGCAAGCCCTGCCCGCTGACAGTTGGCGATTTGTGAATTATCAAGATTTACGACAACATCCCCACGCGATTTTAAAGCAACTCAGTGAGTTTGCAGGCTTAACATGGACAACACGCATTGCCGAATATGTTAAACAAGGGCTACCTTTATCAAAAATGACTTTATCCGCCCCCGCGCCCGATAAATGGCGACAACATGAAGCGGAAATTATGCAATGTTTACCCGCATTACAAACAATACTTGCTGAGATACAAGCAATAGATACGCAGGCAACAGTTTTAAAACCCTAGAAAAATAAAGAGGTAAATCGATGGAGAATAATTTTTTAAATATCATTCTCACTTTTCCCAACGTCATTTTTACGATTTTACTGGGAATTATCCTGTTGTATTGGATACTGGTGATTTTAGGGGCGTTAGATATTGAATTTTTTGATATTGATGATTTAGATAACTTTTTTGAATCTATTCATACAGGATTTGCACATGCCCCGTTTACCATTATTTTTAGTTTATTCACCTTGTGTGCGTGGATTCTATCGGCACTAGGAACACAACTTTTATTAACAACCATTTACAATGAATTCTGGCAATTTTTATTTGGTGTTTTGCTCTTAGTATTGAGTATATGGCTATCGGCATACATCACGGTTTATTTAATCGTGCCACTTCAAAAATGGTTGCCACAGACAGAAGGCGCGAAAATTCGTGGCGGTCAAGATTTACTGGGGAAAGTTTGCAAGATAACCACGGGGCAAGTATCTGCCAATGCGGGACAGGCTGAATATAATGACGGTGGCGCAGGGTTAGTGCTTACTGTGCGCACGCATAAAGCAACCGTGCATTTAAAAAAAGGTGATAACGCGCTCATTGTGGAATACGACGCAAAACACAATATTTATTATGTTGATAGTTTTGAATAAATATAATTTAATCTGAGTTCGGCGAGTTTTATAAAATAAAACAGAGACCTGCTAGGTTTTTAAAACCTATAGTAAACGTACCATAAAGCGATTTAAATTTAGGACTGGCAGAGATTACTCTCTTGTTTTTCATCGGGATTCACTAGGCAAGATGAAAACCTTGTCTGAATCAGGATTAACAGGATTTAAAACCCTCAAACCAAAAAGTCAGGTGAATCACGCTTTTTAATTCTGCTAATTCTGAAAATTCTGTGAATTCTGATTCAGACAAGCTGTTGTCTTTTTAAAAGAAACTCGTCAAACTCAGATTAATTTACGCATTCATTTAGGATAAATATTCATGAGCGTCTTGTATTTTGAAGATTTTCAAGTTGGGGATAAATTTGAGTCTGAACGATTGACATTGACTGAAGCGGATGTCGTTGCTTTTGGAAAACAGTTTGACCCGCAATATTTTCATACAGATAAAGACAAAGCTGTCGATAGTTTTTTTAAAGGGTTAGCCGCGAGCGGTTGGCATACCAGTGCAATTACGATGCGTTTAGTGGTTGGTAGCCCGATTGGAAAAATTGCTAATGGCGTGATTGGCTTAGGTGTTGATGAGTTGCGTTGGTTTACGCCAACGTATGCAGGGGATACCTTACGGGTTGTAATAGAAGTATTAGAGAAAAAAGCCTCACAATCGAAACAAGGCTGGGGTGTGGTTAAAATGCGTTGGCAGACGTATAACCAGCGGGATGAAGTGGCTGCCAGTTTAGTCACGCCGTTGTGGGTGCAGTGTCGCTCATAAATCAAAGGGCTGGCAGTCTTCAAAGACTACCAGCCCTCGTCTAAATCCTACCAGCGTTTATTGCAAATCAATCTTGGTTAAGCCTTCAAAGCCTTTGGCGAACCACAGGCTATTGTCAGATAAGTCTGACGCACTGATATTGCTACAATCTGCTTCTTTTAAGCGTAGCGGTTCTTTATCAAGCGTTAATTGATACACGTTACAAGGCGTTAATGCCCCTCCCATAAATGGCATAGAACTACTGGCAATCGTATCCATGTAGTAATAATAGCGAGGTTCGCTGATTAGCACTTTATCCGCACTAACCGCTTGCAGTTGTTGATAGCCGTCAAATGACCATTTGCCTAAATCAGCAAAGTTTGTATTTAAACTCACTTTGAGAATTGTCGTTTTAACTGTTTCTGTCTCTGTAACAGGGGCGGTTATGCTATCGCTTGCCATTTTATCCGCACTTGTATCAGCACCTCCGCCCATTGTTGTTGTCATGGGGTAGCCAATGTTGTTATAAGCCGTATCGCATTTGATATACAGCGCGTCAGTGGTTTTTAGTACTTGTGAATAAGGCGCACAAGCTAATTCACGAGTATTTAATAAAGTCGCACCGTCGCCAGTTAAACGCACTTGATTTAAAACCAGTTGATTGGTTGCGCTGGCTTCTTGCGTAATGAGCATTTGCGCACTGCTGAATCCTATCAGACGACCTGGAATAGAAACTGCTTTTGCTTCAACAGGTTTTTCGCCTGTTAAATCCCAATTACGCAATTGCCATTGCATCGGTAAACGTCCTGTTGCGTCGGTTTCGGGTTTGACTGTTCCGTCTTCCATCATAACAGGGGAATAACTCCATTTTTCCGCGATATAGAAATGTCCTTGATAAGCCAGTGGTTCGCTACGTTCTAACCAGTAGCCCATGTTGTAATAATCAAGGCTCGCATTTTCCTCCAACGTCCAAACAGGGCTGATAACATTGTTATCGGTATTCACTGTTTGCACGCTTAAAGGATTATAGTTATAAAAAACAGCGGTATGACCGTCTAAGGTAATGTTGTTATAGTTATGCCCTAACGCCCAATGCTGTTGAGGTTTTGCCGTCTCTGTGGGTGAGAATTGATATAAACGGCTGTAACCTGCTGCACCATAACCGCCTGCTAACAACTTGTCATCAGTAAATTTTATCCAAGCTAAATTTCTTCCCAGCTCTAATTCACCTAAAACCGTTGGTTTGGTATTCCCCCAGCGAATTGTCAATAAGGCTTGGTCGCCTAAAGTCGCTAATGTATCGCTATTAATTGGGGTACTGCGTGAAATAGCGACAGGCATATCGACTAAGCCTTTATCGGTTAATTGACGATTTGCCAGTGAAGCAATTTGTAAATAACTCCCTGTGCCTATCCCCCAAGATTCAATGGGTAACGCGGTTAATTCGCTGTCCCAATTCAGCAATAATGCCCGCTCATCTTGTAAGGCTTGCGAGTAACTCCAAGTGGTTTGTCCTGCTAAGGGGACAAGACGATTGATAAACGTCGGCTGTGTGGGGTTAGTCACATCAAATAAACTGAGCGCAACCCGTCTGACAAATTGATTTTCTTCATTGGTTTCAGGGACATCATGAATACCAACGCCGAGTAATAAATTGTCGTGAAAAAATAATTTTTCTGACCAACCAGGGATAACTAACTCGCCGAGAATTTTGGGGTTAGTCGGGTTGCTTAAGTCAATGACCCATAATGGGTCTTTTCGCTCATAAGTGACGACATAAGCACGGTCGCCCACAAAGCGCGTGGCGAATAAACTTTCTTTTGGCGCGATTTTATCGACTTTTCCTAGTAGTTGCAGATTGGGCAAGTTGTAAATGGCTAAGGTGCTACCTATCGCCATTTCACCCCAAGAGATAACATCACCAAACACAACCCGCAATTGTTGCTGATTCACATCAACATGAAATTCAGAAGGAATCCGCCCTGCAACGGCTAAACTTGGCAGGGCTTGCAATGGATTACCCGCAATATCCAATTGATAAACCTGAATTAACGATGTTTGCCAATTATCGGGATTAGGATTAGTAACCACTAAATAATCATTGAAAATAGAAACGGTGGGCGAGTAACCCACTAATTCCACTTGCTTCAGATTTTCCAATGTCCCCGTCGTGTTCAAACGTAACGCGACGATTTGTAACCCCGCAGGCGTACCGCAATCAACGCACGCAATATCCGATTTATCCAATAAAGGCATGGGTAAATTTGCATTGATTTGCGTCACGGCATAAATAATGTCATTACGTCGCCGTGATTCGAGAAAATTCCCGCTTAATTGTGTTTCACTGACAACGTTTAAGGTGTTACCTGTACCTTGCTGTAGCACGGTAATCTTTGTGCCGACTTCACCCGTATATAAAGACTGCAATAACACAATCTTATCGTCTAAGGTGTAAATTTCGCGCGGAGTCCCTGTTAAGGCGATTTCTCCCGTTAACTTAGGTTGAGTGACATCAGAAATATCAATTAGTTGAAATTTACGCGCTTGTGCGTTGGCATAAAGAATTTTTTGCCCAACCACTCTGAAAATATCGGGTTTTTCTGTTGTGGTTGTCCCTGAACCTGTATCTGTTTCTGCCTCATTATCTTTTGAGTCAGAGCCAGAAAATGGGAGACCTGCCGTTGTTGATTGATAATTATCAAGCGATAAGAAAAAGCGTTGACCAAGTAGGCGTAAATAACCCGCTTCTGTCGTTAAAGGTAAGATTGAAACCGCATCCCATTGTTGACTATCTAAGGGATTTACATCAGGTTTAGTTGCCACTAAGGCGACAAAGCAACGATGAGAAGCTGGGCAGGCTGCGGATAACTCAGCAATTGCCTTTTTTTCAAATTTTTCTACCTTAACAGGCGTTGGCGTGATGGGGAATAAGCCTTTTTGCCAACCTGTTGCTGTTGTCCACGACAAAAATTTATCCTCGCTGGCATCTAAATCCATCCAAACCAGATAAACCAGCTTCTCTTCTAATACTGTCGTATTACTAACGGTGATTTGTGCAGACTCTGTCGTTGTCGCGGGGGTTACATCCACTTGCCACGCAAAACTGGGCATAGTCATGACCAATGACAACGCACTGACCAATAATGTATGTTTGAATTGCATAAAAGACTCCTAAAATTAAGCTTTAAGCATAAGATGGGCTAAGTGTAGCTTAAGATAATTTAATCATCGGTATAAGTATAAATACCTATATTCGCTTTTTTTGCATACAATCATGTAGATATCGTGAAGTCACGTTACAAATTATTTTTATTAGAAATATTGCTTTAAAACAATCTTAATGCAAATAATCAGGACAGGAAATAATTGAGGCGGGTTTGTTCAGATGCGAGAATATAGTAACCGCTGCTAACCATTATGAACAAATAACACGCTAACATAGCGATACTCAGCAAGCTATTTACTCTCCTAATTTATTAACCCCTAAATATACGGATATAAAAAAATGCCTTTGAATTTAAAGTCAAACAGTAAAGCGATAAAAGATTATTACACCCAAGTAAAAGACCTGTTAGACACAAATCAAAACAATGAGGGCGCAGTTGCTCCAAAGTTTTCAGCTTTAATCCAACACTGCTTAAGCCAATTTCCTCACCTTGATTTAGTTGAACAATATTCAATCAAACGAGACAAACGGAAACCGTTAAGAGCTGACGGCGCATTAGTGGATAAACAAACGAAAGTCTTGTTATATGGGATATGGGAAGCGAAGGACAGTAAGGATAAGTTAAAGAAAGAGGTGGATAAAAAGTTTAAAGAGGGTTATCCGAAGGACAATATCTTATTTCAAAGTCCTGAATACGTGATTTTATACCAACATGGCAATTTAGCGTTTGAAGAATCCACAGAGAACCCCGAGCATTTAATCACCGCTTTAGACCTGTTTCTAAGCTACAAGCCGCCCGTTTATGAACAATGGGAAGAGGCAATCGAGGCATTCAAGGACAAAGTCGGCGAGCTAGGCAAGTCTTTAGTCAAAATCATCAATGGCGAATTAAAGACAAACAAAGCCTTTATTCTGGCTTTTGAAGACTTTGCAACTATTTGTCGTGTCTCGATTAACCCCAATTTATCACAAGATGCCATTATCGAAATGTTGGTTCAACATTTATTAACCGAGCGTTTATTTAGAACGATTTTTGATAATCCTGATTTTGCTAATAAAAACGTTATCGCTCGGGAAATTGAAAAAGTTATACAAGCCTTAACAGTTAAATCCTTCAGTCGCAAAGAATTCCTAAAAAGTCTCGACCGCTTCTATGTCGCTATAGAAGAAACCGCCAGTACAATCCACTCATACAGCCGAAAACAGGACTTTTTAAACGCGGTTTATGAAAACTTTTTTCAAGGCTTTGCGGTTAAAGTTGCAGACACCCACGGGATTGTTTACACCCCTCAACCCATTGTCGATTTTATGGTGAACTCCGTTCAAGAGATTTTAAAACGTGAGTTCGATAAAACCTTATCAAGTCCTGATGTTCACATTCTCGACCCATTCACAGGCACAGGTAACTTTATTTTACGGGTCATGCAGGAGATTAACCCATTGGGTTTAGGGACTAAATATAATGAATCACTCTATTGTAATGAGGTGATGTTGCTTCCTTACTACATCGCCAGCATGAACATAGAACACGCCTACTATGAAAAAACGGGTAAATATGAACCATTTCAAGGAATTTGTTTAGTCGATACATTTGAAATGTTAGAAGGCAAACAATACGGATTCGGTTTTAACATCCCTGAAAACATAGAACGGGTAAAGCGACAAAAAGACTCGCCTATTTTCGTTATTTTGGGAAACCCACCTTATAACGCTTGGCAACAGAACGAGAATGACAACAATAAAAACCGTAAATATCCCCATTTAGATGCAGTTATTGCGGATACTTATGCAAAAGACTCTAAAGCCACGAATAAAAATTCCTTATCCGATGCGTATATTAAAGCCTTTGCGTGGGCAACAGAACGGCTTGCAGGGCGAGAAAATGGCGTTATTGCTTTTGTGACTAATAATGGATTTTTAGAAGGGATAGCAACGGATGGAATGCGTAAGCATTTAGCCAAAGATTTCAATAAAATCTATATATTAGATTTAGGTGGAAACTCAAGAAAAACAGATGATGATTTAGGCAATGTATTTGGCATTCGTGTTGGTGTCTCTATCGCTATTTTAGTAAAAAACCACAATAACCAGACCTCCGAAATCTACTACCACCGTATGGAAAAAGGCTTAAAAAAAGAGGAAAAATTAAGCCTACTAGAAGAGAAAAAACAGTTTTCTAACTTAACCCTAAAACAGATTATCCCTGATGATAAAGATAACTGGATAACTGAGGGTTTAAAAGCTGATTTTGACACCTTTACACCTATTGGGTCTAAAGAAGGGAAGGCGACAGAAAGCCATGCAGAAGAGGTTATTTTTAAACTATATAGTGGTGGAATTAAGACAAACCGCGATATATGGGCTTACAACTTTAATGCGGCTGAACTTGCTAAAAACATACAGTTAAGCATTGATACTTATAATGAACATGTTTCTAAATATTCTCGTTTAACGTCAAAACTAAAAGGAGAAGAAGAATTTATCGATAGTTTTGTAACCTACGACGATAAAAAATTAAGTTGGTCAGCCACATTAAAAGGTTTTTTAAAACGGAATATCGACGCTAACTTGAAACAAGAAAGCATCAGAACAAGTTTGTATAGACCATTTACAAAACAATTCCTTTATTTCGACAGAATGTTTAACGAAAGGGTTTACCAATTCCCCTCTATTTTCCCCACCCCAGAAACTGAGAAAGAAAATAAGGTTATTTGTATAGCTGGAGTAGGGAATAGAAAAGGATTTGGATGTTTAATTACAAACCACATTCCCGCTCTCGATTTAGCATTTGAAAAAACACAATGCTTCTCGTTTTACACCTACGCCGAAGACGGCACGAACCGCACAGAAAACATAACCGACTGGGCATTAACGCATTATCAAGAACACTACCAAGATAAAAGCCTCAATAAATGGGATATATTCCATTATATTTATGGTGTTTTGCATCACGAAGGCTACCGAGAAACCTATCAAGCCAATTTAAAGCGAGAACTGCCGAGAATCCCCTTATTAAGCGATTTTTGGGCAATCAGTCATATAGGCAAACAACTCGCAGAACTACATTTAAACTACGAAACCCAAGCCGAATACGAGTTAGAAATCGACTGCCCTGATAGACTTGATTATCGTGTTGAAAAGATGAAATTTAACAAAGACAAGACCGCGATAATTTACAACGACAGCCTGACACTAAAGGGAATCCCAGCCGAGGCATTAGAATACCGCTTAGGCAACCGTAGTGCGTTAGATTGGATAATCGACCAGTACCAAGTCAGCACCGACAAACGCAGCGGCATCATCAACGACCCCAACAACCTAGACGACGAACAATACATAATCCGCCTAATCCGTCAAATCATCACTGTGAGCATAGAAACGGTTAAATTAGTTAAAGCGTTATCAAAACAACCACTTTAAATACACCTAACTATTCAACGCCTTGTAACGACTCATAAAAAAGTCAACATAACGCCTTGTTTCATTTTTCTTTTAACTTCCGTTGAAAATGAAAAATCAAGCAAATTAGGTTGCATAATAAATTATGGTTCAGATAGTCATTCTGTAGTGTGTTTACTTTAAGTAAAAAGTTTATCTGTGTAGCGTTATATACAAAATTATATAACGCATAGTTAATTATCGGACAAAATACAAGTGGTTTATATATTTTTGCATATAAATCAATATTATAAATAAAGGTATTGTTTTTGCTTATAGGAATAGCGGTTCATCTTGCTGTCTCTGAGGTTTAAAAACATGTCATCTAAACTCATGCTCTCTACATCTGAAATTGAATTAACAGCAGATATCACACGCTGCCCATTACATGGTATTGATGGAACGGCGTTACCTGAAGTTATTCCCCCCTCAACCCGTATTTTGCAAGTTGTCGGAGAAGCACGTTTACGGGCATTAGTTTTCCATCATCACGCTTTATTGCTCAAAAGTCCGATTGCTCACTTATTTACCCAAGAAGAAGAACAATTTTGGACAGTTGTCACAAAAATCGCTGACTTTTTTGTCGAAGCCTGTGGCGGAAAAAACTATTATTCAGAAGCTTATGGTCGCCCGCAATTACGTCGTCGTCATATTCCTTTTATGATTGATGAAGCAGGACGCGAAATTTGGTTAGCCTTATATCAACAAGCATTGCGAGATGTTGATTTTCCAAGCAACGTTTTAGAAGAGTTTTGGACATGGATAGAAGCCTTATCTATTCGCTTAGTCAATCAACGACATGGAAATATCCCCATTAAACGGGTTCATTTTGATAGTATTAAATCCTTTTTTACACGCACACCTATCAATCAACACTCAGAAATTAAACAAGAATTTCAGATTTTACCACCAATTCCCACCACCGACAGTATCACCTCTACCGATGCATTAAGTCGCCAAGAACGTGCGACATTAAGCATTTTTGGCGAAGTGAAAAAGCCATTAACCATTAACTTAATTGATTTATTTGATTTACCCACCGCCAGCATTTTAATGCCTCCCGTTATCTGCTCAATGACATATAAACAATTAGACACAGAACATTTATATAAAGGGGTGTTGTTAAAAAATCTCTTAAATCGCGCCATGATTAAAAGTGAACGCCCGTTATATCGTACCCCTTTATATATCGTCGTCACCGCTTACGATGGCTATCAAACTGTTTTTTCATGGCACGAAGTGTTTAATGCCACAATTGGCGATTCAATTTTATTAGCTTACAGTAAAAACAATCGTTTATTAGAAGATAAAGCAGGCTGTTTATGCTTATTAACCAATCCTGAAAGTTATATGACACCGCGTTTAGTGCGTGGGGTAAAAAGTGTCGAAGTTCGCCGTATTTCTGATTAATGCAAAAATTTACAATAATTTCTCATTTTTATAGAGATTAAGTAAATATTAATCATTATAACTTATTGAATTTTATATTTATTTTAAATAAGCGCTTATATTAATCCCACTGAAAATAGACCAATCAGTCTTTTTTCTTCACCGATAGCTTTTTGTTGCTATGCAACGTAATTTATTTATAAATAGACGCTTGCATTGTTAGTTTATATTGATAACATAGCCAAAAAAAATTATACCTATAAATAAAACTAATAAATTGCAGTACCACCATCGGAGGAACAAAAGTCAGTTATGTCTGAATTAGATACCTTCCCTAAGCTATTGGTTCACCATGCAAAACAGCGTCCTCATCGAGTCGCCATTCGTGAAAAAGATTTCGGTATTTGGCAATCGTGGACTTGGTCACAAGTTTATGAGCAAGTCCGTGAATTAGTTTGTGGTTTATCCGCGATGGGCTTACAACATGGGGATAAAGTCGCCATTATTGGCGATAATCGCCCCCGTTTATATTGGGCAATGACAGCAGTCCAAACCTTAGGCGCGATTCCCGTTCCTTTGTATCAAGACGCTGCCACAGAAGAAATGCAGTATGTGCTAGAACACGCTGAAGCACGTTTTGCCTTTGCCGAAGACCAAGAACAAGTCGATAAACTCCTCGAAATTAGAGACCGTTGTCCCTACTTAGAACATATCATTTATGACGACCCGCGCGGAATGCGTTTTCATGAAATGTATGAAAAAGCCTTTTTGCACAGTTATACCCATACACAAGAGCGCGGACGACATTATCAATTTGATAATACAGGTCTATTTCCCAGTGCGGTGGAGGAAACCAAAGCCAGCGATACCGCCATTATTGTTTATACTTCAGGCACAACAGGTCGTCCAAAAGGGGTTATGCTGTCGCACAATAACTTAATTGTTACCGCTCGTAATGCGATAGAACGTGATGGTTTAACGGATAAAGAAGAAGTTTTAGCCTATTTACCGATGGCGTGGGTGGGCGACAATCTTTTTTCATATGCACAATACTATGTTGCGGGCTTTTGCGTGAATTGTCCTGAAAGTAGCGATACGGTTTTAACCGATTTACGTGAGTTAGGCCCTACCTATTTCTTTGCCCCGCCCCGTATTTATGAAAGTCTGCTCACGCAAGTGATGATACGTATGGAAGATGCAGGCTATTTAAAACGTTGGTTGTTTCAATATTTTATGGAGTTTGCCAAACAAGTCGGCGTTAAAGTGTTAGATGGGCATGAAATCCCTTTTGCCGATAAATTGCAGTATCAAATCGGGCGTTTTTTACTCTATGAACCCTTAAAAAATGTCTTAGGACTTAGTTGCATTCGCTTGGCTTATACCGCTGGGGAAGCAATTGGCCCTGAGATTTTCCAGTTTTACCGCTCTTTAGGCATTAATGTAAAACAGCTTTATGGTATGACTGAAGGTTCTGTCTTTGTCTGTACGCAATTAAATGGTCAAGTGAAACCCGACACCGTTGGCACACCATCGCCCCAAGTCGAAATGAAAATTTCTGACACAGGGGAAGTGATTTTCCGCAGTCCAGGCGTTTTTCAGGGCTATTTTAAAAATCCTGAAGCAACCGCAGAAGCAAAAGATGCAGAGGGCTGGTTTCACACAGGCGATGCAGGTTTTTTTGATGATTCAGGGCAGTTAAAAATTATTGACCGTGCAAAAGATGTCGGTAAATTGACCAATGGGGCAATGTTTGCACCGAAATATATTGAAAATAAACTGAAGTTTTTCCCCCACATTAAAGAAGCGGTTGCCTTTGGGGATGGGCGTGATTATGCCACTGCTTTTATTAACATCGATTTAGGCTCAGTCGGTAACTGGGCAGAACGTCGTAACCTAGCTTATACAGGTTATAACGATTTAGCAGGACAAACCGCTGTTTATGACTTGATCGAAAAATGTATCGAGCAAGTCAATTTTGACCTGTCACAAGAGCCACATCTGGCTGATTCACAAATTAAACGCTTTTTAATCCTTCATAAAGAACTGGATGCCGATGATGGTGAATTAACTCGCACGGGTAAAGTGCGCCGTCGTCCGCTTGCGGAAAAATACGCAACTCTTATCGACGCGCTGTATTCCGCGCAAGAATCCATCAACGTAGAGGCAGCGGTTAAATTTGAAGATGGGCGTGAAGGGGTTATCCGTGCCACGTTAAAAATTCGGCAAACAAAAACCTTTACCCCCCTTGCGAAAGCCAGTTAAGAGGATGCGAAACAATGGCAGTCACAGGCAGAAGAATCGGCGAAACGCTGTTAAGTGTGGACAACATTAGCTTGAGCTTTGGTGGTGTTAAGGCATTAACCAATATTAGCTTTTCCGTCAAAGAGCATGAGATTTTAGCGATTATTGGCCCTAATGGTGCGGGTAAAAGTTCCATGTTAAACGTGATTAATGGCGTTTATCATCCACAAGAGGGCAAAATCACGTATAAGGGACAAACACGTGCGAAGATGAAAGCGCATGAGGCAGCGCAACAAGGTATTGCCCGTACCTTTCAAAACATTGCGTTATTTAAAGGAATGAGCGTCTTAGATAACATCATGACAGGGCGTTGTTTAAAGATGAAAAGTAATTTTCTCTTACAAGCCTTTTATTTAGGCGCGGCAAGACGGGAAGAAATCGAGCATCGGCGAAAAGTTGAGGAAATTATCGACTTTTTACGTATTGAATCGATTCGTAAAACCCCTGTTGGTCGCTTGCCTTATGGCTTACAAAAACGGGTAGAACTTGCCCGTGCGTTAGCGGCTGAACCTGAATTGTTATTGTTGGATGAACCCATGGCAGGCATGAACGTCGAGGAAAAAGAGGATATGTGTCGTTTTATCCTTGATGTTAATGATGAATTTGGCACAACGATTGTGCTGATTGAACATGATATGGGGGTCGTGATGGATATTTCTGACAGAGTGGTCGTGTTGGATTATGGGCGCAAAATTGGCGATGGTACGCCTGATGAAGTGCGGAATAATCCTGAAGTTATCGAGGCATATTTAGGAAATTCCCATTAAAGCCAAGTTGTTACAATATCATACTGTCTTTAAAACAATAAAAATTTACAAAATCATTCGCGCACCGCTTCAATAAAAAAACTAATTGCGCGGAAGAATCCATCAAAATCAAGGAGAAATTTCACGTGGCTGGAGAAATAGCGTTTTTCTTCGAAGTGCTGATTTCAGGCTTATTATCAGGCGTGATGTACGCCTTAGTCGCTTTAGGTTTTGTGTTAATTTATAAAGCCTCTGGTGTCCTCAATTTTGCGCAAGGAGCGATGGTGTTCTTTGCTGCACTCACTTATGTTGGTTTATTAGAAAAAGGCTTAAGCATCTGGACTGCCATCGCCCTGACTTTGGTCATTATGCTGGTCGTTGCTATTCTCACTGAGCGTTTAGTCTTGCGTCCGCTGGTCAATCAACCACCAATTACTCTTTTTATGGCAACCATTGGGCTTGCTTTTTTTCTCGATGGCTTTGCGCAATTGGTTTGGGGCTCAGAAGTGCGGGGCTTAGATTTGGGAATTTCTGAATCGCCTGTTGAATTTCTTATCAATCACACGGGGATGTATATCAGCATCTTTGACCTCGTCGCCGCATTGATTGCAGGTACTTTAGTCGTCTTATTAGTGTTATTTTTTAATAAAACCCGTGTTGGGCGGGCATTACGGGCGGTTGCAGACGACCATCAAGCCGCTTTATCTGTCGGCATTCCTTTACAACATATTTGGGTGATTGTTTGGTCAGTCGCAGGCATTGTCGCGCTGGTGACGGGATTACTTTGGGGGTCACGCTTAGGCGTGCAATACAGCTTAACGCAAGTTGCTTTAAAAGCCTTACCTGTGCTGATACTCGGTGGATTTACCTCTATTCCAGGGGCGATTATTGGCGGTTTAATCATTGGTTCTACGGAGAAATTGGCTGAAGTGTATGTCGGTTCTTACGTGGGCGGTGGGATACAAGAATGGTTTCCGTACATGTTAGCGATGCTGTTCTTATTATTCCGTCCCGAAGGGTTATTTGGTGAACGACATATCGACCGCGTTTAGGAGCATTCAGCCATGTTTTATCGTGAAACAGGACAATTTAAATCGCATTATGCTGAAGATTCAGCAATTTTCCCCATTCAACAAGACCGTATTGCTTTATATCTGTTATTAGCCGTTGCTTTTATTGGCGTGCCTTTATTTGCAACAGATTATTGGATGGGGTCAATCCTCACACCGTTTTTAATTCTATCGCTTGCGGCTATTTGGCTAAATATTTTAACGGGTTACGCGGGACAGCTTTCATTAGGCAGTGCTGCGTTTATGGCAGTGGGTGCATTTACGGCGTATAACTTCGCTTTGCGGATGCCATATTTACCGCTGATTGTTGATTTTATTTTAGCGGGCTTAGTTGCGGCATTAGTGGGGGTATTATTTGGCTTGCCAAGTTTACGGATTAAAGGTTTTTATCTAGCCGTTGCAACGCTCGCCGCGCAATTTTTCATCATTTGGTTACTCAATCGCGTGAGCTGGTTTTCCAATAATGATGCCTCTGGCGTGATTAACGCACCTGAAATCATTATGTTTGGTCATACGTTCGGCAGTGTCACGGAACGCTATTTATTAACCCTGCTCATTGTCGCGTTGCTGGCGTTGCTCGCTAAAAATATGGTGCGTTGTCACATTGGGCGGGCATGGATGGCAATTCGAGATATGGATGTCGCGGCAGAAGTGATAGGCATTAAGATGTTAAAAACCAAACTATTAGCCTTTGCAGTCAGCTCATTTTATTGTGGCGTTGCGGGGGCTTTGTGGGCATTTTTATATTTACGCACCTTAGACGCACAAGCCGATGCTTTTTCGCTGGCTGGGTCTTTTCAAATCTTATTCATGATTATTATCGGCGGGGTTGGCAGCATTTTAGGCTCATTTTTAGGGGCTGCATTTATAGTCTTACTGCCAATTTTCTTAAATATTATCGCCAGTTTATTTGGAAGTACCTTAAATGCAGATGTGGTAGCGCATTTAGAAGTGATGATTTTCGGGATTTTAATCATTTTCTTCTTAATTGTTGAACCGCATGGTTTAGCGCGTTTATGGGTAATTACTAAAGAAAAACTGCGTTTATGGCCGTTTCCACATTAATTTTTAGGGCGTGCTAAACAAGTTTTAAACGCATAAAATCAGACATTGATTTATATTATTAAAACAAGGGGATAATCCCCAATTTACATCTAAACGGAGGATTCACACGCTATGCGTATGCACAAAAAAATCATTGCCAGTTTAATGGCTGGGGTTATGTTTAGCGGTTTCAGCTTCAGCACGTTTGCTGCTGAAGAACAATTTATGCCCATTCCAATTTATCGCACAGGCCCATATGCAGCAGCGGGCATTGCGGTTTTTGGGGGGTTCATGGATTACATGGAGATGCTTAATGACCGTGATGGCGGGGTCAATGGGGTTAAATTAGTCTGGGAAGAGTGCGAAACGGCGTATAAAGCAGACCGTGCAATTGAATGTTATGAACGCCTGAAAAAACAAGGAGCAACAGGTGCTACCGCGTTTAACTTCTTAGGCACACCACAAATTTATGCGGTGATGGATAGAGCGGCAACGGATAAAGTACCTTTAGTTTCTATCGGTTATGGACGTTCTGATACGTTAGATGGTAGCGTTTTTGATTATGTATTTCCTTTAACAACCACTTATTGGAATCAATCCACCGCAAAAATTAAATTCATCGGTCAACAAGAAGGCGGTATGGATAAACTCAAGGGTAAGAAAATTGCCCATGTTTATCATGATTCTGGCTATGGTAAAGAAACTATCCCCGTTTTAGAGTTACAAGCGAAAAAATATGGGTTTACGCTGGAACATTTCCCCGTTGCTCACCCTGGTTTAGAACAAAAAGCCACGTGGTTACAAGTGCGTCGTATGGCTCCTGATTGGGTCGTCTTACGCGGTTTCGGGGTTATGAATCCTACCGCCCTGAAAGAAGCCAAGCAAATCGGTTTCCCGCGTGAAAAAATCGTTGGTGTCTGGTGGAGCGGTTCAGAGGAAGATGTGATGCCCGCAGGCGATGCCGCTAAAGGCTTTATTGCCGCTGGTTTCCATCCAGCTGGCACGGACTACCCTGTTATTAAAGAAGTCATGAAACATGTTTATGACAAAGGGAAAGGCACAGTTGATAAAAATCGTATCGGTTCAATCTACTACAATCGCGGTATCATCCACGGCATTTTAAATATTGAAGCCATTCGTGTGGCACAAGCGAAATTTGGCAATAAACCCTTAACAGGCGAGCAAGTACGTTGGGGCTTAGAACACTTAGACTTAACCGAAGCACGGGTTAAAGAACTAGGAGCAGAAGGTTTCTTATCCCCAATGAAAACCTCTTGCGCAAATCATGAAGGCAGTGGCAAAGTCCGCTTTATGCAATGGGATGGGACAAAATGGGTCAATATCAGTGATTGGATAGAACCTGATTATGAATTGACCATGCAACTAACCAAAGAATCAGCAGCAAAATACGCGGCGGAAAAAGGTGTTAAGCCCCGTGATTGCAAAGCGGAAGACGGCAGTTCTTTATAAATCCCTTTCACGGCTGGTTTAGTCTATTTATAACGTTCAATCAATTGATTAACAATAAATCAGATTGATGCCAGCCCAGCCCGCATGATAGCTATGATGAATGATACGAATACCTCTCTGTTTCTGTCTGTCAACAATGTCGAAGTGATTTACGATCATGTGATTCTGGTACTAAAAGGGGTTTCTTTAGAAGTCCCTGAAGGTGGTATCGTTGCCTTACTGGGTGCAAATGGTGCAGGCAAAACCACGACATTAAAGGCAATTTCTAACTTATTAGGCGTAGAGCGGGGAGAAGTAACAAAAGGCTCTATTTCTTTTCGCCATGAACAAGTTGACCAGTTAAACCCTGCGGAATTAGTCAAACGTGGCATTATTCAAGTGATGGAAGGTCGACGTTGCTTTGGACATTTAACCGTTGAAGAAAATCTGCTCACAGGCTCTTATATTCGCCACGATGGACGCGCGGCAATACGTGAGAGTTTAGAAAAGGTTTACCATTATTTCCCCCGCCTTAAAGTCCGTCGCTTAAGTCAAGCAGGCTACACCTCTGGTGGGGAACAACAAATGGTTGCCATTGGGCGTGCGCTGATGGCGAATCCTAAAATGATATTACTCGATGAACCCTCTATGGGACTTGCCCCCCAATTAGTCGAAGAAATTTTCCTCATCGTTAAAGAACTCAACCAACAAGAAAAAGTGAGTTTTCTACTCGCTGAACAGAATACTATCATTGCCTTACGCTATGCCGACTACGGCTATATTTTAGAAAATGGGCGGGTAGTGATGGATGGCGATGCGAAAACCCTAAGCGAAAACGAAGACGTTAAAGAATTCTACTTAGGCTTAAGCAAACATGGGCGTAAGAGTTTTCGGGATGTTAAACATTATCGTCGTCGGAAACGCTGGTTAGCTTAACCCCGTTTCACGTTTCACAAGGGAAGGAATGCCATGCAACAACATCATTCCGTATTTTATGATGATTTAGAAACCTTAGACCCGCATGTTCGTGAATTAACCCTCTTTGCGAGCTTGCCCCGTCAAATTCACCACGCCCAACAAAATTCTGCCAGTTTTGCCAAAATTTTAGCGGGTATCAATGGGGCAGACATTATTAACCGTCAAGCCCTTGCACAATTACCCATTACCCGCAAAAGCAATCTGATTGCGCTACAAGAAAAAAATCCCCCATTTGGCGGACTTGCCGCCCTATTTCCGCGCCAAATGCGCCGTATTTTCTCCTCACCAGGCCCTATTTACGAACCCGAAGCACGACGTATCGATTTCTGGCGGATGGCGCGGGCGTTATATGCGGCAGGATTTCGCACAGGTGACATTGTCCACAACTGTTTATCCTATCATTTCACCCCTGGTGGCTGGATGTTTGATGACGGGGCGCAAGCCTTAGGCTGTGCTGTTTTTCCCGCAGGGACAGGACAAACCGAGCAACAAGTACGCAGTATTACGGATATTCGCCCTAATGCTTACACGGGAACGCCTTCTTTTTTAAAAATCATTTTAGAAAAAGCCCGCGAACTTAACACCGATGTGTCTTGTTTACGCAAGGCATTAGTCTCAGGCGAAGCCTTACCCAACAGCTTACGCCGCGAAATCAATAATGCAGGGATTGATATTTACCAATGTTATGCAACGGCTGATTTGGGCATGATTGCATATGAATCTTCTGCAAAAGAAGGGTTAATTTTAGACGAAGCCTTAATTTTAGAAATTGTTCGAGCTGGTACGGGTGAACCTGTTGCAACGGGAGAAATTGGGGAAGTCGTGATTACCAGTTTATGCCCCGAATACCCATTAATCCGCTTTGCAACGGGAGACTTATCCGCTGTCTTAGCAGAAGCAAGCCCTTGTGGGCGGACTAATGTACGGATTAAAGGTTGGTTAGGACGTGCAGACCAAACGACGAAAATCAAAGGAATGTTTGTACATCCTGAGCAAATAGACGCAGTGATTAAACGTCATCCAGCCGTTAGCTATGCGCGTTTAGTGGTTGATAGAGATAATTTTAACGACATCATGACATTATATTGTGAAGTAAAAGACAATGCACAAACGCCAGAATTAACCAGCGCGTTAGAAAATAGTGTGCAAGTTGTGTGTAAATTAAAAGGCAAGGTGCAATTAGTCAAATGCCAAACCTTAGCCCGTGATGGAAAAGTCATTGATGATATTCGGAAATATGATTGATTAACTCGAACTCGACGAGATTTTATCAATAAAACAGAGACCTGCTAAGTTTTCAAAACTTAGCAGGTCTTTTTTTGTCTGAATCAGAATTTTCAGAATTAGCAGAATTAACCTGAGTTCGGCGAGTTTTATAAAATAAAACAGAGACCTGCTAGGTTTTCAAAACCTAGCAGGTCTGTTGGAACACGCGAAAAGGGTTGACGGACTGGCAGAGATTATTCTCTTGTTTTTCATCAAAATTCACCAGACAAGATTAAAACCTTGTCTGAATCAGAATTTTCAGAATTAACAGAATTAGCGGAATTTAAACCCCTTAAACCAAAAAGTAAGATGAATCATGCTTTTTAATTCTGCTAATTCTGAAAATTTTGTGAATTCTGATTCAGACAAGCTGTTGTTTCTTTAACAGAAACTCGCCGAACTCAGGTAGAATTAAAAAGCATGATTCGATTCACCTTAAATTTTTGGTTTAAGGGGGTTTAAATTCTGTTAATTCTGAAAATCCTGATTCAGACAATGTTTTCATCTTTGTTTTCTCGCAAAACTAGGGTTAATAAGCAATAAAACCTTGCAGATATTTATTTTCTGCAAGGTCTTATAAGTCTAGCAATCGTTTAGTGACTGCTTAGGGATTGTACAAATTAATAGCGATAATGTTCAGGTTTATAAGGACCTGTGACGGGTACGCCGATATAGCTGGCTTGTTCGCTGGTCAGTTCAGTCAGTTTCGCGCCTAAACGTCCTAAGTGTAAGCGGGCAACTTTTTCGTCTAAGTGTTTGGGTAAGACGTAAACTTTATTTTCATATTTGTCGTGGTGATTCCATAACTCGATTTGGGCTAACACTTGGTTAGTGAAGGAGTTGGACATCACGAAGCTCGGATGACCTGTTGCACATCCTAAGTTGACTAAACGTCCTTTTGCTAAAACGATGATGCGTTTGCCATCAGGGAATATAACGTGGTCGACTTGGGGTTTGATTTCTTCCCATTGGTATTTTTGTAAGCTGGCAATGTCAATTTCAGAGTCGAAATGTCCGATATTGCAGACAATGGCTTGATTTTTCATTTTTAGCATGTGTTCGTGAGTAATCACGCGCACGTTGCCTGTGGTGGTGACGAAAATATCGCCTAAGGCAGCAGCATCATCCATGGTGACAATGCGATAGCCTTCCATCGCGGCTTGTAAGGCGCAAATGGGGTCAATTTCAGTAACCCATACTGTGCCACCTAAGCCACGGAAGGCTTGGGCGCAGCCTTTGCCTACGTCGCCATAGCCTAAAACGACGCAGATTTTACCCGCAATCATGACATCAGTTGCGCGTTTAATGCCGTCGACTAAGGATTCACGGCAGCCATAGAGGTTGTCAAATTTGGATTTAGTCACGGAGTCGTTGACGTTAATCGCGGGGACTTTTAGCTTGCCTTGTTTGAACATTTCATACAGACGATGTACGCCTGTGGTGGTTTCTTCGGTAATCCCTTTGACTTCTTTTAACAGGTCGGGGTATTTTTCGTGCATGACTTTGGTTAAGTCGCCACCGTCGTCCAGAATCATGTTGGGTAGCCAGCCATTGGGTCCGAAAATGGTTTGTTCTACACACCAGTCATATTCGGCTTCGGTTTCGCCTTTCCATGCAAACACGGGAATCCCTTGGTCTGCAATCGCGGCGGCGGCTTGGTCTTGGGTTGAGAAGATATTGCAGGATGACCAGCGGACTTCAGCCCCAAGCTCGACTAAGGTTTCAATTAAAACAGCGGTTTGGATGGTCATGTGTAAGCAACCCGCAATCCGCGCGCCTTTTAACGGTTTTTGAGCCGCGTATTCTTTACGAATCGTCATTAAACCGGGCATTTCGGTTTCAGCAATGGCGATTTCTTTGTGTCCCCATGCGGCTAAACCGATGTCAGCAACTTTGTAATCGGGCGTTAAGTTAATGATGGGTTGTGTACTCATTATTGTATTCCTGTAAAAATTTGACGATACGCGGTAAACGTATCTATATGGCAAAAACCAAAGCCGACAGGGGGATTATTGCCCCTATCGGTGATTTTAAGAGAATTGCGTGATTTTATTTAATGCCAGCGGCTTCGCGCAGTGCGTCGGCTTTGTCGGTTTGTTCCCATGTAAAATCAGCGTCTTCACGTCCGAAATGTCCATAGCTGGCTGTTTTGCCATAAATGGGACGGAGTAAATTTAACATGGCAATTAAACCACGAGGACGTAAGTCAAAGTGTTCACGGACTAAACGCACGAGTTTGGCATCATCAATTTTGCCTGTGCCAAAGGTTTCAACCAGAATAGAAGTCGGTTCGGCAACGCCGATGGCGTAGGATACTTGGACTTCACAACGTTGGGCTAATCCAGCGGCTACGATGTTTTTAGCGACATAACGGCAGGCATAGGCTGCAGAGCGGTCAACTTTGGAGGGGTCTTTTCCAGAGAATGCGCCACCGCCATGTCTTGCCATACCGCCATAAGTATCAACAATGATTTTCCGTCCTGTCAAACCGCAGTCGCCCATAGGGCCACCGATTACAAAACGACCTGTTGGATTGATGTAATAGCGCGTATTTTTGTCTAACCATTCAGATGGAATAACGTGTTTAATCACGTCGTCCATGATGGCTTCTTGTAAGGATTTGTTACTGATATCAGGGCTGTGTTGGGTGGACAGAACAACGGCATCAACGCCAACAGGTTTGCCATCAATATAGCGGAAAGTGACTTGGCTTTTTGCGTCAGGGCGTAACCATGGGAGTGTGCCATTTTTACGGAGTTCGGCTTGACGTTTGACTAAGCGGTGCGCGTAAGTAATGGGGGCGGGCATTAATACGTCGGTTTCGTTGGTAGCATAACCGAACATTAAGCCTTGGTCGCCTGCGCCTTGTTCGTGATTTTCGGTTTCGTCAACACCAACAGCAATATCAACAGATTGTTTACCAATGGCGGATAAAACAGCGCAAGATTCCCAGTCGAATCCCATTTCTGAGCTGTTATAGCCGATTTCTTTAATCGTATTACGGACAAGGGCTTCTACATCAACCCATGTATTGGTGGTAATTTCGCCTGCAACCACGACCATCCCTGTTTTGACGAGTGTTTCACAAGCTACCCGCGCTTTTTTATCTTGCGCCAGTAATGCGTCTAAAACCGCATCAGAAATTTGGTCGGCAATTTTGTCGGGATGTCCTTCGGAAACAGATTCAGAGGTGAAAAGCACAGCTTCAGACATATTGTATCTCTTTAAATTAGCTAGTGAATTAAAATTGTAAGGGCTGTTATTATACCTGATAACTTGGGAAACACTGCAAGCTAGGTATTATCCATAGTGAATAGATAACTTTTAATTTCAATTTCTTAGTAAAATATCTATTGTCTCTTAGACATAGCCTTATTATTATCAAATATAGGTTGCTATTATGCCATAGGGATTGTTCTGAAATCGTGAAAAGCATCGCATTTGCGATATTGAAATTAATAGGGATAGTCGGGCTTGAGTTATCAACTAATAACTTTAATTTCTTAAGGTTTTTCACGAGAATGCCTGCAAGCGTTGGCATTTAACCGCATTTGTTATAAAACAATCAAGCAAAAAATGCCTGATTGTTTAAGCTGTATGAGCGTTTATTAGCTTTGCTTTTTTGCAATGTTGCCGATTTTTAGTTAATTACAGGCTGGCTCGCATTGTTTGTGCGGCAGTCACCATATTTCTTAATGCGGCGGTCGTTTCGTGCCATGTGCGTGTTTTTAAACCGCAATCAGGATTAACCCAAAGATGTGAGGCTGGAATGACAGCGGCGGCTTTTTTTAGCAAGTTCAGCATTTCTTCAACACTCGGCACGCGGGGCGAGTGAATATCGTAAACACCAGGTCCAATTTCATTGGGGTAGTTAAAGTCAGCAAATCCCGTTAATAATTCCATTTGTGAACGACTGGTTTCTATGGTGATAACATCCGCATCCAGTGAAGCGATTGCGGGCAGAATATCGTTAAACTCGGCATAGCACATGTGAGTGTGAATCTGCGTGGTATTAGCAACGCCCGACGCGGCAATTCTAAAAGCACGGGTTGCCCCTGTTAAATAATTTTCCCATTGGGCTTTACGTAACGGTAAACCTTCTCGAATCGCAGGTTCATCGATTTGAATAATGCCTATGCCTGCGTGTTCTAAATCTACTACTTCATCACGAATCGCCAGCGCGATTTGCAACGCGGTTTGTGCACGGGATTGGTCATCGCGGACAAACGACCATTGTAAAATAGTTATCGGTCCCGTTAGCATTCCCTTCATGGGCTTTTCAGTCAGGCTTTGGGCGAATGTTGTCCATTCCACAGTCATCGGACGCGCCCGCCATACATCGCCGTAAATAATGGGCGGTTTGACACAGCGTGAGCCGTAAGATTGCACCCAACCATTTTGGGTAAAGGCAAAGCCTTCTAACTGTTCGCCAAAATATTCCACCATATCATTACGTTCTGCTTCGCCGTGTACAAGGACATCTAAACCTAATTGGGTTTGTTGTTCAATCGCATGTGCAATGGCAGATTGCATTTGTTGGATATAACTGACTTGATCTAATTTGCCTGCTTTGAAAGCGGCGCGAGTGGCACGGATTTCACTGGTTTGGGGAAAAGAACCAATGGTTGTCGTGGGAAATAGTGGCAAGTTAAAACGGGCGCGTTGTTTGGCTTGACGTTCATTAAAACGGGCATGACGTTTGTCGCTGCTTGCATCTAGGCTTGTTAAACGTTCCTCAACAGCAGGAACATGCACCCGTGTGCTATTACGTCGTTGGTGCAGAATCCGCGCATTTTCTTGTAATGCAGATTCAACAGTTTTTTCATCGGATAAAGCTTGTTTTAAAACATGTAATTCTTCCAACTTTTCAGTTGCAAAAGCTAACCATGTACGCACTTCGGCATCAAGTCGTTGTTCTTGGCTTAAACTCAATGGACAATGCAGTAACGAACAAGAGGGTGCTAACCAAATCGAGGCTTGTCGTTGGGCTTGTATGGCTTTTAAAACGGGTAATACCGCATTTAAATCAGTACGCCAAATATTACGCCCGTCAATAATGCCAATAGACAACACTTTATCAGTGGCAAGCGTTTGCGCAATGGTTTGCACTTCTTCAGGGGCACGTACTGCGTCAATATGCAATCCGGCAACAGGCAATTGACAAGCAAGGTTTAAATTATCCGCCAGCGGTGAAAAATAGCTGGTTAATAAAAGGTTAATCGGAATAGTGGCTAATGCATCGTAAGTGGGTTGAAATGCTGATTTCCATGGGCTTGTTAAATCTAGCCCTAAAATGGGTTCATCAAACTGTACCCATTGCACGCCCATCGTATGCAACCGTTGCAGAATTTGTTGATAAACAGGGATTAAGCGCGGTAATAACGACAATTTTTCACCCGTTGTGATTTTCCCTAACCATAAAAAGCTTAACGGGCTGATTAATACCACTTTTACCGCATAACCCTGTTGTTGAGCTTGTTGAACTTCTTGAAATAATTGTTCTGACTGTAAACTAAATTGAGTATCTGCTGTAAATTCAGGGACTAAATAATGATAATTGGTATCAAACCATTTCGTCATTTCTAACGCGGGTTGAGTTAACGCCTGCGTTGTGTCTGCGGCAACGCCACGCGCCATTATAAAGTAGCGGTTTAAAGCAGTTTGTTCAGGGGTAAAGTTAAAACGTGTCGGTTCACAACCTAATAATTGAATATGGTTTAACACGTGGTCGTAAAAGGCAAAATCGCCAACAGTGACATAATCTAAGCCTGCTTGTTGTTGCAATACCCAGTGTTGTGTCCGTAACCGTTGCCCGACTAATTCTAATGCATCAGCATCAATTTCATGTCGCCAATATTTTTCCAATGCGAACTTAAGTTCTCGTTGTAAGCCTATGCGAGGAAAGCCTAAAACATGTGTTTGTAACATTCTAAAAGACTCCATATTTAAGAAGTCGTTATAATGCAGGCAAATAATACTATGAATCAAACACATAATTTTCATTAAATCATGAAATATATTCATGATTAATTATCTTTAGCGTTGCCTTAATTTTATTATGTTAGAACTCCGCCATTTAAAAGCGATGCTTGCCTTATTTGAAACAGGGAGCGTGACTTTAGCCGCGACACGTTTACATCTCACGCAGTCCGCTTTATCGCATCAGTTAGCGAGCTTAGAAAATTATTTAGAAACTCCCTTATTTGAACGTCAGCAACGACCATTAAAATTAACACCCGCAGGAGAATTATTATTGCAATTAGCACAAAAGGTCTTGCCTGAGTTTGAGAAAACCCGCCAAGCAATCGCACAGTTAAAAACGCTGGGGGTCGTGCGTGAATTACGCATTGCGGTGGAATGTCATACTTGTTACGACTGGTTAATGCCTGCGATGGACAACTACCGTGAACAACAAAACGCGGTTGAATTGGATTTAGTGGCGGGCTTTCATACTGACCCGTTGTTGCTACTGGCAGAACAACAAGCGGATGTTGTGATTGTTTCGGAGGCAAAAGCACAGCGCAATATCACTTATTTTCCTTTATTTAGCTACGAAATTGTTGCCTTGATTGCGCGACAACATGCGTTTGTTGAAAAAGCCTATTTAGTGGCAGAAGATTTTGCGACAGTTACTTTAATTACTTATCCTGTGCCTGATGCAAAGCTAGATTTAATACAACATGTGCTGAAACCCGCAGGCATTAACCCGACTCGACGCACAGCAGAATTAACTATTGCAATTTTACAATTAGTTGCTTCACGGCGCGGGATTGCTGCCTTGCCACGTTGGGCGGTTCAGCCTTATTTAGAAAGGGATTATGTTCAAGCGCGTCCGATTGGAATACAAGGATTATGGGGAGAACTATACGCAGCGGTGCGTAGTCATGAAAAGGATATTCATGTGGGGTTTATCACAACATTGATAGAAACAGCATTTGCTACTTTAAAGGATTTAAAGAACAAGCGTTTGCCCGAATAAGGATTAGCAGGATTAAAAAGATTTATCCGCCTTACTTTTTGGTTTGCAGGTTTTAAATCCTGTTAATCCTGAAAATCCTGATTCAGACAATATTTTAATCTTGTCTGGTGAAGCCTTTTCGCGTGTTTCGACAGACCTGCTAGGTTTTCAAAACCTAGCAGGTCTTTTAAAACAGCTTAAAACGTTCCTTCCGCTTGTTTATCCGCATGATAAGAAGAACGTACCAACGGCGCACTGGCAACTTGTTTAAAGCCCATTTGTTTGCCTAATTCACCCAAGTCTTTAAATTCTTGTGGAGTCACATAACGCTGCAAGGCTAAATGATGTTGGCTCGGTTGTAGATATTGCCCTAACGTCAACATGTCGCAATCATGCGCACGTAAATCTGCCATGACTTGCTGAACTTCTTCTAACGTTTCTCCTAACCCCAGCATTAACCCTGATTTTGTCGGTACATCAGGATGTTGGGCTTTAAACTGTTTAATCAGATTTAATGACCATGCATAATCCGCACCTGGGCGAGCTTGTTTATATAAACGGGGCACAGTTTCTAAATTATGATTAAACACATCAGGTGGAGCTTCATGCATAATTTCTAAGGCTTTTTCTAAACGCCCACGAAAATCAGGCACTAAAATCTCTATGCGCGTTTTTGGCGAATATGTCCGAATTTCGCGGATACATGCAACAAAATGCCCTGCACCACCATCGCGTAAATCATCACGGTCAACGGAAGTAATCACCACATAATTTAAGCCCATATCGGCAATAGTGTGTGCTAAATTAATCGGTTCATTTTCATCTAGTGGCTCTGGACGACCATGCGCAACATCGCAGAAGGGGCAACGACGTGTACAAATATCTCCCATAATCATAAAAGTAGCAGTTCCCCCCGAAAAACATTCGTTTAAATTCGGGCACGATGCCTCTTCGCAAACGGTGTGCAAATGATGGTCGCGTAATTTTTCTTTAAGGTCACGCACGGCAGAGCCTGTTGGCACACGAATCCGTATCCAGTCAGGTTTGCGCTGGGGTTCGGCAGGCACAACTTTAATGGGAATCCGCGCGGTTTTTTCTGCGCCACGTTGATGTTTACCAACTTCAACGGATTTAGAGGGGTTATCCATAGCTTTCTCAATTAATAACTGGGTGAATCAATGACAGGCGTGATTACATTTAGCTGTCTGTTATTTCGCACTGAGTTTTTTTTCAGAACTTGGCGTTTTTTCTATGTTTTCTGCAACGGTCGCGCTTATATTATTTGTTTGGGTTTGTTGTTTTGTGGTTTCTGCTTTCTTCTGTTTTGCTTGTTGAATGGCGATTTCTTGCATTAACCACATTTCTTTTTCGCGTCGTTCTCGTTCTAATTCTTGCATTTTACGTTTATACATAAAAAGGGTTAACAGACCAATCCCTATCAACGCGAAAAAAACTACATACATCATTTCCATAGAGGAATCCCTCAGTTTTTTAATAGGTCTATCGGCTTAGACATTAAGTTAAGCAGATTCTAGCGGGTATTATCAGGTTAATTCGGGATAAAATAAAAAACTTTTTTATTGTTGTGGTGAGAGGTTGGAATTCAATGCGTGTTAAAACAGGATTAGGACAAGATAGCCATCGTTTTATTTTGGCTCATGAGCATAAGCCTTTAATATTGGCTGGGATTTTATTTCCTGATGATTTAGGATTAGAGGGGAATAGCGATGCTGATGTGGTATTACATGCCATTACGAATGGGATTTCTGGGATTACAGGCGTTAATATTCTCGGCAAAATCAGTGATGAGTTGTGTTTAAAACAGGGGATTACAAATAGTCGGGTGTATGTTGAGGAAGCGTTAAAGTATTTAAATGGTTGGCAAATTTGCCATATTTCTATCAGTATTGAGTGTCAAACGCCTAAAATTACGCCGTTTATTCCTGCGATGAAACAGAGCATTGCTGAATTATTGCAGATAACGGTGGCAGATGTTGGCATTACTGCAACGACGGGCGAGGGTTTAACTGATTTTGGCAAGGGTTTAGGTATTCAGGTTTTTTGCATTATTACAGCAGTGCAGGAGTAGTTTACTGTTTGAACCATATAAGATTAACTTGAGTTCTGCGAGTTTCTTTTAAAAAGACAACAGCTTGTCTGAATCAGGATTTTCAGAATTAAAAAGACAAGAAAATTAAAAGAATAAAAAATTATGTTTTTAATTGTTTTTAATTCTGCTAATTCTGAAAATTCTGTGAATTCTGATTCAGACAAAAAAAGACCTGCTAGGTTTTGAAAACCTAGCAGGTCTCTGTTTTATTTTATAAAACTCGCAAAGCTCAGGTTTTTTAGGGTTTAAATCCTGCTAATCCTGAAAATTCTGATTCAGACAAGCTATTGTCTTTTTAAAAATATTCTCCGAACCCATATTATTTATGCTGATTTAATTGAAACAGTTGTTGTGCCGCAAGGACAAGGTCTTCACGACCGTTATAGCCTGCTTGTCGTAATTGCGTACAGGGCGTGTGAATTAACGTATTTGTTAAAGTATGTGCTAAATAATCAATCACATCTTGTGGCGATTTGCCATTTTCTAGCATCTTTTTAGCTTTTGTCACTAATTCAACCCGTTTATCTTGTGCGCGTTCGCGAATATCGCAGATGGTTTCTATCGCACTGAGCGAATTAAGCCAGCCCATAAAGTGGGTGACTTGAGTATCAATAATTTCTTCTGCTTGGCGGGCAGCTTGTTCTCGAGTGCGTAAATTTTCTTGAATCACTTCGTTTAAATCATCAACGGTATAAAGATAAACATCTTCTAGTCGACTGACTTCTGCCTCTACATCGCGGGGGACGGCAATATCAACGATAAATATTGGGCGATGTTTACGGGCTTTTATCGCTTGTTTAACCGTGTTACAGCTTAAAATTGGGGTTGGGCTTGCAGTTGAAGAGATAATGACATCTGCCTCGGCTAAATGGTTGGGGATTTCTTCCAACGTGATTGCATAACCACTGAATTCTTTTGCTAATGTGCGTGCACGGTCTAAGGTTCTATTGGCAACTATCATCCTGCCTAAGCCTTTTTCATGCAGATGACGAGCAGCCAGTTCTATCGTTTCTCCCGCGCCAATCAGCAACGCCGTATTTTGTTGTAAATCGCCAAAAATTTGCTGGGCTAATCTAACCGCAGCAAAAGCAACAGAGACAGGACTTGAGCCGATAGCCGTATCAGTTCTCACTTGTTTCGCCACAGAAAAACTATGCTCAAACAGTTTGCTTAATAATCGTCCTGTTGTATTAACATCACGTGCCTGTTGATACGCGGCTTTAATTTGTCCCAGAATTTGAGGCTCGCCTAAAATGAGTGAATCTAAACCACAGGCAACCCGTAGTAAATGGCGAATTGCATCAGTATGTTCATGAATATATAAGTAATTGCTTAATTTTTCGGGGGTGATGTGATGATATTGACCTAACCATGCCAGTAATAAATCGCGGGTATCATGCGCTGTCGCGCAATAAACCTCTGTTCGATTACAGGTCGAGACAATAACCGCCTCCTCGACTAACTCATGTTGCGTTAAATCGTGTAAAGCGTGATGCAAACGTTCGGCTGGGAAAGAGACCTGTTCACGAATCGCAACAGGTGCGGTGGTGTGATTCAAACCAACAACATACAACTGCATGGGAAGACATGACCCCGTTTAGAGCAAAAGACTAGGCAAGTGTAGTCAGCAAGATTAAAAAAATTTTAGTGTTCTATTATACTTACACAATAAGCACCTGCGACAGGTGGCGTTATTGTGGGGTATCTTACCCCTGAATACAAGCCAGTTTATAGGATATACTAAAAGTCAAATCGGCATTAAGACCAGAAAAATAAATGTAGTATTGGGAGTGTTGTTTATTTATACAAAGCCTCAATTAATCCACATCAATATTGAGGAATCACTCAACAGGGTAAAACTAAAGGAGAAAACGGATGATTCAATCTGAAGGCATTGCAAAAAGTGCGCGTAGAAATCGTCGTGAACGCTATTCAAACCAAGCTACATCAACGCTTGCGAATCTCTCACAACACCCCATTAGCGTTTTTAAAAGTGCGCGTCGTTTACGTCGTGAACGTTACGCAATGCAACCCTCTCCCTGCTTAACTGCCGTTCAAGTCACTCACAGTATTGTCGCCGTAGTAGGAACATCTAGCCCCAGCATGGCACTTAGTGCCCGTCGTGCTCGTCGTGCTTATTATGCAACGCAAACCACAAGCACAACAAAACCCGCATTAGTTGTGACAAAACCTGTCGAAGAAACCGCCATAAAGCAAGCAGAACCTGTTAAAACAACGCCTGTTACCCCACCTGTAACAATAGAGAAACCCGCACCCGCGCCTGTGGTTTCCAAACCTGTCCCCAAAGTGACACCCGTTTTAGAACGTCCGCGTAATGAACCTGATTACCAACAAGTACAAAAATGGGAATGGATACTCTTTATTTTATTATTAGGGGTAGGGGCAATCGTCTTTTATACATTAGGTCTTCATCATTTACTTAATTAACCTTCGTTCTTAAATTACACAGCGCAATATGATAAACACACAATCTTTAAAGCAAGCTTATCGTCAAACAGGTTTTACCTTGATTGAAGTGATGGTCGTCATTGTCATTTTAGGCATTTTGGCAACCCTTGTTGTCCCTAGCATTATGGGACGTACTGCCGATGCACGTGTCACTAAAACCAAACATGATATTCACGCCATAGAAGCCGCTTTAAAGCTTTATAAACTAGATAATTATGTGTATCCATCAACTGACCAAGGATTAGAAGCCCTTGTCACTCGTCCAACCAGTGCCCCAGAGCCGAGAAAGTGGAAGGAAGGCGGTTATTTAGAACGTTTACCAATGGATGCGTGGGGCTCTCCCTATCAATACATGAGTCCTGGTGTACATGGTGAAATTGACATCTGGTCACTGGGAGCAGATAAACAACCCGATGGCATGGGGGAAAATATGGATATTGGAAATTGGTCTGTAGAATAACCTCCCCCGTTTTACAAGATTTATAAAATAAAACAGAGATTTGCTAGGTTTTAAAAACCTAGCAGGTCTGTCGAAACACTTGAAAAAGATTCACCAGACAAGATTGCAACATTGTCTGAATCAGAATTAACAGGATTAGCAGAATTAAAACCCTAAAACCAAAAAACTAATGTACTTGAGTTCGGCGAGTTTTATAAAATAAAACAGAGACCTGCTAGGTTTTGAAAACCTAGCAGGTCTTTTTTATCCAACGGTTACGCTAGTTTTAACGGTAATTCGTATAAACGTTTTCCTGTTACTGCAAATAAAGCATTAGCAACAGCGGGGGCAATAACAGGCGTTGCTGGTTCACCTACACCTGTAGGCTTTTCTGTGGACTCCACGATATAAACCTCAATGCTTGGCATTTGATTAATGCGCAACACGGGGTAATTGTGGAAATTGCTTTGCTCCACTAAACCATCTTTAAACGTAATCGATTCTGCTAAAGTTGCAGATAATCCATAACCTAAACCGCCCTCCATTTGGGCGCGAATTACGTCGGGATTAATGGCTATCCCACAATCTACCGCACAGACCACACGGTCAACGCTAAAAGTACCATCCTCTTTTACAGTAACCTCAGCGACTTGCGCGACATAAGTGTTAAACGACTCATGGACAGCAACACCACGTCCTTTCCCTTTTGCTAACGGTGTTCCCCAGCCTGCTTTTTCCGCTGCTAATTTTAAAACACCTGCATGGCGAGGATGCTCTTTTAACAAGGCAAGCCGAAACTCAACAGGGTCTTTCCCTGCATCATGGGCTAACTCATCCAACATCGTTTCGGTAGAAAATGCGGTATGCGTTGAACCAACTGACCGCCACCATTGGATAGGAATTTGTGAGCTTGTTGTATGTAAATCAACCAATAAATTAGGAATCTGATAAGGCAGTGTGGATGCACCTTCGACCGACGTTGCGTCTATGCCTTCTTTAATCAGAAAACCTTCAAACGGAGAACCCGCAATAATAGATTGTCCGACAATACGATGATGCCACGCAGTCACATTACCTTTTTCGTCTAGTCCTGCATCGATGGTGTGATAATAGAAGGGACGATATTGTCCGCCTTGCATATCATCTTCACGTGTCCAAACCAATTTAATGGGCGTGCCTTCAACCGCTTTAGCAATCGACGCAGCTTCTTTGACATAATCCGATTTAGGATTTGCCCGCCGTCCAAAGCTACCGCCTGCATAAAGCATATTAATTTTAACTTGCTCAGGTTTTAAACCAACCACTTGAGCAATATTGGCTTGGTCTATCGTTTGAAATTGTTCACCATTCCATACTTCACAACTGTCTTTACTGAGTTTAACCACGCAATTCATGGGTTCCATCGTGGCATGAGCAAGGAAAGGAAAGACATATTCAGCATGACGTTTTTTAGTCGTTTTGGGTAAATTGGTTTCAACATCACCCTCACGGCGGGCAACTTTGCCCATACTTTCCGCTTGTTTTTTATAATCAGCGAGAATATCGGCAGAACTTCCCATAAATGCTTGACTGTTATCCCATTCAATAACGAGGGCATCACGTCCTTTTTTCGCTGTCCAAAAATCTTTGGCTAACACGGCAACCCCTGTGGGAATTTCTACCACATTAACCACACCTTTTACAGCTTTCGCCTTGCTCATGTCGACACTTTTGACTTTACCGCCAAAACGGGGGGAATGAGCAACAACAGCAGTCAGTAAATCAGGGAAATTAATATCTTGGGTATAAATCGCCGTGCCATTCGTTTTCGCTTTAGTATCTTTGCGTTTTATCGCCATTTTGCCGATATAAACAAAATCTTTCGGCTCTTTTAATTTAATTTCCCCATGTTCAGGGACAGCCACATGCGAAGCTAATTCGGCTAATTCGCCAAAACTGGCTTGATGTTTAGATGCGGGATGACTGACAACACCCGCTTTAATCACAATTTCCTCAGCGGGCACTTTCCATGCCTGCGCGGCGGCGGTAATCAACATTTTTCGAGCGGTCGCGCCTGCAACGCGCATTTGCTCGAAAGAATTTGCCATTGCGGTACTGCCACCTGTGCCTTGTACAGGGCCCCAGAATAAATTGTTATAGCGTCCCGCATCCGCAGGTGCGCCAACCACCTTAATTTGCGCCCAATCTGCATCTAATTCTTCAGCGACTAAGGTCGGTAAACCTGTATAAGTCCCTTGTCCCATTTCTACATGCTTAACGGTAACTGTCACCGTATTATCTGTGCCAATGCGTACAAAAGCATTCGGTTCTAAAACAATTTCAGTGGTAGTAACGGGAATTTTTTCAGATTCTGCGAGGGTTTTCGGCAAATACAAGCCTAACGTGAGTCCTGCACCAACGCTTGCCCCTGTTTTTAAAAATGTCCGACGACTCAGATTAAAAATCGTATTCATAGTGAACTTTTCCTAAATTAGACCAGCGTTTTTGCAGCTTCTTTAATAGCCGCACGGATGCGAACATAAGTTGCACAACGGCAAACGTTACCGCCCATTGCGGTGTCGATATCGCTATCGCTGGGGTTGGGATTACGTTCTAACAACGCGGTCGCGCTCATGATTTGCCCTGATTGGCAATAACCACATTGCACCACATCTAACTTTTCCCACGCTGTTTGCACCGCTTGCGCAGCTTTACTACTAATCCCTTCGATGGTAGTAATTTGTTTACCTGCCATGGCAGAGACGGGCATCGAACAGGAACGGGTTGGTTGTCCATCAACATGCACTGTACATGCACCACACAAAGCCATCCCACAGCCGAATTTAGTACCCGTCATGTGTAAATGGTCGCGGAGAACCCATAACAAAGGAGTATCTGGCTCAACCTCCACCGTGACGGTTTTACCGTTAATAATCAGCTCCATAGAAAACCTCGTTATTATTTAGAAAGTGTTGGGGTGTTGGTGCTGAATAATTTGGGACAGAAAAAGGGAAACTACAAGGTGTAGTTCATGAGATTTTTGAGATTAAACAAGAGGATGTATAAAAATAATTACGCTTTTTATAAAATTATTAACTAGATATAACGTTTTCTTAAAAAGAACGAATAACGCTTTAAAGCTAAAATGGCTAAAGCGATTGCTCGCCTGCCTCATTAATCTAACCTGAAATCGCGAGATTTATAAAATAAAACAGATAGTTACTATGTTTTGAAAATCTAGTAGGTCTTTTTTTGTCTGAATCAGAATTCACAGAATTTTCAGAATTAGCAGAATTAAAAACATAATTTTTTATTCTTTTAATTTTCTTGTCTTTTTAATTCTGAAAATTCTGTTAATTCTGAAAATTCTGATTCAGACAATCTTTTAATCCTGAAAATCCTGATTCAGACAAACGTTTGTCTTTTTAAAGAAATTTCACTGAATTCAGGTTAACTAAATGTTTTTATATGACTTACTCTTGTCTTGGTCGTGTAATCAAAACAGCGGGCAACTGCATAGACTCCGCTATTTTTTGCGTTGGACTCTTATAAATGGTCACCGTGCTCGCTTCGGGTAATAAATCAACTTCCCATGTTTCCCCACAATAGGGACAATAGCCCATTAAAACAGGTTGTTCTTCTGAATCAATCAATAAATCAAAAGTTTCTTGGCATTTGTGACACTGAAAACGTTGTTTTTGTTTTGCCATGAGATTGCCTCATTTAACGAATAAAGATGCTCAAGCCTGCACAGGCTAAACCTAGAAAAAAGCACACACTACCCGCGACTAATTCCCAATATTTATCCCGCGCACTTTTTTGGAAAAATTCCTCGATACTAATGCCCTCTGTTGGATTATTGGAAGTTTCACGGCGGATAAGATTGCGCCTCACTTTATAACGATTATTAGGAAATAAGGTGAAAAAAGTCAGTAAGAGCGCGAGAAACCATAAAGTAAAAGCACTGATTAAATAAGCATTTAAACCCAAACTCGCTTTTTCACCTTGTACCAATTGCAAAACAGTCACATACACACTCGGCACAGCTAACTCTAAAGTGAATAACTGTTTTGCAAGCTCATCTAAACGATTTGCTTGCTGTACGATTTCTTCTACAAATTTTTGTTGTAAGTATTTATCTGTTTCCGAAGGCGGGCGAGTTTGAATAATCGGCGGTGGGGTTTGGTCGGTCATGATGTTCCATACTGTTTATAAGTATCTTGTGGTTAAAATGATTTTGTTTAATATAGATATTTGTATTTATTAAATAATTCATTAAAATAGTTCTCTTGTTTGTATTTCAGGTTGTTTTCTTTCCTCTTGCATAAAGTCGTCGCTAAATTGTTGGGCAATATGGAAAACAGTTTGCCAGTTGCGAATAGTTGGAGAAACTAAAGATATTTTTTTAGTTAAATTATCAAGTTTTTGTAAAAGGGGGGCATCTTGGCTAGAATGCATGGTTTGTTTCCTTTAGTTCTAAACCACAATTCACTTAATAAATAAAACTAGCACAATAATGATAATTAAGAAAATTATGTAAGTTATGATTCAGGAAATTGCTTACTTAATTGTTTCCAAAAATTTAAGCCATCCTGTCCCAAATCCTTCGCCAACTGCTCCAACGCCCGCAAGACTTGTGCATAACCAATCTTATGAGCAATTCGATACGTTTCTACAAATTTCGCGATTCCTTCCTGCACTTCTTCATTTTGTAAATGAATATGTCCCATATTAAACAACGTCGCACACAAGCCTGCCACATCGCCGATTTCTTGTCTTATCGCTAAGGACTGTTGCAAGTAGCGCAGGGCGGTTTCGTAGTCGCCTCGGGCTTTAAATATTTGTCCAATATTGTTGAGCGTCGTGCCTTCGCCACTTTTATCGCCGATTTCTTGTCTTATCGCTAAGGACTGTTGCAAGTAGCGCAGGGCGGTTTCGTAGTCGCCTCGGGCTTGAAAGATAGAAGAAATATTGTTGAGCGTCGTGCCTTCGCCACTTTTATCGCCGATGTCTTGTCTTATCGCTAAGGACTGTTGCAAGTAGCGCAGGGCGGTTTCGTAGTCGCCTCGGGCATCATAGATTTGAGAAATATTGTTAAGCGTCGCGCCTTCGCCACTTTTATCGCCGATTTCTTGTTGAATCGCTAAGGACTGTTGCAAGTAGCGCAGGGCGGTTTCGTAGTCGCCTCGGGCATAAGCAGTTGTTGCCATATTGTTGAGCGTCGTGCCTTCGCCACTTTTATCGCCGATTTCTTGTTGAATCGCTAAGGACTGTTGCAAGTAGCGCAGGGCGGTTTCGTAGTCGCCTCGGGCATCATAGATTTGAGAAATATTGTTAAGCGTCGCGCCTTCGCCACTTTTATCGCCGATTTCTTGTTGAATCGCTAAGGACTGTTGCAAGTAGCGCAGGGCGGTTTCGTAGTCGCCTCGGGCATGGGCGATAGTTGCCATATTGTTGAGCGTCGTGCCTTCGCTTTTTTTATCTCCCAATTCTTTGAAAATCGCTAAGGACTGTTGCAAGTAGCGCAGGGCGGTTTCGTAGTTTCCTAGTGCGTGGTTTGTCGTGCCTAGCCAACTTAAAACTCGACTTTCAATTGCTTTATCTTCTCCGCCTTGCATCGGCTCTACCCATTCCAACAAGGTACGATATAAACCCACGAGGTAGAAAGAGGGCACAAGTTTATCTAACGCAAAGCTATCCGCCTCTGCTTTTTTTCCTGCCAGTGTCAAGGATTCGTGCACTGCAAGGGCTTGTTCATAATCTTTTTTATCAGTCTCAAAAAGATAGCGTTGATAGTCAGCCGCTTGACTGTATAACGTGGTGGTGATGGGGGGTAAATGTGCTTGTATCCATAAACGCACCATTGCACCACAATAGAAAATCTCGCGTTGTAAAGGTGGGTTAAAAACACATTCGATTAAAGAATAATGACTTAAGCGTTGAAGTAGGTTCTCGACAGGCTTTAATTGAGGCTCACTCAGGGCAATTTTTTTCACCCCTTCTTGTGGGACAGCGGTTGTATAAACCGTTAAACGTCTTAATAACTCGCGTTCATCTGCTTCTAACGCGGTTTGAATGATTTTTTCTAAAAGTTGATTGGTTTGTAAATCTGTTTGAGCAGTTTTAATGTTTGTTAATAACTGTTCGCGGTCAGTTTGGCTTAAATCGGGGAGCAATTTAAGAAAGAACTCTAAGCCACGAAAATTACCTTGAAAGGCTTGATAAAGTTCACGAAGTAATTTAAACCGCGCTTCTTTTTCATTGGGTAAAGGGGTTTTTTGTAAATAAATGAATTGAATAAAATCGCCATAATTTGCATGACATAAAGACAAATATCCTGCTTGCCAATTCGGTAATTTCCAACGCGATGTTAATAAAACCGTTGGCGCACTGTCGCCCATTTGCTGAATAACGCTTAACCATGTTGTTATTGTTTCATCAGTTAATGCATGTGTTTTTAAATCTTGTAAAGACTCTAAATTGTCAAAAATCAATACTAATTTACGTTGGGTTTGTTTCTGTAAGGTTGAGATTAATAACTGGGCAAATAATTTTACAGTCTTGCATTTTTCCTGTTTCGCTGTAAATTCAGGCGTATGTACTCCATCTAAACTAAACTGTAAAAGTGTTTCAAACTCTGTCCAACTATTTTCAGGACGCGCTGAATATACATGAACAATAAAGCCTTTTTGCTGTAACCGTTGCGCTAAATAGGTGACAAGCGCGGTTTTTCCCTGTCCCCCTTCGCCTGTGATGAGCAACTGTTTAACTTGACGACTTTCTAAACGGTTGCGCCATTCCCTCAGTTCGCGCCGTCGTCCGATAAAACGTTGTAAAGGTGGTAACCCTGATAATGAAGAAGATAAAACCGTATCAGCAGGCGGTTTAACCTCAAACCCCCAATTCACCAAAGGCACAGCAGGGTCACGACTCCACAATATTGGCAAAGACCATTGCGTTATACTCAATTCACGCCAATGATTTTTTAAATCTTCGCTGACTGTGTCCCCGCGCTCAATCGCCTGCCGTCCTGCTTGCACCGCTTCATCAATCCGCGCTTGTTGGGCAATGGCTTCACAAAATGCCCGCGCAAAAGCAATGCCTGCAATCTCTAATACTGATTCGCGCATCCCAACAACATGCGGTAAGCCGATATTTACCAACGATTGCGCCAAACCTGTACTTAAATCTGCCGATGCACTTTGTCCCGATTCGCACGCCGACAACACAACACATTGCACCCCCTGCCCACGAAAAGCCTTTGCCAGCTCACTATCGCGCACCATCACAGCATTGCCGTTGTCATCCTCGAAACAAAATTCGCCATATTTTTCCGTTAAATGTGCGTCATCATGAAATATCCCATGCCCGCTTAAAAACACCACATCAAACCCTTGTTTTAAAAACTGTTGTAAAGTCTGAAAACGTCCATCGTCGGGCACTTCTAACTGTACAATACCGCGCTGAACTGGCTCGAGTAAGGCTTCTAAAACATGGGCTTGTTCATTTTCAACATTCAACCGCCCTTGCTCGGTGAGATTTTCGGGCAAACTGGTGAATAACAGGACTTTTAAGGGGCGTTGCTGAATAGGCGTTACAACACATTGCGTCGGCACACGGCGTGACAGGGTGAAATGTGGATGTTTAGCTAAAAAACCATGTTGCGGATGGTATAAACATTCCCATGCAAGCTGTTGCAGTTGTGCGTCTTGGCTTTCGAGAATAATCGGTAATATAGCGGGGCAAGCTTGTCGATAAGCGGTATCAAATGCCTCGTCGATATTTAAAGCCCGCCATAAATCCGCCCCAAAGGCTTTTAACTCATTTTCTTCAATTTTCTGCCGATTGGCATACCGCAAAGCAAAATCAGCAGAAACCTGACGACGGGCGGGGGTGTATAAATCAGCGGGGGGATTGATGATAAATGGGGAGACGTGGACTTGTTGGGGCATGGTCTAGGCTTCGTGAACAAGGGGATTGGATTAATTTTCAGTGAATTAAAGTTTATGCGCAATTAAAAATAACTTATTTGAATCAGGATTCATAGGGGGATTAGAATTTTTAGGGGGAATAACCCAAGTTTTGCAAGATTTTATCAACTAAACAGTTAGTTCAGGAGTAAAATCGCTTTAGCCATTTTACAAGGATAGGGGGTTTTCTTCCTTTACCCCGCGTAGCGGAAAGAAAAAAGACGCAATAGCTGAAGCGATTGCACTCCTGCTTAATAATCTAACGCGAATCAGTCTTTTAAATCCTGCTATTAGTTTATGATGTACAAACAGAGGAGATTATTAGATGGCAGAAATAATCAACTATCACAATGCATTAGAGGCTTTACTACAACGTTATGCCTTATTAAAGCCACACAATGAAGAAGTAGAATTACAAGTGTGGATAGATCAAATACGTGGGCATTATCAATTACTGAGTGTCGGCTGGTGTAATGATAAGCGTGTTCATCATTGCCTTATGCACTTTGACCTTAAAGATGAAAAAATCTGGATTCAACATAATAGCACTGAAGTTGAATTAGATAATGAGTTAGTGGCTCTTGGCGTTGCACCTGAACATATTGTGTTAGGTTTTATCCCTGAATATCGTCGTCCTAAATGGCAACGAGCAGCTTAACAATTCACTTTTGTTAAGATAGCTTAAATTCAGCAGGATTCTAAAAATAAAACAGAGACCTACTAGGTTTTAAAAACCTAGCAGGTCTTTTTTTATTCGAGTTAGTAAGCATAGAGTGCATTTTAAAATGTTGAATTTTTGTAGAAGCCCTATTTTAATAACATTGTTTAACCCTTACCTTAGCGTTAATAATACAAAATAATTTTTTATTCCTTTTGTAAAATCATAAATATAGAGAGTATCTGCATGAATGAATTGACGGTTGTGTTTTTATTGGCTGTTGTTGCAAGTGTGGGTTTGCAGTGGTGGTTAGCACAGCGACATATTAAAACGGTGCAAGCGCATCAGTATCAAGTACCTGCTTTATTTGCTGAGAAAATTTCTTTAGCCGAGCATCAAAAAGCGGCGACTTATACGCAAGTTAAAACCCGCTTTGCACAAAAGATGTTGTTGTTGGAAACGGGAATTTTATTGGTGTGGACGTTGGGCGGTGGGTTGGCTTGGTTAGACCAAAGTTGGCGGACATTGGCGTGGTCGCCGTTGTGGACGGGGGTGGCGGTTATCATGAGTTTTATGCTGATTTCGTCATTGTTAGATATTCCCTTGAGTTGGTATCGAACTTTTCGTATTGAGTCGATGTTTGGCTTTAATCGTATGAGTATTAGCACATTTATTGGCGATACTTTAAAGGGGTTGGGGTTGTCGTTGGTGATTGGTTTGCCGTTATTAACATTAGTTTTGTGGTTAATGGAGGTAGCGGGGGCATTTTGGTGGTTGTGGGTTTGGCTGGTTTGGCTTGGTTTTACGTTTTTGATGTTGTTGATTTATCCAACTTTTATCGCGCCTTTGTTTAATAAGTTTAAGCCATTAGAAGATGGCGAGTTAAAGCAGCGAATTAGTCAGTTGTTACAGCGTAATGGTTTTGCGAATGATGGTATTTTTGTCATGGATGGTTCAAAACGTTCAGGGCATGGAAACGCTTATTTTACGGGCTTAGGCAAGCATAAACGGATTGTGTTTTTTGATACGTTGTTGGAAGGTTTAAATACGGATGAGGTCGAGGCGGTTTTAGCGCATGAGGTGGGGCATTTTAAGCATAATCATATTCATAAGCGGTTAGTTTGGATGGGTTTATTAATGTTGGGAAGTTTGGCGTTGTTGGGTTGGTTGATGCAACAGGCGTTTTTTTATCAGGCGTTTCAAATTGCTGACGCAAGCACTTATATGGCGTTGTTGTTGTTTATGTTGATTATGCCTGTTTTTACTTTTTTCCTCAGCCCTTTAATGGCGTGGGCAGCTCGCAAGCATGAGTTTGAGGCAGATAGTTTTGCAACACAGCAAGCGCAATCGGAGGCTTTAGTTCATGCGTTGGTTAAGTTGTATCGTGAAAATGCGAATACGTTAACGCCTGACCCTTTGTATTCGGCGTTTTATGATTCTCATCCGCCCGCACCAGTGCGCATTGCGCATTTAAATATGGGGGCGTAGTCCTTAACGGTTTGAATCAGGATGAGCAGGATTTAAAGCCGTTAATCGATTTTATCCTGCAAGTCTTGATTTTAATATTTTTATTATTTCTTTGATTATTAGTGATTTAATTATGGCTCATCAAACGATAAGAACGCTGTATCATTATATTAATGGGGAGAAGGTTGTAGGGCGTAGTGGACGGATGGGGGATGTATATAACCCCGCAACGGGTGATGTTTGTGCAAAATTGCCTTTGGCTAGTAAAGCTGAGGTAGCGCAGGCGATTCAAGTCGCCCGTGATGCTTTGCCTGCATGGGCGAGTACGCCTCCGTTGCAACGAGCCAGAATTTTAATGAAATTCCGTGAATTGGTGTTGCAACATCAAGATGAAATCGCGCAAACGATGTCGCAAGAGCATGGGAAAACGTTGCCTGATTCGTTGGGTGATTTAACGCGAGGTTTAGAGGTTGTCGAATTTGCAACGGGTATTCCGCATTTGTTAAAAGGGGATTTTTGCGAAAATGTGGCGAATGTGGTCGATAGTTATTCATTGCGTCAGCCTGTGGGGGTGTGTGTAGGGATTACGCCGTTTAATTTTCCTGCAATGGTGCCGTTGTGGATGTTTCCGATAGCGTTGGCTTGTGGCAATACTTTTGTGTTAAAGCCGTCGGAAAAAGTGCCAACAACGAGTTTATTGTTGGCGGATTTATTGACACAAGCGGGCTTACCACATGGGGTATTTAATGTGGTTAATGGTGAAAAAGAGGCGGTGGACGCGCTGTTGACCTCGCCTGATGTCGCCGCTGTGAGTTTTGTCGGCTCTACGCCTGTCGGTGAGTATATTTATCGTGTTGGTTGTGAACATGGTAAACGGGTTCAAGCCTTGTGTGGGGCAAAAAATCATTTGGTGGTGATGCCTGATGCGGATATGAATCAAGTGGTTGATGCAATTATTGGTTCTGCTTATGGTTCTGCGGGTGAGCGGTGTATGGCAATTTCTGTGGTTGTGCCTGTGGGTGAGGAAACGGCACAACGTTTGCGTGAGCAGTTAATCCCACGGATTCAAGGCTTAAAAATCGGTGCTTATACGGATAAAACCGTAGAAATGGGTCCTTTAATTACTGCGCAACATTTGCAAAAAGTGAAAGGTTACGTTGATATTGGTGTGCAAGAAGGGGCGGAATTAGTCGTTGATGGGCGTGGGGTGCAAGTCGCGGGTGGAGAAAAAGGCTTTTTCTTAGGCGGTTGTTTGTTTGACCACGTGAAGCCAACCATGCGTATTTATTTAGAAGAAATTTTCGGTCCTGTGTTGTCCTTGGTTCGGGTCAATAGCTACGCCGAAGCGGTGCAGTTAATCAATGTGCATGAATATGGTAATGGTGCGGCGATTTTTACCCGTGATGGAGATTGTGCACGGAATTTTACCCATACGGTTAATATTGGCATGGTTGGCGTAAATGTGCCGATTCCTGTGCCTGTGGCTTATAACAGTTTTGGCGGTTGGAAACGCTCATTATTTGGCGACCATTCCATTCATGGCGCAGAAGGGGTGCATTTCTACACCCGTTTAAAAACCATTACGACCCGTTGGACGACAGGTTTACGCGGTGCACAATTCCATTTTAAAGGCGGTAGTGAACATTAAGCTGTCACTGTCGGTTTAATGTGCGTGATGATGATGTCCTGTTTGATATGCGCCGCCTTCAGGTTCAAACGGGGCATCGATGACACGTACATTTAAGCCGAAGTGTCGTAACATATCATCTAATACATGGTCAGGCTGATAACGTAGCCATTGCGATGTAATTTGTAAAGCAATATGGCGGTTGCCCAAGTGATAACACACCCGCGCTAATAATAAAGGCTCAACAATCTCAACATGCGTCACGGGTTCTAAAGCGGCTTGTACCTCAATAATCCGACCATCTTCCGCTTTTAGACAATCCCCCCCGCGCAAAATTTGCCCTCGGGGTAAATCCAGCAAGACCGCTGTCCCATCGTTTAACTGCGTACATAAACGGCTTTTTTGACGTAAATCAAACGATAAACTTAAAAATAGGCTTGCAGGTTGTGGATAAGCAAGACGTTCTAAAACTTTTAACATGATGCACGCCCTTAATTTATAATTAGTTGATTTTTTGCAAAATTTTTATAAAAATGGTTATTGCAAACGTATTATAAAACGACATGAAGGACTGGCAGTCCTCACAGGACTGCCAGTCCTAGATTTAAATCACTTTATGGTACGGTTACTATAAATTATAAAAACAGTTAAATTTGCACCTAATTCACGGATTTTGTACCACTTATGAAATATATTGCTTATTGCTTCCTGCTATCCCTATTCTGTCACACTGTGCTATCAGCAGAAGCAGAAATTACCGATTTTATTCAACCTTATGAACAAAACGCGCGTTTATTTTTCCAACAAGGGCAATATGAACAAGCCGTACAACAATGGCAACAACGGCTTAATACCGAAAAACTATCCGTACCGCAAAAAATTGACATTCTTAGCCAACTAGCACAAGCCTATCAAGCTATGGGACTGAGCCAAAAAGCAATCGATGCATTACAACAAGCACTAACTCTTGCAAACAACGATAAACTCCGCTTAACCGCTCTTTATGTCGGACTCAGCGATTTAGCCCTAGCCACCCGTCAAGAACGCCTCGCCCGCGATTATGCCGACCGCAGTTTATTCAATATTCCTGATAACGCCTCACAACGCCTACGGGCTACCGTCCTGAATAATCACGCCAATGTCCTCACCGTTGAAGCCTACTACACCGACGCTATCGACATCTATACCCAAAGTTTGCACAACGCCCAACAAGCCGATGACCCTATCTTATCAATACGTATTCTTATCAATCGCGCCCATGCTTACTGGAAAAATACCCAAATTCCCCAAGCCTTAGACTCCTTAAAACTAGCCTATGACACCTTGAACCAATTCCCTAGCCAATACACAAAAGCCTTTAACCTCATCAGCATTGGCGAACTCACACAACGAATACTACAAACGCAAAAAAATCCCGATGGCGTGACACTCGCCTACAACAGCCTCAATACTGCATTAAGCCTTGCCGAACAACTCAAAGATAACCGCCTACAATCCTATGCAAAAGGCTATTTAGGACAACTCTACGAACGCGAAAACCGCCTTGCAGACGCGCAAAAACTCACCCAACAAGCCATTTTCTTTGCACAACAAAGCCATATTCCCGAAATTCTCTACCGCTGGCAATGGCAACTTGGGCGCATCTTAGCCAAACAAAACCAAATCAACGACGCAATCCCCACTTATCGTCAAGCCATCGCCCAACTTCAACCTATCCGTCAAGAAATCGCTTTCGGCTATCGCAATACAACCCAATCGTTCCGCGATACCATCAGCCCCCTATATTTTGAACTGGCTGATTTACTGCTACAAACGGCAAAAACGGCAGAAAATAAAAAAATTTGGCTAGATGAAGCCCGCGACACCATAGAAAAACTGAAAACCGTAGAACTACAAGACTATTTCCAAGACGAATGCGTCACCAATTCCCAAGCGAAACAACGCATCTTAGACACAGGCATTCCCCACACGGCTGTTATTTACCCCATTTTGCTCAATAACCGCATAGAAATGCTATTGAGTCTCCCCGATGGAATTCAACAATTTACTATCCCCTTTACCCAAAATGCCCTAAAAGACGAAGTGAACGAATTTCGCTTCGAACTCGAAACCCGCAACACAACGGACTATCTTCCCTATGCGCAACGCCTTTATAACTGGCTGATACGCCCCTTAGAAGCCGAACTCCAAAAACAAGCTATAAACACACTGGTACTGATTCCCGATGGCGTTTTACGCACGATTCCACTTGCTACCCTACATGACGGTAAACAATTCCTCATTGAACGCTACGCCGTCGTAACCACCCTAGGACTTACTTTAACAGACCCAAAACCCATTGATAAAAAACAACTTAACGTCTTACTAACAGGCTTATCCGAAGGCGTACAAGGCTACCCCGCATTGAGCAATATCAACCAAGAAATCAATATACTAAAACAACTTTATGGAGATAAAGCGAACATCTTAATGAATCGAGAATTCACCGTTGCCAACTTCTCCAACGCGCTCAACATTACCCCTTACAATGTCGTACACATCGCCTCACACGGGCAATTTAACAGCGACCCGCAAAAAACTTTTTTACTCACCTACGATGGACGCTTAGACATGAATCGCCTAGAAAAAGTGATTCGTCTAAATAACTTACGCAATGAACCGATGGAATTATTAACCCTGAGCGCGTGCCAAACGGCAGTCGGTGATGACCAAGCCGCTTTAGGACTCGCCAGCATTGCCTTAAAAGCAGGCGCACGCAGTGCTTTAGCAACGCTTTGGTCAATCGACGACCAAGCGACCACCCAACTTATCGCCGAATTTTATCGCCAACTCCAAAAAGAAGGCATGTCGAAAGCCAAAGCCCTACAAAACGCGCAATTATTTATGCTAAAACAAGAAAAATACCGCCATCCTGCATTTTGGGCGGCATTTCTGATGATAGGAAACTGGCTATAAAGAAAAGAAAGAATGATAACAACTATAAAAAACTATGTTCCTAATGCCTTTACGTCAGACAACATTAACCCTGTAATTTCAGCGACATCTTCTACATGAAACCCTTTTTCTAACAACTTCAAAGCAGTTTCAACCGCTTTGCGTTTTTCGCCTTCTTGTAATCCCTGTTGCAATCCCCGCACAACCCCCTCCTCAAATCCCTCTTTGCGTTCCTCCCGCTTCACTTCTTCCCAAGCAGCTTCGTCTTTGATTTGCGCTAATAACGCAGGGTCAATTTTTTGCTGATGAATTGCGTTCAATATTTCTTGAAATTTTTGCGCAGTAAAACGGTTTTCCTCTAACTTCCCATCTAAAGAATCCTCGATTAACTCTAACCATGTTTTAATCGCTATGGGCGTTTGTTCGTTCACTAAACGCGGGCAAAGGAAAATTAAACGATGTGGATAGATTTCATGTTTCTTACCATGTTCATCTATCGGACTCATATCACTGACCGCACAACTAAACTTTACGCTTTTATCACGGGGAACGCTGGTTAAGACAACTATCGTATAAACCGTTTTATCAAACTGATATTTCTGATAAGTCCCGATTTGTTCTACTAAACTGATTAAATGGTAATACAGAAATCTATCAAAAAAGTCTTCTTCTTTAATATGCTGAATTTCGACAATAATGCGCTTTTCTACATCTTCGGCGAATAAATCATATTTACTTTTCACAAAACCGATTTGGGTCGGATATTCATACTCGGTGTGAACTTTATCGATATTAATCTCTATCCCTAACACATCTTTAACAAAGCTCTTAAAAACATTGATTTGACTAAAGGCGTGTTTAAATACCACACCAAATTTTAATGGGGCGACTTCTATCATGTTAAGGTTTTTCCTGTATAAATCGGTTTAACTCAGACATCGTTAATCCTGTTAATTCGGCAACTTCCTCTAAGTTAAATCCTTTTTTTAACATCTTTTGAGCCGTTTCTAAATGTGCAAGCTGAACGCCTTGTTGCACACCCTCCTCAAATCCCTCTTTGCGTTCCTCCCGCTTCACTTCTTCCCAAGCAGCTTCGTCTTTGATTTGCGCTAATAACGCAGGGTCAATTTTTTGCTGATGAATTGCGTTCAATATTTCTTGAAATTTTTGCGCAGTAAAACGGTTTTCTTCTAACTTCCCGTCTAAAGAATCCTCGATTAACTCTAACCATGCTTTAATCGCTATGGGCGTTTGTTCATTCACTAAACGCGGACAAAGGAAAATTAAACGATGTGGGTAAATATCATGTTTTTTACCATGTTCATCTATCGGACTCATATCACTGACCGCACAACTAAACTTTACGCTTTTATCACGGGGAACGCTGGTTAAGACAACTATCGTATAAACCGTTTTATCAAACTGATATTTCTGATAAGTCCCGATTTGCTCTACTAAACTGATTAAATGGTAATACAGAAACCTATCAAAAAAGTCTTCTTCTTTAATATGCTGAATTTCGACAATAATGCGCTTTTCCACGTCCTCAGCGAATAAATCATATTTACTTTTCACAAAACCGATTTGGGTGGGATATTCATACTCGGTGTGAACTTTATCGATATTAATCTCTATCCCTAACACATCTTTAACAAAGCTCTTAAAAACATTAAGTTGACTAAAAGCGTGTTTAAATACCACACCGAATTTTAATGGGGCGACTTCTATCATGTTTTACTCTAATCTTGGTTAATTTAAGGGAAAAGTAATTTATTCCCCAGTAACGTAAAAAGCAGCCCAATAATAAGCTGCTTCATAAGGTTTATCATTAGAATAAATGCATTCACCTAATTGTTGTTCAATTTTTCCTTGCATTGTAGTAGGAAAAGTTTTGCTTAATTTTAATAATTCTACTTTAGTTACCATTCTAAGCCATTGTTGTGCCTTACTTAACGCAATAACAGGCTCGTTTCCTTTATCTTTGAAATATTCATAAAACTTTATCATTAAAAATGCTGTTGAATATGCATCTACGCTCCACAAGGACGACACAATACAAGCTACACCCGCTTGCAATAAGCTGGTGGGTAAACTCACCACTTCCTCAACTTGTTTTACGCCTATCATCCCCGTTTCACAAGCGGATAAACTGACTAAACGCGCATTGAGTTGTGCGTTTAAGAAATCTTGCACGGTCAGCATTTCATTATGTGCCATTAACAACCCTGTTTTTAATGGGTCTTCTAGTTCTGCGCCACCATGACAAGAAAAATGTAGTACGGAATAGTCATTATTCAGCGCATTTTTAACAGCTTCTTGGGTTGCTTCTTCATGAGTAAAAATCTTACGCTCCTCAAAATATTTTTCGAGAGCTTCAATTTCAATAGTACAAGCAATCAAATCTTCTGTAGGATTTTCAATTGCTAATAACTTCTGTCTGGGGATTTGTGTGCGTTTACGAGCGGTTTGTAAAGAAAGCGCGTTCGGTGCATAGCTAATCATATAATCATCAAGCACATAACGGCGTTTATTATCCGTCGTAGCATAAGCAGCATGAAGCGGTAATAAATTTAATAATCCGATAGGAATTAGTGTGATTTGTGAATCTGTGGGGATATTTTGTAAAATCAGTTGCATGACAGCTTGATACAACCATGTTGTCATTGTCTCAATTGCATTAAACCAAGCGTCTCTATTTTCTTTACGTTTGTTATAAGCCTGAAAATAGCTATTTACTTTTTCTGATAAAACGGTATTTGTTAATTCAGGTAAAGCAATTGCTTGAATTTGCCCCTGAAAAACGTTTAAGGCATAACCGCCTTTTTCTGTAAAGAAAACATAAATTAATGGCTGTTGTTGGGAAACTTGTTTAACCGTGTTGATATCGGTTGCAATGAGTAAAAAGTTTTCATGTCCTTGTAACTGGCGAATGTTTTCTAGCAATTCGTTAAATTGCTTTTCTGCGGTTTGCCAATCAGATTGTGCTTTTTCGCGGAGGTCATCAGTGGCATTTTGATAAAAGCGTTGTGTCGTATTAACGGCTTGCAAAGACTCTTGATAACGCTCATATAACTCAGGACTATCTTGTTGTAACTGGGTTAAATCGGCGTTAGAACGCGCTAAGGCATTACTTAATAAACGCGCAACCCCTTGTTCTAAGGCTTCAACCGCTTTTTCAAGTTGCCCTGTTTGAATCCGTGCGTAAGCGACTTTAACCGCAATACCTTGTGTATCTTGTAAAAAGGCTTCTTGATGCTCACGCAATAATTGTTTTTCAACCAATTGTTTACTGGCTTTTTGGAGGGCTGGATAGGCTTCTTCTATTTCCGTCCAGCTATTGCGTTCAAATGCCCAGTTGAGCCAGTTACGGGCTGAAGTGAGCCAATCAGCAATTGAATGTTTTTCGCCTAACCCAACCGCTTGTTGGAAAGCCGCAATCCCCGCTTGCAAATCCGCTAACTCTCCTGAGCGCGAATAGTGGTATCGAAGCCCAGCACCCAAATTGTTGAGATAGCCAGACAGCTTAGGGGAATTAGGCGGGGTTTTCTCTATGGCTTGTTGGAAAGCCGCAATCCCCGCTTGCAAATCCGCTAACTCTCTTGAGTGCGAATAGCGGTCTCGAAGCCCATTGCCCAAATTGTTGAGCCGAGAGGGCAAGTCAGGGGAATCGGGCGGGGTTTTCTCTATGGCTTGTTGGTAAGCCTCAATCCCCGCTTGCAAATCCGCTAACTCTCCTGAGTGCGAATAGAGGTTTGTAAGCCCAATGCCCAAATTGTTGAACATAGCGGGCAAGACAAGCGAATCGGGCAGGGTTTTCTCTATGGCTTGTTGGAAAGCCGCAATCCCCGCTTGCAAATCCGCTAACTCTCCTGAGCGCGAATAGCGGTCTCGAAGCCCATTGCCCAAATTGTTGAGCAGAGAGGGCAAGTCAGGGGAATCGGGCGGGGTTTTATCTATGGCTTGTTGGAAAGCCGCAATCCCCGCTTGCAAATCCGCTAACTCTCCTGAGCGCGAATAGCGGTCTCGAAGCCCAGTGCCCAAATTGTTGAGCCGAGAGGGCAAGTCAGGGGAATCGGGCGGGGTTTTCTCTATGGCTTGTTGGTAAGCCACAATCCCCGCTTGCAAATCCGCTAACTCTCCTGAGTGCGAATAGCGGTCTGTAAGCCCAGCACCCAAATTGTTGAGATAGCCAGACAGCTCAGGGGAATTGGGCGGAGTTTTCTCTATGGCTTGTTGGAAAGCCTTAATCCCCGCTTGCAAATCCGCTAACTCTCCTGAGCGCGAATAGCGGTTTCGAAGCCCAGTGCCCAAATTGTTGAGCCGAGAGGGCAGGTCAGGGGAATCGGGCGGGGTTTTATCTGTGGCTTGTTGGTAGGCCTCAATCCCCACTTGCAAATCCGCTAACTCTCCTGAGCGCGAATAGCGGTTACTTAGCCCATTGCCCAAATTGTTGAACATAGAGGGCAAGTCAGGAGAATCGGGCGGGGTGTTAGCAACCGCAAACTCCCATGCTCTCAGCGCTGTATTTAAATCAGCTAACTGACCTCTTGCCCGATAACGGCGCGAATATGTAATTGCGCTATCATTAAGTACCCTCAGTTTAAAATCAGCTCCCATTTTTTCAAATTCTGGATGCTGTAAGATGTGTTCCCATGCCTGAATGGCTCTATCTAAACTATTTCTGTCACTTGTACGGAGATACTGTTGTTCTGCGGTTTGAGCTTGTTGAATAAAGGATATAAAAGGATTGTTATTTTGTTGCGCAAAATTTTGTTGAATTTTTTTTAGCATTTGATGGCGTTGCTCAAAAAATTCTGCTTTCTCTATTTCATTTATTCCGCGTGCTTGTGCAATCCCAAATTCAAAGATGGCGTTAATTTCTGTTTCCTGCGTTAATAATTCAGGAAAAGCCTGCAAAACTTGCCCTAATTCTTCATTACTAGAAACCTGAAGAAACGCCTTCACCGCCTCAATCAATCGCTCATCCATTCCCCATTCTCCTAAAAAACGCATTAAAAAAACCCGATAAATTTAACAAAATCTATCAGGTTTTAATTTTAAAATCAAAAAACTACGCCACATTGCGCATATCATGCACCTTCAACCCTGTTACGGCTGTTTGAGCGAGTTCGACTAAACGGCGGTGATGGGTGAAAAATAATATTTGTGTGTGTTGGGCAAGTTCGTTTAAAACGGTTAAAGTCGCTAATGAGCGGTCATCGTCAAAATTCAACAAGATATCATCCACAATTAACGGCATAAGTGATTGACGGGTTAAATAACGCTCTATGCTGGCTAAACGAAGGGCTAAATAGAGTTGGTCGCGTGTGCCGTCGCTCATGCCTGTGGTGGCGATGCCTTCGCCGTTTAATTGTCGTAGTCCTAATAAAATCGGTTGGTCTGTTTGGTTGTGAAAGCCAACTTGTAAGCCTTGAAAATTGCCGAGCGTTAGGCGTTCGAAAAGTTCGCTCGCCCTTTGTAAAAGCGGGGCTTGGTGCTGTTCGCGGTAGCGTTCGATAGATTTGCGCAATACGCTGGCGGCTAGATAAATGTGAGTGTAGCGTTCGCTGAGTTCTTGCATTTCGGCAAGGGCAAGTTGTGCCTCGTCCGCAGCCCGAGCGGCATCGGCGTTGCCGTCCATTTGTTTCAGTAATAGGCGGAGTTCACCGATTTTCTGATCCCATTCGGAGCGTTCTTGTTCTAGGGCTTGTATTTGTGTGGTGCAGTTTTCCAGTTGTTCGGTGAGTTGTTCAATATCAACGGCATCGGCTGCGTGGGTGAGGTCTAGTAAAGATAAACCTTCGCCATGTTCTGCAAGCTGTTGTTCTAGCTCGCGGAGTTGGCGTTGTAAGGTTTGTTTCTTGGCGGAGGCTTGTTCGGCGATTTCTAAGGATTTTAAATCTTGACAGCGGGCTTGCGTGAGTAAGGCTTGTAGTTGGGCTTGCGTGGTTTGAACTGAGTCGATAATTTTTTGTAAGCGGTCATTTTCGCTGTGGAGACGTTGTTGTAATTGTTCAAAGCGGGTCAGTTCACGCTCGGCTTGGCTGACGCGATTAGAAAGCATGGGCACGCTTTGCTCAACAGGTTCGTTAAATAATTCAGGGGTTAAACTTTGCACAACGCGCTCGACATCGTGGCGGAAAACTTCTGCGTCTTCGTCCATGCGTTCAATACGTCGCCGTAAACTACTGATTTTATCAATTTTATTCAGCACTTGTTCTAAGCTGTCTAAGACGTTGCGAGCGGTATCGGGTGCGGTATCGGCGGACAGTTGTAGCGGTTGTAAGGCTTTTGTCCAATCAGTTTGCCATGTGGCGAGTGCGTCGCTGGCTTGTTGATGGGTGGATTCTAGGCGTTGTTGTTCAATGCTGAGGTTGCGAATTTGGCGTTCTAGGTCTTCACGATGATGTTGTAAATCAGTAGTTTCTGCGATGCAGGCTTGTGCTTGTTCGATTAAGTCGGCTAAACGGGTGAGGGGTAGGCTGTTTTGTGGCAGTTTGACGAGTGCTTGCGTGAGCGATTGGCAAAGACTAGCAATGAGTTGTTGTTTAACTTCTAGATGTTGGCGACGTTCGCGCAGGAGTTCGGCTTGTTGGCGCAATTGTAGGCAGTCGTTAAACCAGCCACGCATCTCGGCGGGTAAATAGGGTTTGATATTCAGCGGTTGCCAAATGGCTTCCCATTCGTTGGTTAGGGCGGCAAGTTGGTCATTTAAACCATGCCATTTTTTTGCTTGTTGTTCTTGTTCGCGTTGGGCGTTTTGTTGTTCTGCCATCAGGGCAGCGAGTTCGGCGACGCGATGGGCTTCACGGCGTAAGCGGTCGGCGATGTCGTCGGCTTGTTGCACAGTTTCTTCATAAGATTGATACATTTCTGCGTTGGCTTGGGTGTGTTTCAGTGATTGCCAACGTTGTTGCCGTAACTCGCGGGCTTTGTGCAAGTCAGCTTCGGTGGGAATTTCGCCCGCCCATTGTAAAGCGTTAATCTTTTGCGTGGCTGCGCTGACCCGTTGGCGGGTTTCTAATAGTTTTTCTTTAATCCGTTGGCGGTCGTTATCGAGTTCTTTAAAACGACGGTCGTAGTGTTCGACCCGTTCTGCTGGCGGGAGGGCGACTTGTTCTAGGGCTTCTAAACTGCCAACCCATAACCCCAGTTGTTTTAAGCCGATGTCGGCTTTAACCGTTAATAATCGGACTTCTTTATCTTCTTTCGCAAGGCTGTCTTCTAAATCGCCTTGTTTTAAAGCGCGTCCTAAAGCGGCTTTTAATTCGGTTAAGTCGGGCGGTAAGGCTAATATCTCTAAGCTATTTTTTTGTTGAATCAGTTGCTGTTGAATTTTTTCTAAACGGTCTTGTAAGCTCGTTTGTTTTTCACGCAAAGCAGGATAAGCATCGGCAAGTTGTTTCAAGCATTCACGTTGTGGATTGCTGATAAACAGACTCGGTACATCGCTTAATGTTAAATGCGGATAAATTCGCCGTAGCAAAGTTTGTGCTTCTGCTTCAATAGTGCGCATTTCTGTACGCACACCGGGCAAGTCGCGTGCGGCTTTTTGATGACTGCCTAAACGCTCGCGTAAGTTATAAATCGTTTCTTTATGCGTTAATAAGGCATCGGGAATAATCAGGCTTTCTACTTGGGCTTGTAAGTCGGCAATGGTTTGGCGGATTTGCTTTTCTTGAGATTGCGCCGTATTTAAGGTTAAATTGGCTTGAATTCGACGCGCACTGGCATCATCCGCGAGGGTAATCACATCGCGTAACTCGGCTAATTCTTGGCTTAAGGCTTGATGACGGTGTAATAAGGGGCGAGTGCGTTGGATACGGGCGAGGCGGTGCTGTTCAGCGCGTAACGTGCGCAATTTATCGCTTAACTGTTGATGTTGAATATACGCTTCGTCCAATGATTTGGCTTGCTCTGACCAGCGCGTAGCGGAGAGTGAACACTCTTTCATCCGTTGGCAGGCTTCTTTATAGGCTTTAATTGTCTGATTTAAACGCGGTTTACTGGCACGGGCTTTAAATAATTCATCGGCTTCGCGGTCTAATTCAGTGAGTAACTCACGGAGTTTTAAACTACCTGTTCCTGCCTCAAATAAACTTTCGCCAACATCCCCCCCACCGTGCAATAAATCCTCTCCGCCTTGTCTTAAGCGTTCATGGTCAAAACAAAACAGCGCGGTAAATCGTGCTTCTGTCATCCCATTTAAAAAAGGGAGCAATGATTCTTCAGGCAAGGGATTCATTTGCCAATCGAGCAAAGTATTTTTGCGCCCTTTGCGTCGATAAAATAATAATTCTTCCCCTGTCAGACTGCGCAATTTTCCACCAATGCGTAACTGGTCGGGCGCGTGTAAATAAGCATCATTAGTCCGCTCAGGAATCCCAAATAACCAATGGGTTAAAGCGCGTCGTGTGGTACTTTTTCCTGCTTCATTCGCGCCATAAATGACATGAAAATTTGTATCTGTTGCAGAGAAATCTAAAGATTTATTGGTAAAACGTCCAAAAGCGGCTAGATTGAGATGCAAAAGTTTCATGATTTTTTAAAGTTAAGGTCGATATAAATGACGTTTATGAAGGATTCTATTGCAAAATACAGCACATATTTGACAAATTATCAATGTTTTTAAGATTTTTACCCATTAAAAAAGCAAAATAAGGGCAGAATATGACAATTTCATCCCTACCCAATGCGGAATATTTAGATGTTGTTGATACTAACGATATGGTGATAGAAAGCCGATTACGTTCGGAAATTCATCATTTAGGCTTGCGTCATCGTTCCGTACATATTTTAGTTTTTAACCCACAAGGCGAGATTTTTTTGCATAAACGCAATGCGCAGAAAAAAAGTTTTCCATTGCATTGGGATTCGTCCGCAGCGGGACATGTGGCGACGGGAGAGAGTTACGCGCAAGCCGCAGAACGGGAATTATTAGAAGAATTACAAATTAACGCGCCGTTACAAGCCTTATTTCAATTAGAAGCCAGCCCGCGCACAACGCAGGAATTTTGCTGGGTATATCGCTGTGTGACAACAGAAACGCCAAAACCAGACCCTGATGAAATCGAGTTAGGCGCGTGGTTTACGCCTGCATTTGTGGATGCATGGATACAGCGGGAAAAATTGCGGTTTACGCCGTTATTGCAGATGATTTGGGAAAAAGGGGGGATAAGTTAATTTTTAAAAAATAATAGAGGTATTTGCACAGCCATTCTCATCAAGTTCTATTTTTTGATGGGGGATATTAGGGATAGATAATAATTTGATGGTTTCATCAAACCAATCAAGGCTATTAGTTAGGTTTAAGTTTGTGCCCACACCTGTTTTTAATAGAACAGGGTTTGGATTATTTTGCGGTTGAATCTTATCGCGGCGAAAAGCGGTATAAACATAAATCGCTGTAATTTTTTTCAGCGCAAGCAGACCATGCAATGCAAAAGCATTGAGTAATGCACCTTTAAATTGTTTTTTGATGTGTTCCCATTCGTCACTTCTAACCGTTGTTTTACACTCGATAATATGTAGATGTGTTTCTGTTTCAGACAAGTAGAAAATAATCGCATCAGCTACCGTTCTTTCATGTAAGCACTCAAGACAAACATCCTCGCCTTTGATATATAAAATCATACCTGTTTTTACTTCAATGGCTATCTTGGCGTAATTTTCAGGTTTCTTTTTTTCTTCTTCCAAACTAAAAATAGTTTCTGCTTGAATATGTTTATATTTATTAACATCAAGCCATTTTAAACGCTCTTCGAGATTTTCTGTCAGCATGTTGATTAATCTCGTTGTAATGCAATAGTTTCTTTGGATAAATCTAAAATAGTTTGGTTAAAGGTTGGAACAGCAAAGCCATTGCCATCTACTTGTTTTAATGCTTCAACATCAGTGCCATCAGGCGTATTGGTAAATTGATAAGCAGATACTTCATTAGGGGCTATGAGTTCATCATCATGATAACCAAATTCTGTTTGTAGTTTTTCACGTTTAGGATGTTGATATAAACTTATGAGGTTATTAACTTGTTGAAAAATAGTATCGCTGTGTGTTGTGATTAAAACAGGAATGCCACGATTAACTAATTTAATTAAGTGACGGATTAAAATACGTTGTACAGCAGGATGTAGGTGAGCTTCAGGCTCTTCTAAAATAATCGCGCCGTACTCAGAACTGTATTTTAAAAAAATAATTAAAGGCGCAAGTTCTGTGACTAAAGAAGAGCTTAAATATAAGGGCAGTGGTTGCGTTGTGCCTTGTGGTTGATAGGAAAAATCGTTAGCAACTATTGCTGTAGAAATTATTTGACCGTTGAGAATTTCTGATTCTAAAGACTCTGCAATATTATGATATATATCTTTTTTTGGCTCAAGTTTTGTGAGTCGCTGTAAAAAATCAATAGTGGGACGTGAAAAGCGGCTTTTAGGTTCTTTATCGATTCCCCATGAACTTATTGAATCTGCAATAAGTGATTTGTATGTCAGCATAAAGCCTGTACGTGAGGCGGGAAAATACAGTGAAAATAAGAATTTAATCACTAATGCATTTATGGCACAAGCTAGAATAGAAGGTGAGGAAACACCTCTATGACTATGTCCAGCTTTTTTATGCAATAAAAAATAGTCTCCCTTAGCTTTAAGCTTGTATTTTTCTAATATTGCTACTGAATTAGGATGGTCATCTTTATATAACACTAAACTTTCATTAAGAATAATATTTTTTATTGTTAGTCTTTTAATGTTTATTTCTTGATTATTTAATATGCGTTGAATAAGTGTATCTTTTTCTGAATCTAGCCTCTTATTAATGAAAGGCAATAAATGTTCAAAAACTTCATTGGTAATAGTGATTTCTGGCTTACCTTTTTCTTGCTCCAAGAAATTGCGTAAAAAAATATCGGTTTTTATATCATCTTCTGAAAAATCTAACCTTCTCATCCATTCTGTCACTCCCCAGAACAATGAAGCTAGATAACTCTTGCCACTGTTATTATCACCCACAAATAACATGAGTGGTTTAACCGCAATACTGGCTTGTTTTATCTTGCCAAAGCCTTCAACTTCTAAAGTCCACGATGGATTCATAACTGGTTTATTCCACTATTTCATAATAAAAAAGGACACGTAACCCTATTGGCTTACGCATCCCATTTTAAATCAATTTAAATTTAAATCGCGCGTTATTTACCAACCCGTGCGACTTCTTCAATCTTGTCAACGCTGACATGACGAACGTCTTTACCACGTACAAAGTAAATAACGTATTCGCAGACGTTGCGAGAGTGTGCCGCAACACGTTCTAAAGCACGTGCTGCCCACATAATATCCATGACTAAAGGAATTGCTCGTGCATCTTCCATCATGTAAGTCATGAGTTGACGACTGACGCTGTCATATTCGTTGTCGACTTTTAAATCTTCACGAATCACATGTAAGGCGGCATCAATATCCATCCGCGCAAATGCGTCTAGTGCTTCGTGCAACATCTGTTTGACGTGATTACCGAAGTGATTGATAGCCACAAAATAACGGCTTGGGGCTTCTTCTCCTTCCTGCATTGCCATTTGGGCGATGCGTTCTGCTTCATCGCCAATACGTTCTAAATCACCAATGGTTTTAATCACGGTAATCAATAGGCGTAAATCGCTGGCGGCTGGTTGACGACGCGCAATAATGCGTGAGCAGTCTTCATCGATGGCGACTTCTAACGCATTGATTTTATAATCTGAGTTATAAACTCGTTTTGCAAGTTGAATGTCACATTCGACAAGGGCTGTGAGCGCGTTTTGCAACTGTTCTTCAACCAGACCGCCCATACTTAACACTTGGTTACGTAGTTCACGTAATTCTTGGTTAAATTGTTGCGATATGTGATGTTCGGTCTCTTCCATCATGTTTTGACTCCGAAAATTAAGGCTGTGCTATTCCGTCATGCTAGTACTTGGCAAGCATTTTGTCTGCCTGTTTAGCCATAACGTCCTGTAATATAGTCTTCTGTTTGTTTTTCTTTGGGATTGGTGAATAGGGTGCTGGTATCGCCAAATTCAATCAATTCGCCTAGATACATAAATGCCGTGTAGTCAGAAACCCGTGCGGCTTGTTGCATGTTGTGAGTCACAATCACGATGGTGTATTTGTATTTTAATTCGCTAATCAGTTCTTCAATTTTAAGGGTTGAAATGGGGTCGAGTGCTGATGCAGGTTCGTCTAAAAGCAACACTTCAGGTTCAATCGCAATAGCGCGAGCAATGACTAAACGTTGTTGTTGTCCGCCTGACATCCCTAACGCATTTTCGTGTAAACGGTCTTTCACTTCTTCCCACAGTGCCGCACCGCGTAAGGATTTTTCTACGACTTCATCAAGAACGCGGCGGTTATTAATCCCTTGTAAACGTAATCCATAGGCAACGTTTTCGTAAATGGATTTGGGGAAGGGGTTGGGTTTTTGGAAAACCATGCCAACCCGACGACGTAAATCAGCGACATTAACAGAGGGATGGAAAATATCTTTACCATCTAATAAAACTTCGCCTTTGACATTAACGCTATCAACAAGGTCATTCATGCGATTAAAGCAACGCAATAAGGTCGATTTACCGCATCCGCTAGGTCCAATATAAGCCGTCACCCGTTTACGGGGAATTTTCATATTGATAGTTTTTAAGGCTTGTTTTGTGCCATAGAATAAATTGAAGTCTTTTGTTTCTAAACAAATATCTTCTTGTTCTAAATTGAGCGTAGGCTCACCGCGTCCGAGTGAAGCGATATCAAATCCGTGCGTAATCGTATTAGCTTGGGTCATTGGTTCTAAATCCTGCATGTGTTCTATTCTCCGTGTGGGGCGTGTTCTCGCCCCGTGAGTACGAGAACAGGTTTAAATTTAAGCTGATTCTAAAGCCTTGTATTTTTCCCGTAAGCGGTTACGGATAGCGATAGCGGATAAGTTAAGAATAACAATCACCGCAACCAGTAGTAAGGAGGTTGTGTACACTAAAGGACGAGCCGCTTCAATATTGGGGCTTTGGAAACCCACATCATAAACGTGGAAACCTAAGTGCATGAATTTACGTTCTAAATGTAGGTAGGGAAAATTGCCATCCATCGGTAATGTGGGGGCAAGTTTTACTACACCGACCAACATCAAGGGCGCAACTTCTCCCGCTGCCCGAGCAATGGCGAGAATCATACCCGTCATAATAGATGGGCTTGCCATGGGGAGAATAATACGCCATAACGTTTCTGCTTTGGTTGCACCTAGGGCTAAACTGCCTTCACGAATCGCGCTAGGAATCCGAGATAAGCCTTCTTCTGTCGAAACAATTACTACGGGTAACGTTAGAATAGCCAGCGTCACCGCTGACCAGAGAATGCCACCTGTGCCAAAAGTGGGGGCAGGTAATGCTTCGGGATAGAAAATTTTATCTATTGTGCTACCCATCATATAGACGAAGAAGCCTAGACCAAATACACCATAAACAATGGAGGGAACGCCCGCTAAATTATTAACCGCAATGCGTATCATGCGCGTCAAAACGCCTTGTTTTGCATATTCGCGGAGATAAACTGCCGCAATCACGCCGAAAGGGGTTACAAAGATAGACATGATGAAGACCATTAAAACCGTGCCGAAAATCGCGGGGAAAATACCGCCTTCGGTATTCGCTTCACGGGGTTCTTCTGTGGCAAATTCCCATATTTTCGTGAAATAGAAGCTCAATTTTTCGCTAAAGGTCATTGCATTGGGTAAATAAGCCCGCACGACTTTGGATAATTGGATTTCTACAACTTTTCCATCCATGACTTCTGCGGTAAAGCTATCACGGTTGAGTTGTGTGGTTAACTCTGCAACTTGGGCGATAATGCCATCAAATTCTTTTTGATATTCAGCCCGTTGTTTTGCGATATAAGCGTGTTTATCGGGGTCGTTATCGTTAGCTAATTCTAAACGGCGTTCTTCTAAACGCAGTTGTTCTAAACGATAGTTAATTTTCCCTATCTTATGCTTTTTTAACTCACTAATTTGCGTAACTAATTGGTTAGCGCGTTGGATGCGGGTTTGTAACTCAGCCCATACTCCTTCGCCAGATTTAATGACGTTGCCGTTTTCTTTAACTTCACGCAACATGCCATAAAAATTGCCCCATTCGTAACGTTCAACAATCATAATATCTTGTGGATATTCAATTTGACTGAGATTCATTGCCAAAATGGGACGGAAATCTAACCCTAACAATTCACGATTACCTGTTTTTACCAGATAACGGTCAACCCATTCGATATTTGCATCGATATTAAAGCCTGATTCGCGCAAACGAGCCGCAGGAATTTCTTCCTCGCTCCGTACTTCTGCTATCAGTCGATAGCGTGTTCCATCACGTTCTTGATATTGGGCTTGCATCACAGGCGAGGGATAGAATTGCTCTAAGCCACGCACGGCAATGAAAATTAATAAGCCCACCACGACGATGATGCTAACACTGACTGCGGAGGCTGTTAGCCAAATCCAAGGGGCACCACTTTTCCACCAGTTTTTCATAAGCGTCTAATCGGTTATATTTTGAAGAGTATCAGTTATGTCATCGCGGTTTGTGTTGGTTTATATCGCAACATAAAACATCCTATCAATCGCTGTGTTTTATGTTGCGTTACATCCTACAAATGCTACATGACTAGGGCGTTACAGCGAGCTGTACTTTTTACGTAAACGATGGCGTACTATTTCAGCAGCGGTATTAAAGAAGAAGGTGACTAAAAACAGGAATAATGCCGCGAGGAATAAAATTCGATAGTGCGTGCTATTCACTTCTGATTCAGGTAATTCAACAGCAATATTCGCTGATAAAGTACGCAACCCTTGGAAAATACTGAAATCCATCACAGGCGTGTTCCCTGTTGCCATTAATACAATCATGGTTTCCCCCACCGCACGTCCAACACCTATCATAATGGCGGAGAAAATTCCTGGACTGGCAGTGAGAATGACAACACGGGTTAAGGTTTGCCAAGGCGTTGCCCCTAAGGCTAATGAACCAGAGGTTAAATGTTTAGGAACGCTAAAAATGGCATCTTCAGCAATCGAGAAAATATTAGGAATCACCGCTAATCCCATCGCAATACCGACAACCAGCGCGTTACGTTGGTCAAAACCGATACCGTGTTGTGTTAACCAGTGCGGCATATCGCCAGCAAAGAACAAGGCTTCTACAGGATGGGTTAAGGCAAAAGAGAGCCAGCCAATGAAGAGAATAACGGGAATTAATAAACCCGCTTGCCAGCCTTCAGGGACACGCTCAGTAAAGGATTTAGGCAGAATATGCCATGTATAAGCGGCGAGTAAGACCCCAATCGGCAGGAAGAACAAGAGCATTAATACACCCGGTAAATTACTTTCTACAAAGGGAGCGAGCAATAAACCTGCTAAGAAGCCAAGAATAACCGTTGGTAAGGCTTCCATAATTTCGATAGTGGGTTTAACTACTGTACGCATCGCAGGCGACATAAAATAAGCGGCATATATCGCGCCGAGGATGGATAAAGGAATCGCAACAATAAGCGCGTAGAAAGCGGCTTTTAATGTCCCAAAAACTAAAGGTACTAAACTGAATTTAGATTCAAAATCATTAGTTGCTGATGTCGATTGCCATGTATAGGCAGGCGTGGAATAACTTTCATACCAAACCTTTTCCCACAGTGCGTGCATAGAAGATTCAGGGTGCGGATTTTCTAAATGCCAAACACTGATATTCCCTTTTTCATTTTCTGCAACAATAACCTCGCCACGTGGTGACAAGGCAACTTGTTGTAAGGGGCTATCGCTGACTTTTTCAACTTTCAATACCCGTTCAGAGGTTGTGTAATAAACGCCAACATAGCCATCTTTATCCGCAGCAATAAAGCCTTTGCGCCGTTGCTCAATATCAATACTGGTGATAGGGGTGCGTTGCTCATGAAATGAACGAATACGGGTTAAAACAGACTCGTTTTTTTCATTACGTACAGGAAACCACTGGGTAATGCGTCCAGAAGAATCCCCAACAAGCAAAGAAATATCCCCATTTAAAAAAGCAAGTGCGGTTAACGTGATATTAGGCTCTAACGCATTAATACTCTGTTCAATCACAGGGGCAGTTTTCTCAACGATATTAACGCGCAGAATCTCCCCTTTTTCATCCGCTAAATAAGCAACCCGCTGTTCTTTATCAATCAATAAATGCGTGGCTTTGCCCATTTGCGATAAGGCAACTTCACCTGTCACACTTTGTAAAGTTTCCTCGTCCGTCATAAAATTCTTTTGCTTAGTAACCCCCGCTAAGACTAAGCGATTATCCTCAGTCACTGCGGCAATCGTATTCGCATCCGAACCGACCTGTACGGCTACTTTAGATAAAGGTTTCCCCTGTGTATCAATAACAATGGGGGCTTGTCCCATGGGATATTTTAAAGTCGTCTCAACACTGCGTGCATTATTAGCCCCAAATGAAATACCAAAAGCGGCTTGTGTCACAATCGCTTGACCGTTACTTAAACCAAATATCACCGCATTACTGGTAAAATCGGCTTTATTAAAGCTCGTAACGCTAACCCCTTCGGGCAAACTAATTGTTTGCGTTTGTAAATGCTGACCTGATGCAACATCAAAGAAAACGACCTGACCTGATGCAGTATAACGGACACCAATTTCCCCACGCTCTTCCGTCATGATATACAGACTTTTTCCTGCGTCAGCGACAGGCAACGCATACTGTTTTACGGCTTCCATTTGAGCAGGTAATAACAGCGGAAAAACCACATATAAGAGATAAAAGAAAATGAGGACAACGGCAATAATAACGCCCGAGCCACCAATCGTCATACTATGATGGGCAATTCGGTCTTTTAGCCGTCGCCACCGATGTAAACGCTCAGTGCTGGGGTTATCAAATAAGGAAGTAACAGAGGGATTATTGGATGCAGTAGTATTCATAAAATGATTTTATTGTTGAATTATGACAACAATGTTACACCCCTAAAATTAGTCAGGTTTTTCATAGAATTAAACAAGCTGTACAGCGTGTGAATACTTAATAACTCTCAATACTTACTGTAAAAAACAAGCAGTTTTTATAAAAAAGCTGAAATACTCACACAGACGCACAGAAGCCCAAGATAAAACACCTTCAATTGTGACATAGAAACTTGACAGTTTTGTTGCTTGCACAACACAACATGCTTTCTCATAAACCCATTAATTCAGATTAACATCGCCTTTTTTCCATACCACTCACCATCAATAAAGATGTTTTAGCCAAGCATGTAATGCTACTATCTCACTGAGATAGTCAAAATACTGTCAAAAACGGCTAGGGGTGTTTTTAGCAACCGACTAACAGGCTAAAAACTGAGAAAGACCCTTTGAACCTGAACTGGTTAGTACCAGCGGAGGGATGCGCGTTTAACCGCAGATTACGCCCGCGCTGTTTGTTTTAACCCATTAAATTAAGATTGAAAATAATGAGCGTACCATCACAAACTATTGCCCCATTAGGCGAATCTATACAACTGGATACCACAACCCTAACCCCTTTTCCAAATTCCCGAAAAATTTATGTAGAAGGTAGTCGCCCTGATATTCGCGTTCCACTGCGTGAAATTCAATTATCAGATACCCATTTATCTACAGGACAAACAGAAACCAATTCCCCCATTACGGTTTACGACTCCTCAGGCGTTTACAGCGACCCCAGCGTCACTATTGACGTTTGCCAAGGCATTCCCCCTGTTCGTGCGCAATGGATTATCGAACGGGGCGATACCGAAGTTTTACCACAAGTCAGTTCAAACTACGGCAAAAATCGATTAAACGACCCCCGATTAGAAAATCTCCGCTTTGCCCACCAAATTCGCACCCCCCGCAAAGCCAAAGCAGGACACAACGTTACCCAACTACACTATGCGCGAAAAGGCATCATCACCCCCGAAATGGAATACATCGCCATACGGGAAAATCAACGCTTAGAAACCCTCCGCGAAACTGATTTAAAAAATCGCCATACAGGTGAATCCTTTGGCGCAAGTATTCCCAAGATTATTACCCCCGAATTTGTCCGCGCAGAAGTCGCCCGTGGACGGGCAATTATTCCCGCCAATATCAACCATACCGAACTAGAACCGATGATTATCGGGCGTAACTTCCTTGTCAAAGTCAACGCCAATATTGGGAACTCAGCGACAACATCCTCCATTGCCGAAGAAGTAGAAAAAATGGTGTGGTCAATCCGCTGGGGCGCGGATACCGTTATGGATTTATCCACAGGCAAACACATTCACGAAACCCGCGAATGGATACTACGCAACTCCCCCGTCCCCATTGGCACAGTCCCCATTTACCAAGCCCTAGAAAAAGTCGACGGCAAAGCCGAAGAACTCACATGGGAAATATTCCGCGATACTCTGATTGAACAAGCAGAACAAGGCGTTGACTACTTCACCATTCATGCTGGTGTCCGTTTAGCCTATGTCCCCCTCACAGCGAAACGCCTAACGGGCATTGTCTCCCGTGGTGGCGCGATTATGGCGAAATGGTGTTTAGCCCACCATCAAGAAAACTTCCTCTATACCCATTTCGCCGACATCTGCGAAATTATGCAAGCCTACGATATTTCATTCTCATTGGGTGACGGTTTACGCCCTGGCTCTATTGCTGATGCCAACGACGCTGCCCAATTTGCAGAATTAGAAACCCTAGGCGAACTAACCCGATACGCATGGCAACAAGACGTACAAGTCATGGTCGAAGGGCCTGGACATGTTCCTTTACACCTGATTAAAGAGAACATGGACAAACAACTAAAAGAATGCGACGAAGCCCCTTTTTACACCTTAGGGCCTTTGACGACAGACATAGCCCCTGGATACGACCACATCACCTCAGGCATTGGTGCGGCAATGATAGGCTGGTACGGATGCGCCATGCTCTGCTACGTCACACCGAAAGAACATCTAGGTTTACCCAATAAACATGATGTGCGTGAAGGCATTGTGACCTACAAAATTGCAGCCCACGCGGCGGATTTAGCCAAAGGACACCCCAGTGCGCAAATCCGTGACAATGCCATGTCCAAAGCCCGTTTCGAATTCCGTTGGGAAGACCAATTCAGCTTAGGACTAGACCCCTTAAAAGCCCGTGAATTCCATGATGAAACCCTCCCCAAAGAATCCGCCAAAGTTGCCCACTTCTGTTCTATGTGTGGTCCCCACTTCTGCTCGATGAAAATTACCCAAGACGTGCGCGATTACGCCCAAAATAAAGGCATTGCAGACGTAAAAATTGCAGTAGAAACAGGATTAGCGGAAAAAGCGGAAGAATTCACCACACAAGGCGCGGTGATTTATCGATAATTTGAGTTCTGTGAGTTTTATAAAATAAAACAGAAACCTACTAGGTTTTGAAAACCTAGTAGGTTCTTTTATTACTAACCTGAGTTCGGCGAGTTTTATAAAATAAAACAGAGACCTGCTAGGGTTTCAAAACCTAACAGGTCTGTTGGAACACGCGAAAAGGTTTGAAGGACTGGCAGAGATTATTCTCTTGTTTTTCATCGGGATTCACCAGACAAGATTAAAACATTGTCTGAATCAGGATTTTCAGGATTAACAGGATTTAAAACCCTCAAACCAAAAAGTTAAGGTGAATCACGCTTTTTAATTCTGCTAATTCTGAAAATTCTGTGAATTCTGATTCAGACAAGCTGTTGTCTTTTTAAAAGAAACTCGCCGAACTCAGGTTACTATCAATATAGTAAACGTACTATAAAACAATATAGATGGCTGGTAGTCCTCACAGAACTGCTAGTCCTAAATTTAAATCACTTTTATGGTACGGTTACTATAATTCACAACAACTTGAAAACGCTTAAATTGACACCTATTATTTACTTACCTTTCTACTCTTACACATTCTGAAGGTACATAACTATGTTGATGAAATCTGTTTTAGGTTTTGCGTTTATTACTGCCTTATTTGCCAGCATGAGCACCTTTGCTCAAACCGCCCCTGTCGGCATGATTCAAACAGATGCCCCCATTATTGCTTGTGGTGATGTTGACAAGAAAGACCCCGAATAATCTTCCGCTGTACAAACAGGAGGGAATCGCTTCCCTCCTCATTTAATCCTGACGCTCATATCCGCGATTTCCCCAACCTACTTTTTTCTATTAGGAACTCCTCTGTGTCGCCTCCCTATCCTAAAAAAATAGAATTAGTTGATAAAATTCTTGCTTATAACGGTTACTTTAAAATTGTTAAATATCACCTACGCCATACCCTATTTCGTGGCGGTTGGAGCGGTGAAATGTCCCGCGAAGTGTTTGAACGCGGTCATGCAGTTGCATTACTACCTTACGACCCTATTCGGGAACAAGTTGTTTTAGTTGAACAATTTCGTGCAGGTGCGTTAAGCTTAGAAAACCCAGAACAATCATGGTTATGGGAAATCATTGCAGGCATTATTGAACCTGAAGAAACCCCGATTGAAGTCGCTCACCGAGAAGCAGAAGAAGAAGCAGGCTGTCGCGTCACTGATTTGATACCCTTGCATAAAGTATTACTCAGCCCAGGGGGGACGACTGAAACCTGTCAACTTTACTGTGGGCGAGTCGATGCAAGCACTGTGGGGGGCATTTATGGGCTTGCAGAAGAAAACGAAGATATTCAAGTACACGTCGTAACCTTAGATGAAGCCTTAGCCCTTATCGATAAAGGCATAATTTGCTCCTCTCCCGCTATTATTGCCCTGCAATGGCTAGCACTACACAAAGCGATGGTTAAACAACGTTGGCAAGTGGCTTAACTCGCTAAAAATAAAACTGGCAATCTTTTGAAGACTGCCAGTTCTAAAACAATCTTTTTTCACAGAACGCAGATTAATAACCCTGTAACTGATCCATAAAGTTAGGTAGCCATAAAGTCACTTGAGGAAAAGCCAGCATTAACGATAAGACTAAAAGCTGTAGGATAACAAATGGAATAATGCCTAAATAAATCATACTAATACGTATTGTCGGTGGTGCAACAGCTTTTAAATAAAATAGAGAAAATCCAAACGGTGGCGTTAAAAACGACGTTTGTAAATTGACGGCAATTAAAATGGCAAACCATAATAAATCAATGCCAAAATGTGCTGCAATGGGTGTCACAATCGGTACAACAATAAAACAAATCTCTAAAAAGTCTAAGAAAAAACCTAATAAGAAGATAATCAGCATAGACACCGCTAAAAATCCCCACATTCCCCCCGGTAAATTGGTAAAAATGTGATGAACCAATTGATCCCCGCCCATCCCTTTAAACACTAAACCGAAAGCGGTTGCCCCGATTAAAATTAAAAATACCATGCTGGTTAAACGGAGCGTGTGTTGCATTGCATCTAATAAATTCCGTAAACTCAAGCGTCTATGAACCGCTGCTAATATCAACGCAAAAATTGCCCCAATCGCGGCGGACTCGGTCGGCGAAGCAACCCCAAAGAAAATAGAGCCTAACACCCCTAAAATTAGAAAAAGAACAGGAAAGACACTTTTAACCAATTTTCTAAAAAACAGCCAATCCCAACGATGTGCTTCCGTTGCTAAAGCAGGCGCGCTACTAGGATAACGCCACGCAACAAAAACCACATAAAGCAGATAAATCAATACCAACAGTAAACCGGGTATGACTGCCCCAATAAATAAACGCCCAACAGGAACACCCATCACATCCCCCAATAAAATTAAAATCACACTGGGGGGAATGATTTGCCCTAAAGTCCCCGAGGCGGCAATCGTTCCAGTAGCTAATACCGCAGAATAGTTATTCTTTAACATCGCAGGCAAGGCAATAATGCCCATTGTTACCACCGTCGCACCGACCACCCCCGTTGTTGCCGCTAATAAAGCCCCAACGAAAATGACAGAAATCGCCAAGCCACCGCGAAGTTTACCGAACAGCAAGCCCATAGTTTCTAATAAATCTTCAGCAAGTCCCGACTTTTCTAGCACTATTCCCATAAAAATAAATAAAGGGACAGCTAACAAGGTGAAATTTGTCATAATCCCCCAAATCCGCAGGGGTAACAAATTTAAAAAGCCTATGCCTAAAAAAGTTAAACCAAACAATAATGCAATTGCACCTAGGGTAAATGCAACGGGATATCCTAATAACAAGGTAAACATGAGGACAGCAAACATAATCAATGCCCAAACGTCCATGCTAACAAAGTCCATTATGGATGCTCCTCTATCGGTTGACCTACAATCCTCATTATTTGACGCAATGCATCAGCAATACCCTGTAAAATTAAGAAAATAAAACAGAGTGGTAACGCTGCTTTCAGCACAAAACGATAAGGCAACCCCCCAGCGTCGGGTGAACCTTCTTGAAAGGCATAAGCGTTATAAACAAAATCGTAAGAGCTATAAACGATTAAAATGCTAAAGGGAATCAGGAAAAATACACTCCCTAATAAATCAATCCATGCCCGCGCTTTAGGACTCACCCAACGGCTACGATAAATAATATCGACACGGACATGATCATCATATTTAAGGGTATAAGCAGAACCCAGCAGAAATGCAATAGCAAACAAGTGCCATTGCAATTCCTGCAACATCACAGAGCCTTGATTAAACATTGCTCGCATAAATACATCATAAACAATGGTCAAAACCATCAAGAGGATTAACCACGCAGTGACAATACCCGTCCATTCACTGAATGAGTCAATGCCTCTCACTATTTTTTGGATTGGTTTCATAAATAAGAACTTTGGTGGATGATAAGAAAAAGGAGAGGCAATCACTCTCCCTCTTCAACACATGATTTTGATTATTAACGTAATGCCGACTCTGCACGATTGCGAAGATTAGTCGCAGTTTCTTGTTTACTTTCAAGCTGTTCTATTTCATTATTTAAAGTTTTCAACTGCTCTTGAATATTACGACGTATTTTTTCTTCACGAGATGCACTGAGTAAAGCTGTCAAACGGCGATATTCACTATTTTTACTGTTTAGCGTCGTTTGATTACTACGATAAGTTGCCGCTAAACCATCTAAATACGCCTCTAAAAAGGCATTTTCCAAATGGCTTGGACAAACCCCTTCATAACTATTTAAGCGTTGACCGACATCATAACCATTATTTGGGCGACAATAAGAGACAATGCCATTGTCATGACCTTGTTTATACAAGGAAAAATCAGGACGGATTTTATATTCAGAACAAGCCTTTTGATGCTCAGAAAACCGCTCGGCTTGATAACCCTGTGCACCGTCATTATAGCCAATATTGCGCCAATCACCTTGTTGGCACTCTTCTTGAGACAAACTTGCACACCCTGATAACTGCCATAAAACGACCCAACTCATCATAAACAACGTTTTTTTAAAAAACATGCGTTCTCCTTAAATTAAGCGGGAATGAATAAATAAAAATATTTCATTGCATGAATATAATACGCACACTCAAGAAGCAATTTTTATTCTCTTTTTACACGCATATCAGCCAAATCTTGCCAATTGACTTGGCAGACATTGTAAAAAATCTATAATTTGGTAAATCATAAGGAAAATAAGAAAACTGCTCATAGAATAAAAACAGGATAATTGGAAATTAGCGGTTTATAAAGCAGATTAGAGGTCTCATAGATGCGTCAACTCATACAACAAGCTGTATTGCATAGCCTACCCAGTAATGATGATTTTACGTTAAATCCACATCTTTCTAAAAAAACGCCATTAGTCCCTGCTGCGGTGCTTCTTCCCCTAGTCGAATATGCGGACGAATACCGAATCATCTTGACGCAACGCACTGCGCATTTACATAACCATCCAGGACAAATTTGTTTCCCTGGTGGACGTGTAGATGTGGATGATCGCAATGTGACAGAGACAGCATTGCGCGAAACCATGGAAGAAATCGGCTTATCACGTCCTTTCATAGACATTATTGGCACATTAGATACTTACGAAACAGGCACAGGCTTTTTAATCACGCCAGTTGTCGGATTTGTAAAAACAGGATTTCATTTAAAACTAGATAGTTTTGAAGTAGCAGAAGTCTTTGAAGTTCCACTAAGTTTTATCTTAGACGAAAGAAATCATCAACGGGAAATCATGCACTATCGCGGACAAGCACATTTTTACCACGTATTTTATTATCAAAATCGGATGATTTGGGGCGCGACGGCTGGCATACTGGTCAACTTTTACCAACGGTTACAACAGGCAAAAGCACAAGAAAACCTCTTTACTGTACACAATTCATCTTATTAAAAACATAGTTACAACTGCTTATCTAGTTGACTTACCTAAATTATTGACACTAAGCCAAAGGTTGCATGAATGGATATGAAAGTATTCCCAGTAAAGCATTATATTTACTCACTAACCCTGATTTTTATCGCCTATTTAAGCGCGTGTACCTCATTGACAGGGGCAAAAGACAGTAATAATAATGATAAATTTCAAGTACAACTGAGTGAACAAGAAGCCTTAGCCATCGGTTATAAAATTTGGCAAAACGAAAGCGGGGCAAAAGTTGAGGGCTTAACCGTTTGGAATGCAGGGGAAGAGTTTGCTTCTTTAGGCATTGGGCATTTTATTTGGGCCCCTAAAGGGAAAAAGCCTGTTTTTACAGAAGGGTTTCCGCTGTTACTGCAATTTATGCAAACTAAAAAAATAGCGATACCACAATGGCTTGCAAATACACCCTATTGCCCTTGGGAAAGTCGAGAAACCTTTAATAAAGCTATTAACAGTAAAGAAATGTTAGCCTTGCGTAGTTTCTTACATGAAACCCTATCCACCCAAGTAGAATTTATGGCATATCGGGTTGAACAAAGTTTACCGACCTTGTTGGCAAGCCTGCCTCATGAAGCACAACGGGAAAAAGTCAAACAACAATTTTACCGCGTCGCCCAATCTGCAAACGGCATTTATGCCTTAATCGACTATGTCAATTTTAAAGGTGAAGGCACATCCACAACAGAACGTTATCAAGGACAAGGCTGGGGATTATTGCAAGTTTTGGAAAATATGAGTGGGGACACCAAGCAACCAACAGCAGAATTTGCAACCGCCGCGATTAAAGTATTAACTCAACGGGTTAAAAATGCGCCTGTTGAACGCAATGAACAACGCTGGTTAGCTGGATGGACAAATCGAGTTAATACCTATCGATAACCTGAGTTCAGCGAGTTTCTGTTAAAAAAGACAACAGCTTGTCTGAATCAGAATTCACAGAATTAGCAGAATTAAAAAGCGAAAGTGATTTAAATCTAGGACTAGCAGTCCTCACAGGACTGCCAGTCCTCCATGTCGTTTTATAATACGTTTGCTATATCGATAACAAATCCAAATTCGGCTATCCATTAATACGGCAACCATAACGGACGCTTTGACGAAATCACTTTTGTATTAACCCCAATAAAATTGAGTCCACCAAATAAACGCGCATACTCAATTTTCATACAACGGTTCATGACCACTTCTAAACCTGCCACCTCCGCCTTTTTCGCCGAGACCTCATCGACAATGCCTAATTGCATCCATAAAACTTTAGCGTTAATTGCAATGGCTTGTTCAGTTAAGGCGGGAATTTCTTCTACCTTACGAAAACAGTCAACGATATCAATAGGTTCAGGGATTGACGCTAAATCAGGGTAACATTTTTCGTCTAACACTTCTGTATAAGCAGGATTAACAGGAATAACTTTATAACCCTGTTTTTGCAAATATTTTGCAGCAAAATAACTGGGACGATACCAATTATTAGATAAACCAACCATCGCCACAGTTTTATAAGCTTTTAAAATACGCCGTAAACTTTGCACATCATCCACGTTTATCACTCCCTCATGAATTCATTACGCTTCAATTTTTTTCGCACGCGCCCCAAAAATCGCCGTACCAATCCGCACGAGGGTCGCACCTTCCGCAATCGCCGCTTGCATATCGTCCGTCATGCCCATCGATAAAGTATCTAAACTCATCCCTTGTGCTTGTAACTGTTCAAAAATTTCGCGTAATTGGCGAAAAGATTGGCGTTGTGTTGCAAAATCGGGCGCAGGCGCAGGAATCGCCATTAACCCACGTAATTGTAAACGCGGTAATGTCTGAATTGCCCGCGCTAATGTAGGCACATCATCAACACTAATCCCTGCTTTTTGAGGTTCTGCACTGATATTCACTTGAATACAAACTTGTAATGCGGGTAAATTGGCGGGGCGTTGTTGATTTAAGCGTTCTGCATTTTTCAAACTGTCTAGCGTATGCACCCAGTGAAAATGTTCGGCGACAACGCGCGTTTTATTCGATTGTAACGCGCCAATAAAATGCCATTCCAGTTGCGGATGGTCTGCTCGTAAAATTTGAATTTTATCGACAGCTTCTTGTACATAATTCTCACCAAAACAAAGCTGTCCTGCTTGTATCGCTTGAATGACAGCATCAGGTGGATGGGTTTTACTAACCGCTAATAATTGCACGCTGTGGGGCTGACGGTTAAATTGTTGTTCTGCCATTAAAATCTGTTGGCGAACATGGGTTAAGGCATCGGCAATGCAGGACATGGGCGATTGTAACAGGGCGGTATTGGAAAAAAGAAATGGATTGGAAATGAGCGAATGCGTTATCAGAGAATTAACGCATTCGCAATCATTAAAACTTAGATATCAAACGGATGTTGTTTAATAATAGTATCGTTACGTTCTGCGCCTGTGGAAATCATGGCAATAGGCACACCGATAAGTTCTTCTAATTTTTCTAAATAAGCTTTTGCATTTTCAGGTAAATCTTCGTAACGACGGATGCCGATAGTGGATTCTTTCCAGCCAGGCATGTCGATGTAAATGGGTTCGCAACTGGCAACCGCATCCGCTCCTGTCGGGGCTAAGTGAATTTCTTGTCCGTTGCAACGGTAGCCAATACCAATTCGCACGCTGTCTAAGCCGTCTAATACGTCTAATTTGGTGATACAAACCCCTGTTAAGCTGTTGATTAACTTGGCACGACGTAAGGCAGCCGCATCAAACCATCCGCAACGTCTGCGCCGTCCTGTGGTCGCGCCAAATTCGTTGCCTTGTTTGGTGAGGTATTCGCCAATTTCATCAAATAATTCCGTGGGGAATGGCCCTGAACCAACGCGGGTGCTGTAGGCTTTGGTGATGCCTAAGACATAGTGCAAATCTTTGGGACCAATCCCGCTCCCTGTTGCCGCACCGCCTGCGGTGGTATTGGAGGAGGTCACGTAGGGGTATGTGCCTTGGTCAATATCTAACATCGTGCCTTGTGCGCCTTCTAGCATGATGTTTTCCCCATTTGCTTGGAATTTTTCTACTAATTCGGTGATGTCTGTCACCATTGGCGCAATTTTTTCAGCTAACGCAAGGGTTTCGTCTAATGTTTTTTGGAAGTCAATCGTGGGGACTTTGTAGTAGTGTTGCAGGGCAAAATTATGATAGTCCAGCACTTCCCCTAATTTGGCGGCGAAGCGTTCGCGGTGGAATAAATCGCTAACCCGTAATGCACGGCGGGCGACTTTGTCTTCATAGGCTGGACCAATCCCACGCCCTGTCGTACCGATTTTGCTATCACCACGGGCTTTTTCGCGGGCTTGGTCTAGTGCAACGTGATAGGGCATGAGTAGTGGCGCGGCATCACTGATGCGTAAACGTTCGCGGACAGGAATGCCGCTATTTTCTAAAAATTCAACTTCTTCCATCAGGGCTTGTAAGGATAAGACCACGCCATTGCCAATTAAGCATAATACGCCATCGCGTAAAATGCCTGAGGGAATTAGATGTAATACGGTTTTTTTGCCATCAATAACGAGGGTATGCCCTGCGTTGTGTCCACCTTGAAAGCGAATCACCGCAGTCGCGCGTTCGGTTAATAAATCAACAATTTTACCTTTGCCTTCATCGCCCCATTGTGTGCCGATGACTACAACGTTTTTACCCATGATAGTAGCTCTCTAAACTTTTGAAGTAGGTTAAATAAGTCTTGAAAACAGTGTGTATTGCATGATTGTTTAACTGAGCGCGTGTATTTGCCAGTGTCCTGCTTGCCAGCGTAATTCGCGGTTACAGCCCATTGCTTTGGCATCGCCTTGTTGTTGGGGTAAAGCTTGGATGACGCGCTCGCCTTGTTGGCGGAGTTGTTGAATCGTTGCTTGTAAATTGGCATCGAGTCCCGCAGGGGCAAAAATCGCGGTTTTTTTCGCAGATGGAACGGTAGTAAGTTCTGCTAATATGCGTAAGTCGGTACTGAATCCTGTCGCAGGGCGGGCATGTCCGAAAGCTTTGCCGATATTGTCATAGCGTCCACCCAGTGCAATGGCTTGTCCATGTTCGGGTACATAGGCGGCAAAAACTAAGCCTCTGTAGTAGTTGTATCCCCGTAATTCGGCAAGGTCAAAATGTAGGGTATAACGGCTTAAATGGGTATTCAGTTGTTCTAAAGTCGTTAAGGCTTGTTGTACGCTGTCGGGAGCATTTTGTAAGACTCGACGCGCTTCGTTTAAAACGTGAACATCGCCATTGAGTTCGATCAGGGCGGTGAGTTGGTGTTGTAAGCGGGTAGGAGTCTGCCATGTGGTGAGTAATTCACGCACTTCGGCAAGGGCTTTGCGTTGAATGGCAGCAAATAAGAGGCTTTCTTGTTCGCTATTTAACTGGGCTTGTTCGACTAATGCACGGTAAATACCCACATGTCCAACGTCAACGTGAAAGGCTTGCACTCCCGTTACCGTTAGGGTGGTGAGCAGTAAGGCTAAAATTTCTGCATCGCTTTCTATGCCTGCATGTCCGTAAAGTTCAGCACCAACTTGTAATAAGGAGCGTGTGCCTGTAAAGCCTGTTGGACGGGTGTGTAAGACAGTGCCAAGATAGCAAAGACGACTGGGAATATCACGTTTTAAGCGGTGGGCATCGATACGGGCAGCTTGAGGGGTCATATCTGCACGAATTCCCATCAGTCGTCCGTTTAATTGGTCAATGAGTTTAAACGTTTGTAAGTCTAAGTCATGACCTGCTCCTACTAAGAGGGAGTCTAAGTATTCAATCATCGGGGGGATGATGAGTTCATAACCCCATGTTGCATATAGGTCTAAGATAGTGCGGCGGAGATGTTCTAAATGTGCCGCTTCGTCGGGCAGGGCATCGGTAATGCCCGCAGGGAGTAACCAGCGATCCTGATGATTCATTAATGAACGAGGTAGAGTAAGAGTAAACCAAATAACATGCTGACAAAACCGACAATGCGTAAGGTTTTATCGTTCAATTCAGCCATCGCCTGAAGCGTTTGGCGAAACCGCGACGGATTAATAAAGGGCATAATACCTTCAAAAATAATCAATAGGGCGAAGGCTGTCCCGAGTTCAGTCCACATCATGTAGGGCAAAACCAAGTTAAGAGTGCATTAAACGTATTATGATGCTTGGAAACAATAACGGATACTAGTCGCTGTGTCTTACTTTTTTATCAAGTGAAGAACAGCCGCAAGTATCCGTTTTATCATCCCTTAGCAATTAATGCGCTGGGGCTGTCTCTATTCCTTTAAAAAATTTGAAGAAATCTGAGTCAGGTTCCAACAACAGAATGTCATCTTTGGATTTAAAGGTTTCGCGATAGGCAGTTAAACTCCGCGTGAAGCTGTAAAAATCAGGATTACGGCTGAAAGCATTGGCGTAGATTTCTGTTGCCGTTGCATCCCCTTCCCCACGAATTTGTTCCGCGTCACGTTCAGCTTTGGAAATGATTTCCATATTTTCTCGATCCGCTTCTGCGCGAATACGGGTTGCTGCGGCTTCCCCGCGAGAGCGTAATTCACGCGCCACTTGTTCCCGTGCGGCATCCATCCGTTGATAAACAGAGGTGCTCACATCATCAGGTAGGTTAATTTGTTTGATGCGCACGTCAACGACTTCAATGCCGAATTCATTACCACGGCGATTGGCTTCAGCGGTAATAATATCCATGATTTTTGCGCGGTCGCCTGAAACAACTTCTTGAATGGTTCGTTTACCGAATTCACTGCGTAAACCGTCCGCGATAAATTCAGATAAGCGTCGTCCTGCATTGATGGGATTACCACCAACGCTCTTGAAATAGGTTTCAGTATCAGTAATTCGCCATTTAATGAAGGAGTCAACAATTAAGTTCTTTTGTTCCCCTGTTAAAAAATGTTGCGGGTTAGAATCAAAGGATTGAATACGCGCATCAAATTTGCGAATGGTTTGCAAAAAGGGCACTTTAAAATGTAAACCGGGGGTATAGTCTGATTTAACAACCCGTCCGAATTGCAGTTTTAAAGCCTTTTCAGTCTCTTGTACGTAGAACATGGACATCATCAGAATCAGTAACACAACGATACTGATAGCCCCAAGAATCATTTTATTTTGTAACATTAAGGATTTCCTCTGCTTGTACTTGTACGGTTGTCATCACGCGAAGGTCGTACAATGGGTTGTAGGTCTGTTTGCGGAGGAAATACCGTAAAAGGCTGATTCGGGCTAGAGGTTGAATTGCTGATGACGGATGAGGTGTTGTTAAGTGTACTTTTATCCGTTACAGGCGGGATAGTTGCGGTATTCCGATCACCCAGTAATTTGTCTAAGGGGAATAACATGACATTATTACCGCCTTTGACATCAATCATCATTTTGGTGGAGTTACTCAATATAGATTCCATGGTTTCTATATACATACGCTTGCGAGTAATATCGGGTGCTTTTTCATATTCGTTTAAAATACTTAAAAAGCGTTGTGTTTGACCTTCAGCACGGGCGATAACCACGGCTTTATAGGCTTGCGCTTCTTGACGTAATAATTCAGCTTGCCCTGTTGCCCGTTGCAAAACACCATTTGCATAAGCTTGTGCACGGTTTTTGTCGCGTTCTTCGTCTTCACGGGCTTTGATGACATCAGCAAATGCAGCTTGTACAGCAGTTGGGGGTTGTGCGTTTTGCATGTTTACGCTGATAACGATTAAGCCTGTTTGATAGCGGTCAACAATGATTTGAATCAACTCTTTGGTCTTTAACGTGACTTTATCGCGCTCACTGGTTAAGACTTTTTCCATTTCACTAGTGCCAACTACCTCACGCAACGCGCTTTCTGTGGCTTGTTGTAATGTGCCGTCGGGGTCATTGACGTTAAATAGATAATCGCGTGCATTAGTAATGCGATATTGTACAACCAGTTCAATATCAACAATATTTTCATCTTGCGTCAGCATTAAAGCGCGGTGATTAATTGCGCGTACTTGCTCAACATTGACTTTTTGCACAGATTCAATGGGATAAGGGAAATGCCAGTTTAAGCCTTGGTTGGTTGTGGCAACATAGCGACCGAAACGAGTTTCTACCCCTTGCTCTGCGGGTTGCACCACGTACCAGCCGAACATGCTCCAGAGGAAAAGTAAAGCGACAGCAATCAGCCCAATCAATGACCAGCTAATGCCTTTTCCCATGTCGCCCATACCAAAGCTACCGCCTGAACCGCTGCCCCCAAACCAGCCATTGAGTTTATCCTGTATTTTTTTCAGGACTTCGTCTAAATCGGGAGGGCCTTGCTCGTTTTTACGATGTCCCCAAGGGTCTTTATTACCATTATTGCCCGGCTCGTTCCAAGCCATGTATGCTACTCCGTTTTGTTGAATTAAATCGTTAAGTAATCATGGATAACTAGCGTTTTTGCTTTAACAAAAACAAACAATGCTGAATAAAACGCTGTTGGGTAATGCACTATTAAAGAAAAAGATTAACCTTTAGCCCATAGCTTTTGAATAAAAAAGCGTTTACTTCACTGTCTAAATAAATGGGGATGTCTAATTCTTCTAGTGGTCTATAAAACTTCCCTTGTTCAGCGTTACTAAAATCGTGTTTATCTTTCATGTTAGACATCTTTGCTGATAGGTCTGTTTTTCTTTTTTGGTTGCTTTTCGAGCACTGATGATACACACAAAAGAATGTCACCATCATATAGGGTTAATGTGAAAGGTTCTGCAAAAACATAAGCGGCTTGTTCAAATGAAATACCATGTTTTTGTATGTTAATGGCTTCTTTTATCGTACCACGACTAAAAATCGTTATTTTAAGAAGCTTTAGGCAGACCTGCAAGTTTTTCTACTATTTGCAAATCTTTTTCTGATTCAAGTAATTGAGTAAGGTTTTTTGGTAGCAACTGAATTTTTAATAAGCTATCACCGTTTTCGCTGTATTCTTCTGCTAAAACTGTGCTGAGTTGATATAAACGGGCGCGTAATTGTCCATTATTAGCAGATACTTGCACCCATTGTTGAATACTGGTTTCATGGAGTTGCTCACTCAGTGCTAAATGTAACAGGTCTATGCCTGCCCCTGTGACTGCGGAGAGCCAAATTTTACAAATTCGCCCTGTTTCATCACGCTCAATGTGTGGTTGTTCATCGCCTAATTTATCAACTTTGTTATAAATTAAAATTTGGCTAACCTGTTGTGCTTCAATTTCCGTGAGTACCTGATTAACCTGATTAATTCTATTTTGACGTTCAGGATCACTGGCATCAACAACATGTAACAAAATATTCGCTAATCGAGTTTCATCTAAGGTGGCGCGAAAAGCAGCAACTAAATCATGGGGGAGTTGTTGGATAAATCCAACAGTGTCCGCCAAAATAAGCGGGGTTTTATCAGGTAAATCAATACGTCGTAAAGTTGCATCTAGTGTCGCAAAGAGTTGATCAGCGGCGTAAACTTCAGCGTTAGTGAGTCGATTAAATAGGGTTGATTTGCCCGCATTGGTGTAACCAACAAGGGAAACAACGGGAATTTCCGCACGTTGTCGTGCTCGGCGACTAATTTCGCGTTGCTGGCTGACTTTTTCTAAGCGTTTATTAATATTTTTAATCCGCCCTGCAATTAAACGACGGTCTAATTCTAATTGAGTTTCCCCAGGTCCACGTAAACCTATCCCACCTTTTTGTCGTTCTAAGTGTGTCCAACCGCGAATTAAGCGGGTTGAGAGGTGTTGCAGTTGCGCTAATTCGACCTGTAATTTACCTTCAAAGGAACGGGCGCGTTGGGCGAAGATGTCTAATATAACGCCTGTCCTATCAAGAACACGACATTTTAACTCTCTTTCTAAGTTACGTTCTTGAACAGGGCTTAATGTGTGATTAAATAAAACAATTTCAATGTCATTACTTTGAATGGCATCGAGAATTTCTTGTAATTTGCCTGACCCAACAAATAAAGCGGGGTCGGGCATTGGGCGTGTCCCTGTGATGGAGAGGATAGGCAGTGCGCCTGCTGAACGGACTAGTTCAGTAAATTCTTCTAAACTGGCTTGTTCAGTGAATTGATGAATGGTGATATGCACTAATAAGGCGCGTTCCCCAGTACGTGGGCGTTCAAACACGAGCTTTATACCCCTTGTGAATTTGTGATAATCACCTAAAAACCTTTAGATTATCTTTATCAGCGATTATCACAAATCGCTAATGACTAACCATTTTCATCTTGCATTAAATCTTCATGCGGAATCTTGACATTACGTGCAGGAACAATTGTAGAAATCGCATGTTTGTAAACCATTTGGCTGACAGCGTTTTTGAGGAGCACTACAAATTGATCAAAAGATTCAATTTGTCCTTGCAATTTAATACCATTGACTAGGTAAATAGACACTGGCACACGTTCTTTACGCAAGGCATTCAAAAAAGGGTCTTGCAATGACTGCCCTTTACTCATAATTTTATTCTCCGTCTTATTATCTTCTTAATAGGACATTTGTTTTTTTCGAGTGGGAATGAAGCTGATACACTCGCACTTTTATTATTGACGTATTTGAGAAAGCATGGGGATTTTGGCAAGTCTTTTCAATACAAGTTCGGTTATATTGGTTTCTTGACTATCAAACCAAACGGCGTCGGCTTCAGCACGTAACCATGTTAATTGGCGTTTAGCCAGTTGGCGCGTTGCGACAATCCCTTGTTCTACCATACTTGTGTAATCCAACTCGCCTGTTAAATATTGCCATACTTGACGATAACCCACTGCTCGCATGGCTGGTAAACTCAGATCTAAGTCGCCACGTTTAAACAAGGTTTCGACTTCATCGACGAGCCCTTGTTGCAACATGAGTTTAAACCGCTTTGCTATTCTAGCATGTAATACTTCTCTCTGCGCAGGTGCAATAACGAATTTAACCACATCGGGCAATGACCATGCCTTGTCAGCTTTTGCATACCAATCTGTCATAGATATACCTGATATTTCATAAACTTCTAAGGCACGTTGAATGCGTTGTGGGTCGTTGGGATGGATGCGTTGTGCAGCAATTGGGTCAACTTGGGCAAGTCGCGCATGTAACGCTGTTAATCCTTCACTTTCAATCAGTTGATTTAAGCGTTCACGAACATTCACATCTGCGGGCGGTAAATCGGATAATCCTTGCTGTAAACTGCGAAAATATAAGCCTGTTCCGCCAACCAGTAGCGGGATTTTGCCGTGTGCTTGAATTTCTGCAATGTGTTGTAAGGCATCTTTACAGAAACGGGCGGCAGAATAGGATTCTAACGGGTCACAAATATCAATCAGACGATGGGGGGCGATGCTTAAAATTTCTGCGCTAGGCTTGGCTGTACCGATATCCATACCCCGATAAACAAGGGCTGAGTCAACGCTGATAATTTCACAAGGAAAATGTTGGACGATGGCAACGGCTAGGTCAGTTTTTCCTGCTGCCGTTGGTCCCATTAAGAAAATACAAGGTATGTCAGTCATGAAGTGATAAAAAGTTTTTATGGGAATTTAACTAATTGAAATAGTAGTTTATTTATCGCTATACTAGTTTAGTTATTTAATCACATTATTTTATATAGGATTTTATATGTTCATCTTATGGCGTTTAAATAGCTTATTGTTATTCGGTGGAATGATACTTGTATCATCTGTATTCGCAGAAGAGATTGAGAACAAGCCATCATTCCCAGCCATTCATGTCAATCCCTTACATCTGCCCGCAACGCCAAAAATTCAAGCCAACCCGTCTGCACAATCTCAAACAGCACAAACATTGCTTGAGCAATTACATGCCTTAAAAGCGCGACAAGCAAACCCAAAAAATGTTGATGAAGGGGTTCGACAAGTTTATACAGCAGAAACACAGACCCCAATAGCAAAGCAGGCGGATAATTTAAGCACATTAAGTCAGCAAGTGGGCGAGAAGTTTTCGATTAAATGGCGAGCCAATGGCACACCTTTGCAAATCGGTGGCGGGATTTTAGCCACACCCTTGTTATTACAAGGCGTGGATAATCTGGGTAAAACAGCGCGTTATGAAGCCACTGCCCGCCAATTTCTCCGTGAGAATCGTCAGTTATTACGGATTGATGACCCTGATAAAGAATTTATTTTACAGCGTCAACAAACGGATAGCTTACAGCGAACACAATTGCGTTTTGAACAATTTTATAAAAATTTGCCCATTTATCCCGCTGAAATTGCTATTCATTTAGATTCGCAAGGAAATGTCGATTTAATGAATGGGGCTTATATTCCAACCCCACGCAAATTATTAGCCACAACCCCCCAAATCTCCCGCGACGTTGCCCGCACACAAGCACTTGCTCGACATGTAGGAAAAGTCAGTGAGCCTGAACTAATTATCTATGCCCCTGAAGACAAAACACCACAATTAGCATGGCGAATAAGCATTATTAGCTCTGCCCGTGAAAATTGGTTAGTGGTGATTAATGCCTTAACAGGTGAAATTATCGACGATTACAATCAAAATCCGAGCGCGAATGTGCAAGGCACAGGTGAAGATTTATTTAACCAAATTGTTGCCCTTAATCTATGGGCAGATAGGGGACAATATTACTTAATCGACACGTCAAAACCGATGTTTACAGGTACACCTAATGAAGAGAAAGGCTCTATTTATATCTACGATTTAAATGGACGTTCGCCCGATAAAGAGGAGGCATTAATTCTAGTCAGTAGCCGTAATGCTAATAGTGGCTTTATTCCAGAAGGGGTCAGTTTAGCTTATCACTTATCCAATATTTATAATTATTATCAGCAACGTTATCAACGCAATTCTTATGATGGGGAAGGAGCTTCTATATTAGGGGTTGTTAGAATGGGGGAAGAATACGCAGATAATGCGTTTTGGAATGGTGCAGGCTTATTTTTTGGCAATGCGGATAGTTATGCAGGTTCTTTAGACATTATAGCGCACGAATTTCAACATGCTGTCACCCAACACACAGCTAATTTAGTTTATAAAAATCAATCTGGTGCATTAAACGAGGCGTATTCCGATATTTTTGGCGAAATGCTTGAGTCTTATGTACAAGGGCGGACTGATTGGCAAATGGGGACGAGTCTTAAAAGTGGCGTATTACGTGACTTAATCAATCCTAACCGTTTGAATGCCCCTGCAACAATGGCGCAATATATCAATACAACAGAAGACAATGGCGGGGTTCATTTAAACATGACTATTGTCGCCCATGCGTTCTATTTACTGGCAGACGGTTTAAACAACGCTATTGGCAAAACTGATGCAGAACGAATTTTTTTCCGTGCTTTAAATACCTACCTCACTAAAAATGCCCAATTTATCGATGCTCGTTTAGCGACGATTAAAGCCGCTGATGATTTATTTGGCTCAAATTCCCCACAAAGCCAAAAAGTCGCTGAAGCCTTTAACGCCGTGCAAATTTATGACGGACAAAGCACCCCTGATGCCCCTACTTACGCACCTATTGATGCCCCTGATGCCACCCTTTCCATCTGCGTATCAGGCGGTAATTTTTTTCTCTGTCGACGTGACCCAAGCCTAAACGATGGCACATTAGGCGTTTATCTCACCCGTTTTGATGTCGCTCCACGACGGGCTTCTGTTACTGCCAACGGAACACTTGCCGCTTTTGTCGACTCCATTCACGATTTTTGTTTAATTCCCTTAAACAGCACCACTGCCGTTGAAGAACGCTGTTTAGGAGAAGCAGGCTTAATCCATTCTGTAGCCATGTCGCCTGATGGAAATCGTTACGCATTTGTCTTACAAGATGAAAATGGTAGCCCGACAAATACCATTACTATCATGGATATTGCACAAAACAGCGTGCAGGAATACACCATACAAGCCCCCGCCACAGAAGGGGTGATGACAAACACGATTTTATTTGCGGATGCTTTAGACTTTACTGCCGATGGAGAAAATCTTGTTTATGATGCCCTGAATATCCTAAAACTCAGTGATGGCGAACAAGTCGCCTCATGGAGTATTTACGCATTAGACCTCGCCAGTACACAAATTATCAGCATCGTTCCCCCCGTTGCAGGTTTAGACATCGGAAACCCCAGTTTAAGCCAAACCAGCGACAACAACTTAACGTTTACTGCAACAGAACCAAATACAGGTATCTCAAGTATTTATGCGGCTAACTTAAATACAGGCGAGTTGCGATGGATAGGTAACGCTCGTGGCGAATATAGCGTTGCTAGCTACACGGGGGATGATACAGGGATTGTGTTTGATACTTACGACGAGAACACACCGACCCAATTTTCTCTCGTTTATCAAGCAGTCAAAGAAAAAATTTATCCACAAGGCGAGCTTGCCTTATGGCTCAAAGATGCCAGTTATGGCACAGTTTACCGTCGTGGTGTCACCAGCACACCGACACCAACACCAGTTCCAACCCCGCCCGCCAACAATTCCCCCTCCGCACCTCAAACCACAGACGCAGGCACACAAATCACCAGCGATATTTGGATGAAAGCAGAAATTATCAGCGTCGAGAAAGGGGCGATTAATGCCCTATGGCGATTAGGGGGCGATTCACTCACTGCACGTGGCGACCGTGTTATCTGGGGCTATTTCTATGCAAATCCGACAGATGTTTCATGGGGTAGCCCTGATAATCCAGACTTATACGTTAAAATCTGGTTTGATGTTAGCGGACGTATTGACGTGAACTTTTTCCACGTCTCTGTCCCAAATATTAACGTATATAGCCGACGGAATAACGGCAGTTATTTAACAGGCACAAGCACCACTGAACAACGCTATGTCCGCCATACTTACAACCCCAACAACACCCAACAAGCAAGCGTAGAAGCAACCCAAAACGCCACTGTATTAAGCACCGCCTATAATCGCCCTAATAATTTCCCGACAATGTTCATGAATACCCAGATTAAAACCGAAGAAAAAGGCGCGATAGCAGGCTTACTGTTTAATGGCGGTTTAGGACAATCCGCACGTGGCGACCAAGTTGCTTGGGGATATTATTATGCAAATCCTGACCTCGTGACGTGGGGCAATGCCAATAATCCTGAAGTTTTTTATAAAATTTGGTGGGATGTCAGTGGACGCATTGACGTTAATTTTTTCCATGTTTCTGTCCCCGACATTGTCGTTAATTCTCGCTTAGAAACACAAACTAATTTCCAAAATAGCGATGTGACATTGAGTCGTCGATATAGTCGGCACGAATACACCCCGCGCTAAACGATAAACTGGCTAGACTTGAATGAAAAATCTAGCCAGTCTTAATCTTACAAAACTGACCTCATCCTAAAAAGGATTTCCTAAAATAAATGCCAATCTGAACAGCTATAAATTTAATTTACGTTTTAATAACAGCTAATTGCCTAAATAATAGCAATCAGCCTTATATCTCAATTAAGCCTTTCAATCGTAAAATATCACGTCTTTTTCTATTGTTTGAGAAAATGAGCAAGGGATTTAAAAAACTCGAGCAATCTCAGAAAATTGTCAAAATTCAAACGTATGATCAAGCCTTAAAAACTCATACAAAATAACGCGAGTAATCATATGAACAGCAAGCATTTACTTATTTTGCTGGTTACTTTAAATAGCTTATTAACCAGTATGCCGTCATGGGCGGTTTTTGATTCTGCGAAGTTTAATCAGTCTAAGCCTTTAGAAATCAGTCGGATTACCCCAACAGGCGAAGATGTGGAAGCAGAACGACAAATTGTTTTCCAATTCAATCAACCTGTCGTGCCAATTGGTAAAATGGAACGCAGCGCGGCAGAAATTCCTATTACCATTCAACCTGAAGTCAAATGCGAATGGCGGTGGGTTGACACTTCCGCCTTAGCCTGCCAATTGCGCGATGAAGATGCGTTAAAACCAGCAACCCGCTATCGAATCGTCATGCAAACAGGTATTAAAACCGAAGACGGTCGCACAATTGCCCAAGCGATTAAACACGAATTTATTACCCAACGCCCGCGTGTTTCTTATACCTCATTTGACACATGGAAAGCCCCGAATAGTCCGCAAATTCGCGTCAGTTTTAATCAATCCGTGACGAAAGTCTCTGTCGAAAGTAGTTTGTACATTCGCAAACCGAACGGACAACGCATTGCGATTAATGTTTTACCCACTCAAGAAACCGACGATACGGAAGAAGGTGAGACAGATAACGGCGAAACGATTGATTTACCCCCGCCAGCAGACACTCCCCCAAAAGCAGAAACCCCCGCAACGCCTCCAAGCCCTGAGCCAACGGCGGCAAGAGCATGGGTTATTGCCCCTAAACAATTGTTAGCCTTAGATACTTCTTATGAGTTATGGGTAACAGAAGGTTTAATTTCAGGCGAGGGCGGAACGGAGAAAGGGATTGAAAATCAAGTTGTCACTAATTTTGATACGTTGCCAGAATTTCGTTTTTTAGGCGTTTCATGTACGACATTAGGAAATGAAGATGTCTTTATTGCGCCCAAAGACGCTGTTAATAAAGCTAAACGTTGTAACCCCTTACGCCAAGTTGCTTTAGTATTTTCCAGTCCTGTCAGCAATACGATGGTCAAACAAAATTTATTGCTAACCCCTGATTTAGCAGGCGGACGGACAGATTATGATCCTTGGGATAAAGTTTCTGATTACAATCGGTTAAGAGACAGTCATACCAAAGGCGACACTTATAAAATTTGGCTACCAGAGTTATTAAAAGCCTATCAAATTTATAAAGTTGCTATTCTTAACCCTAACACGCTAAAAGACGAATTTGGGCGTGCTTTACCCAGTGCGGTTAATTTAGAATTTGCAACCGATAATCGTGAACCAAATTTTGTTTTTGAATATGAACATTCTGTTTTAGAAAGTGGCATTACAGACAGCGAATTGCCGATGTACACCACGAATTTAAAAGATATTACAATTTCTTATCAAGAATTAACAGGACAAGGTTGGACAGCCTTAAAAAATGCTGTCACCCAAGCCCCAACCATTAAAAACCTCGCGGTCAAACTCCCTGTTGGCATTAGAAAGTTATTAAACGGCAAATCAGGCATTATTCAAGGACGTTACACCACGACACCCAATACTAATCAAGGGGGTTACGAATGGGGTAATTGGTTTTTTAGCCAAGTAACGCCGTACCACGTGCAAGCTAAAGTGGGACACTACAATAGCCTTGTGTGGATTACTGACTTTGCCACAGGTAAACCCGTTGCTGATGCAAAAATTAGTTTATATTTAGATGATTATGTAGGAAAAGATAAACTACCAGACCCAATTGCAACGGCAACAACAGACGAAAACGGGCTTGCTACCTTAGCAGGACGGGAAACGTTAGACCCAACCTTGCAACATAACTATGTCTATAACCCCAGCGAACAACGCTTTTTCGTTCACGTACAAAAAGGCGAAGAAGTGGCGTTATTACCCTTAGACCAAAATTATGCGATTGAGATGTATCAAATTTCGCCTGATTACTCAGTCTATAGCTATCCGCGCCAAAAATATGCCTATATCCAAGCATGGGGCACGACCGCGCAAGGGGTTTATAAAGTTGGCGACACTATTCAATATAAAATTTATGTGCGCAATGAAGGCAATAACAAATTAGAACCTGCACCAAAAGGGACTTATAAACTTTCTGTTTATGACCCGACGGGCAAAGTTATCAATGAAGTGCCGACTGTTCAACTTTCTGAATTTGGCGCGTTTCATGGTGAGTTTGTCGTACCTACAACGGGGGCAGTTGGCTGGTATCGCTTTGAATTAAGTGCTGACTTTTACGAAAATACATGGTCGCCTATGCGCGTTTTAGTCAGTGACTTTACACCTTCGCCTTTCCGTGTCAAAACAACGTTAAATGGCGATTTATTTCACCTTGGCGATACCGTCAGCGTTGAGACGCAAGCCAGTTTACACGCAGGGGGGGCTTATGGGGATGCGCAAACCTTAGTTGCCGCTGTACTCAGTCAAAATGAATTTGTTCCTGCCAGTCCGTTAGCAAAAGGTTTTCAATTTGACACCTTTGCAGACAATACCGATGATGAAACCCTCTTTCATACAGAAAGTGCAGTGGATGCAAAAGGCTTATTAACAACAGAGATTCCGTTAAAAGAGACTAAAGTTTTATATGGCACATTACGAATTGAAAGCGCGGTGCGGGATGACCGAGGCAAAGACGTTGCGAGCAGTGCTACCGCAACTTATGTCGGACGCGATAGATTTGTCGGCTTAAAAACTGAAAACTGGCTCTTAAATGCAGGCAAAGAAAATACGGTTAATGTTCTGGTGGTTGATGAGCGTGGCAATCCGATTGCAGGAACACCTGTGAATGTTCTCATTGAACGTGAAGATACCAAAGCCTCACGGGTCAAAGGTGCAGGTAATGCTTATTTAACCCAATACGAAACGGTATGGGTTGAAACAAACCGTTGTGAAACAACTGCAACCGCAGAGCCTTATATTTGTCGCTTTACCCCACCCAGCGCGGGCACTTATCGACTGGTTGCTACAATTAAAGACACCAAAGAACGTGAACATAAAACGACTGTTAATCAGTGGGCTGTTGGTGCGGGCGAAGTGGTCTGGCAAATGGAAGCGGGTAACGGTTTAGAAATCGTTCCCGAACAAGAAAAGTATAAAGTCGGTGAAACGGCAAAATATCTGGTTAAAAACCCATTCCCTAATGCAACGGCATTAGTCACCGTAGAACGTTTAGGCATTTTAAAAAGCTGGTTAGTGACGCTACCTAACAGCGTTGAAGTTATCAGTGTGCCTGTAGAAGCCGATTACACCCCCGGTTTTTATGTCTCTGTCACGGTGGTTTCTCCGCGTGTGGATAAACCCATCGATGCAGAACAAGTTGATTTAGGCAAGCCAACATTCCGCATGGGCTACGCTAAAACCTTAGTAGAAGAGCCTTATAAAGAATTAGTCGTTGACATTAAAACCGATAAACCTGTTTACAAACCCCGCGAACCCGTTACGGTAAAATTTAACGCCCATGCAAAACAAGCGGATGTTAAAGCTCAACCGATTGAGTTAGCAGTAATTGTCCTCGACGAATCCGTTTTTGACTTAATTCAAGGCGGACTCAGCTACTTTGACCCTTATCGTGGTTTCTATCATCTCAGCGACTTAGACATGAGCAATTACAGTTTACTCATGCGTTTAGTCGGTCGACAAAAGTTTGAAAAGAAAGGCGCGACCCCTGGCGGTGATGGTGGCATGGGGCCGAATCTCCGCTCACTCTTTAAATTCGTCAGTTATTGGAATCCAAGCGTTCCCGTCGATGCGGAAGGTAACGCCCAAGTTCAATTTAACACCCCAGACAATTTAACAGGTTGGCGAGTATTAGCCCTAGCCGCAACCCCTGCTGACCGTCTAGGCTTAGGCAATGCAAACTTTAAAGTCAACTTACCCATCGAAGTACGTCCTGCCTTACCTAATCAAGTGATGGTTGGTGACACCTTCGATGCAGGTTTTACCGTGATGAATCGCACCGAGAATGCCCGCGAGTTAGAAGTAACCATCAGCGCGACAGGTCCAGTGCAAAAAACAGCAGGGGCAGATAAAACCAACATGACCGTGAAGCTAAAAGCAGAGCCTTATAAACGTTACAATGTTTGGCTGCCCATTAGCACAACTGATATTGGCGATATCCAATTTACTGCCACTGCAGGTGATGCCACCGATAAAGATGGTTTAACTCAAACGCTTAAAGTGTTACCCCGTCGCTCACTAGATACCGCCGCCACTTACGGCACAACCACAGAGGCAAGTCTCAGTGAATCCTTACAATTCCCTGCGGATATTTATGGCAATGTCGGACAAGTAAGCGTTGTCGTCTCTCCAACGGTTATCAGTGATATTAATGGCGCGTTCCAATACATGCGCGACTATCCCTATGCCTGCTGGGAACAAAAGCTGAGCAAAGGCACGATGGCAGCGCACTATAATAACCTCAAAGCCTATCTACCCAACACGGTAATGTGGGAAGGTTCAGCTTCTTTACCACAAGCGACGTTAGATTTAGCCGCTGATTATCAAGCCCCCAATGGTGGCATGACCTTCTTTATTGCCCAAGACCAATATGTCAGCCCCTACCTCAGTGCTTACACCGCTTTAGCCTTTAACTGGTTACGTGCCAGCGGTTACGTGATTCCTGACCAAGTAGAAAATCGCTTGCATGAATACTTACTGACCCTGTTACGTAAAGATGTGATGCCTGATTTTTATTCGCAAGGCATGGCATCCAGCGTGCGTGCGGTCGCACTGGCGGCACTGGCAAAACATGGCAAAGTTGTACGGGATGACATCAATCGTTATCAACGCGCTTTAAAAGACATGGACTTATTTGGCAAAAGCCAATACTTAGATGCCGCTTTAGCCATTCCTAATACAAATAAAATCCGTATGGAAACGGCAAACGCGATATTGTCACAGCTCAACCAAACGGGCGGAAAAATCACCTTCCAAGAAACCTTAGACGATGGCTACAACCATCTTTTAAGCTCTAATTTACGCACTGAATGCGCTATTTTAGACGTGTTAGTCAAATACGATGAAGTAATGCAAAACAATAACTTAGTCAGTGATATCCCCTATAAATTGGTACGTCATATTTCTCAGACACGGAAATATCAAGGACATTGGGAAAATACGCAAGAAAATATGTTTTGTATGAATGCGTTAACCTCATATGCACGAGTTTATGAAAAAGATAAACCTGCGATGATTGTTAAAACCTTCATTGATGACAAACCATTAAGTTTATTAAATAAACCGACAGAAACCGAAGTGCGTTTTGACGATGTGAAAAACCCCGCCCAAACCTTCGCCCGTCCTATCAATGAACAAGACCCCGCCCGCAAAGCAACGGTTAAGTTAGATAAACAAGGCGATGGACGTGTTTACTACACCGTGCGGATGCAATATGCCATGAAGGAAGAGAAAGCAACCGCTGTTAATGCAGGGATGGAAATTAACCGCGAATACTACGTCAAACGCAATGACAAATGGGAATTACTGACCAGTCCCTTTGAATTGAAAACAGGCGAATTAGTGCGCGTGGATTTATTCCTCTCTTTACCTGCGGCGCGTCATTTTGTTGTGGTAGATGACCCCATTCCAGGGGGATTAGAACCTGTCAACCGTGATTTAGCGACAGCCTCCACCGTCGCGGCGGATGAAGCAAAAGGGACTTATGCGGGGGGGTCTATTTGGTTTCGCTTCAGTGATTGGCGTGAATACGCCTTCTCCTTCTGGAGCTTCTACCATAAAGAGCTACGCCATAACGCTGCAATTTTCTACGCGGATTATCTTCCTGTTGGCAATTATCACTTGTCTTATATCGCGCAAGCCATTGCACCTGGTGAATTTACGATTCTGCCAACGCATACCGAAGAAATGTATGACCCTGATGTCTATGGCAAGAGCACCCCTGCAAAGTTAAAAGTCACCCGTGACCCCTCAGCCGATGCAGGCAAATAAAAATAAGTAATCATTTGGCATTGACTCATTGATTCAAGCCAAATTATCGAGTAAGACCCAATAACATTTAATGCTATTGGGTCTTTTTTTGTCTGTATAGTAAACGCACTATAAAACGGTACGAAGGACTGCCAGTCCTAAATTTAAATCACTTTATCGTACGTTTACTATAACAAGATTTAAACCCCTTAAACCAAGAAATGAATGCGAATCACGCTTTTTAATTCTGCTAATTCTGAAAATTCTGTGAATTCTGTGAATTCTGATTCAGACAAAAAAAGACCTGCTAAGTTTTGAAAATCTAGCAGGTTTCTATTTTTTTATAAATCTCGCAAAACTGGGGGTATCCTATGTATGATTTACCAAAATTTAAAACAATCAGTATGGATTTAACATGTTAACTAAAGAGAAGTTATTGCAACTTAATGCAGGGAAATATCGCTTTGTTATTATTTCTATTGCATTATTTATTATGATTGATGTTGGTGTGTTAATTCCAAACTTTATACTGTCTTCACAAATTAAACAGGATGCTGTTGGCATTAACTTAGCGGGACGACAACGAATGTTGTCACAACGGATGGTTAAAGTCTTATTACAATTAGAAATAGAGCAGTTAGATAACGTTCGTCTGCAAAAAATTCTCTCAGAATTACAAGATACAACGCAATTATTTGATTTAACCCTCACTGCTTTTCAACATGGACAGTTTCCTTTATCTCAAATTCCACTTTTCCTAACTATTTCTAATTCTTATCACGCAACAACATTGACTGAGTTAAAGAAAACCGTTGATTTATTTTCCCTAACTTTAAATGCATTTGATAAAGGTGATACAACAAGAGGGGGGAATGGAGATATTGTTTTTTTACCTGAAGTGGCAACACCTGCGGCTCGTTTGGCAGTTTCTCAAGCCGTACAAATTTGGCAACCTTATTATACAAAGTTACAATTGGTTTTAACTTCTTCTGAGAATATCAATAAAGAATATTTAAATCAGGCAATTGAATATGGATTAGCAAATAATTTAATCTTGCTTGATTTAATGAATCAACTCACAACAGAGTTAGAATATATTGCTAATCATAAAGCAGCAACTATTCAATTAATTCAAATAATTGGTATTATTTTGGTTGCTATTAACTTTATTATTTTGGTCTTTCAAGTCCTACATCGCCTTAAAAAACGAGACCTTGCATTATTAGAAGCTCATGAACATATCACTGAGTTAAATAAAAAGTTGACTTCTGAGAATTTGCGCATGAGTATGGAATTGACGATTGCGAGCCAATTGCAACAAATTTTATTGCCTAAAGATAATGAGTTAGAGAATATCAACTATTTAGACATTGCTAATTTTATGCGTCCAGCAACTGAAGTCGGGGGCGACTATTATGATATTTTGCAATGTGAACAGGGAAGGGTCGTTATTAGTATTGGAGACGTGACAGGGCATGGGTTAGAAAGTGGTGTTTTTACGATTATGGTGCAAGCCGTTGTACGTACTTTATTAACACAGCAAGAGTATAATTACACACGCTTTTTAGAGTCAGCCAATAAAGTTATTTATGATAATGCGCGACGGATGGGCTCTGACAAATGTCTTACTTTTTCACTGTTAGATTATCAATATCGACATGATGGTAATGGCTGTTTACGGGTAGTAGGGCAACATGAAAGTGTTATTTTGGTACAAAATGGGCAGTTACAGCTTATTGATACTATTGATTTAGGCTTTCCTATTGGTTTGATAGATTCTGTTGCGTCCTATGTCCAAATGTTCCAATTAGTCTTGAATCCTGATGATGTTGTTGTCCTTTATACGGACGGTATTACAGAGGCGGAACGGATAAGTAATAAAGGACGGGAGCAATATGGCATCACTCGCCTTTGTCAGTGTGTGCAAAATGTTTGGCAATGTACTGCAACAGATATAAAAGAGGCTATTCTTGCGGACGTATTAGCTTTTATGGGGAGTAATAAGCAATTAGACGATATTAGTTTAATTGTGTTAAAACAACGCTAGGTTTTTAACACGCTATCTTTCTCACTATAACATCGTTATGCTGGTGAGACACTTAGATAATTTATAACTGATTGCTATTTGTCAACAAAAGATTGACATAATCTTGGTTGGAATTGCAAACATTAACAATGATTAATTGTTTTTGAAACAAAGGTATAATGTAACACGTAATAAAAAAAAGGTTGTTATCTCATTTCAACTACGTTACATTTCCTCGTTTAGCATAATTCATATGTTAAAGAATACATGATGATGACTCAAAAATCGTTTGTGCCATGGGTCGCGGGTATTTCCTTACTCGCAATGATTACAGGTATTAGTGTTGGATTTTGGCTCAGTCAGCGGACTTCTACCACAATTGAAGGGTTACATTATCCCGATGCACCAATGCTGACTGAATTTAAGCTAACTAATCAGCTAAATCAGCCTTTTACCTTAGATAGCTTTAAAGGAAAGTGGACATTAATTTTTTTTGGTTATACCCATTGTCCTGATATTTGTCCTTTAGCACTCAGTGTTTTAAAAAGTGTTAAATTATCGCTTACTAATTTATCCGAAAGTACGGATACACAATTCGTTTTTATTTCTGTGGATGGTGAACGCGATACCCCTGTTTTATTAAAGCAATATTTAAATTATTTTGATCCTGAATTTATTGGTGCAACAGGCAATGCTAGCGAAGTGTTAGCCCTCACTCGTCAATTGGGTATTGTTTATTTTCGTGGTTCACAACAAGCAGATGGTAGTTATCTCGTTGATCACTCATCCTCTATTTTATTGATTAACCCGAAAGCCCAATTTGTGGGCACTTTTGCAGCCCCTCATATTCCAGACGTTGTATTACAACGTTATTTAAAAATGCGCCGTTTTCTGGAGAAACAGATATGAAAAAAATATTACTTGCTTTCACTTGCCTTTATGGTGTAACAATAGGCTCAACATGTCTTGCAGAAACTGGATTAATGGCACATCAACCATGGGTACGTGAAGCACCGCCCAATATGACGATGAATGCTGCCTACATGGAACTGCGTAACGACAGTGACAACGATTTAATGATTGTTGGTGGTCAAAGCAAAGATTTTGGGAAAGTAGAAATACATACAACCGTCCTAGAAAATGATGTAGCAAAAATGTTGCCAATTCCTAAATTGGTTATACCTGCAAAGAAATCCGTCACCCTCGCCCCTGGTGGCATACATATCATGTTATTAAATCGTCAACATGAAGTAAAAACTGGCGATAAAATTGACATCACCTTACAACTAAAAGATGGGCAAACCCTACCATTGAGTGTGGAAGTAAAGGCTGCCGCGCCAACTGCCGAAACAGATGGAATGAGTGAACATCATCACTAAACGATGGTTTTATGCATTCAAGTTACTAACGACAGATAAACAGACAGAATTCTTTTATTAACCACGCATTCTAAATGCGACGAACTCAACTTAACGGTACATGCTGAAAACCAGTTCATTCACAGATAAATTAAAAACGTTCCCGCAATATGTGATTCCACAGCACCTACTCTCGCAATGGATACATCATGTAATGCGTTGGCAAGGTGGATGTGTCACGCACTGGGCAATTAAGCAATTTGTTCAGCATTACCAAGTTGATATGCAAGCGGCTGAATTATCGAAGCCCACCGATTACAAAAATTTTAATCAATTTTTTACCCGCACATTACGGACTGATGCGCGTCCTATTGCGGCTAATCACATCATCAGCCCTGTTGATGGCGTGATTAGCCAATTAGGGGCAATCAGCCAACATCAATTATTACAAGCAAAAGGACATGAGTTTTCCCTAACGGCATTACTCGGAGGTTCTACACATCTCAGTACATATTTTGACAATGGGTTATTCTGTACCATTTATCTATCTCCTAAAGATTACCATCGTATTCATAGCCCTATCACGGGTTATGTACGAGAAATGACTTATATCCCTGGAAAATTATTCAGTGTGAATAAGCGCACAACCCAAGTTGTGCCTCAATTATTTGCCCGTAATGAACGGCTCATTTGTATTTTAGAAACCGCTATCGGCAAAGTTGCTGTTATTTTTGTGGGAGCACTATTTGTGGGGAGTATGGAAACCAAATGGGCAGGGACTATTACGCCACCTTATCAAGGACAGATGCAGTCTTGGCAATATCTACCCAATGAGCTAAGTCTGCAATGTGGTGAAGAAATGGGGCGGTTTAACATGGGGTCAACAGTTATCCTGTTGCTTCCACCTAACCGTGCCCGTTGGTTAGCACAGTATGAGCCTGATTCTGCATTAAGAATGGGGCAAGCACTGGCTGAACTGGCTACCTGATTTGGTAGGAACTACTGGATAAAACCTGTTTTTTGGAGTTTTTTTCTCCCACTTTATCCAGCATTGCAACATCTCGTTAGAACGTAATGTCAACCTGTGATATTAAGCCTGTTTTTTACAACAGACGATTCTCATCTCACATGACCAATTGTTGACCGCTTACTGTTCTCGTTAATATGTCATGATAGATATGAGAACCTGTAAAATAATCTTAACTGTTACCTGCATGTCCAGCCTTTGGGGATGTGCTACCTTAGATGAATCAAACGATTCACTGTTTGCGGGTGATGCATCGATTTACACTGCATTACAAAATCGTGTTGCTTCCGTTATAGAACGACACAAGACAACCACGACATTTGACAATTTACAAGGCTACTTAAAAACACCTGAAATAATAGACGATGACGTAGCCCCGCCCGCTACGAATAAAAAAACAAGAAGCACGGACACAAAAAAGGACAATCTCTGGCATAGAGTTCGAGCAGGCTATAAATTAGGCAAAATGGAAAATAATGCCATTCGCACTGCTTTGAATAAATATCAAAAATCTCCTCGTTACTTTAACCAATTCTCCAGCAATGCAGAGCCTTACCTGTACTACATTGTTGAAGAATTGGAATATCGCGGTATGCCCTTAGAACTCGCGTTACTTCCCGCCATTGAAAGCAGTTTCGAGCCTAACTTAGTTTCTTCTGAAAGTGCTTCAGGTATCTGGCAATTTATCCCAAGTACAGCCAAAGGCATTGGTTTACGCCTCGACGATTGGTATGACGGTCGACGCGACATTGTCGAATCAACCCAAGCAGCCCTTGATTATCTACAAGAACTGTATGAATTTTTTGATAATGATTGGTTATTAGCCCTTGCTGCTTACAACTACGGGCAAGGAAATATCAAAAAAGCCATTCAACGTAATCGAGATGCGGGCAAACCAACAGATTATTGGTCACTAGACCTACCACAAGAAACCCGCCTATTTGTACCTCGCTTACTCGCACTTGCAGAAATCGTAGGCAACCCCGATCAATATGGGGTAAAACTCTACGATATTCCTAATAAAACCTACTTTGAGCAAATTGATGTTGGGCAACAAATCGACATTAATACCGCAGCAAAAATGGTGGGATTATCTTCTGCAACGTTAAAACGCTTAAATCCTGCCTATAGCAATGCAGTGACCGCCCCTGATGGTCCTCATTACCTAACGCTACCTGTTGGAAAAGTTGCTGTCTTTAAAGATAATATTGCACAATTAGCAGACAATGACTACACGTTAAATACATACAATACGAAGATGTCATTAAGCCAAACTTCTAATGCAAATCTTCGTTTAGCAACGACCGCTCAAGAAAAGCCAACCCGTGTGCACCAAGTCCGACGTGGAGAATCACTCAATAAAATTGCACAGTTGTATCATGCAAGCGTAGATGACTTACGGCAATTAAATGATTTGGGGAGTAAACCGCGCTTACGTGCAGGACAAAGACTCCGCGTACCCTTAGAAACTGCTGATAAAGGCTTGCAAATGGTTGCACAAGCGACCAATCACCCAACGACAGCAAAAGGGAAATCGACAAAGAATTTACGGCAAAAATTGAGTTATACCGTTAAATCAGGTGATAGCGTTTGGACGATTGCCCGTCGTTATGGCGTAGATGTCGCCGACATTAATCAGTGGAATAACCTGAAAAAAGGCAAACTGAAACAAGGACAAAAATTGATTATTTGGCAAGATGGTTAGTGAAAAGACCAGCTAGATTTTAAAAATCTAGTCGGTCTGTCCTTTAGTACATGCGAAAAGGTCTGCCAGTCCTTGAAGGATTGGCAGACCTTTTTTGCAATATATAGCAAACGCATTATAAAACGACATGAAGGACTGCCAGTCCTAGATTTACCCTGAGTTCGGCGAGTTTTATAAAATAAAACAGAGACCT
>NZ_JH600070.1:1044214-1049909 GCF_000245015.1 Beggiatoa alba B18LD | reverse complement strand
TATTCTTTTAATTTTCTTGTCTTTTTAATTCTGAAAATTCTGATTCAGACAAGCTATTGTCTTTTTAAAAGAAACTCGCTGAACTCAGGTGTTAATAGGTCATTTTCTGCACTCTTTTTGTGATCCGTTTACTATACAATGGCATTGATACGCCTTTAAATGGGTCGTGCTTATCTCAAACTGCACACTGCCACACAAACATTTTCCCTGCATGGTTTAACCCCCTGTTTTTAAAAAACTATATACAGCAAGCCTTAAGCATGAACTATAATTGAATCAAACTATTGTCACATACTTTCTTTATCAGATTGAGAAAATACCATGAGCTTCATGATAAATCGTAAAAGTGTATCGGAAATATTTACTTATGGCGATTATTGCCAATGGTCTGATGGGGAGCGTTGGGAATTAATTCACGGCACAGCCTACGCAATGACAGCCCCATCGCGGATACATCAAAAAGTAGTGCTTGAATTAGGCAGACAAATTAGTAACTTTTTACAGGGTAAACCCTGCGAACCTTATATTGCACCGTTTGATGTGCGATTACCGCAAAAAAATGAAGTAGATGAAGAAATTAATACCGTTGTACAACCTGACATTTCAGTGATTTGTGACCCCCAAAAACTGGATGATAAAGGGTGTCGTGGTGCGCCTGATTGGATTATTGAAATTTTATCGCCCTCTACTGCTTTTAAAGATATGGACACAAAGCGAACTTTGTACGAAAGCCATGGCGTGCGTGAATACTGGTTAATTCATCCAATTGAATTATGGGGAATGGTTTATTTATTGAATAATGAAGGATTTTATGGTGTGCCACATATGTTTCAGTTAGAAAATGAAACCAAAGTGAGCATTTTTCCTGAATTACAGATTAATTGGCAGTTTCTCTCATGAGAGTTTGTAAAGATTGCAAGTTCACAGAAGTATGAAATAAAGAGCATTTTAGGTATTTTTCTTTTTAGATATCCAAAAACGATGCTCTTTATCTAAAAACACAATATAAAAAGTATTTTCAATTATATAGCCTGCAACTCTCCCTTTTTGCCCACCAACCGAATTAATAACCCCCCATGCAATGTTTTGTTCAATATATCTTGGATAAGTGTATTCTGTATTTTCAGGATTGGGGAAATCGCCATATATTTTAATCTATTGTTGCAATTCAGCTTCATGGCGAGTCAATTTTGACAGTTCTTTCAATCTGATTAACAGTGGTTTTAGTAAACCCGCTGTTTCCCATATTTCAATAGATTGAGGATTATTGCTAGGTTGCGTTTCATCAATATCTTTAAAACTAAAGGTTAATAATGACTTTTTTTCTACCGTTTTTCGCTCTTCTCTGGTATTTTCTTCCCGCCCAAAACCTTGTTTTCTATTTCGATTAGCCATCTAAAGCCTCTATTAGTTTATCAATAGAGCTAAATAACGGAATAGCACCATATTTACCAAGTAAATAGTCTTTACTGTATGAATCACCTTGTCGGGTGTAATGTTCTTTATACTCTAGTAACGAATAAAGTTCGCTTTCGTGGGCTTGGTTTTTTTCTACGAACCAAATTTGGTCACGTCTAAAAATAGATTTTGTTAATAAATTAGTGTCATGGCAAGTTATAATTAACTGACTATTCGTATTATTTTTTCTATGGTAAATTTCTAAAATGAATTTAGACAATAAAGAATGAAATTTACTGTCAAACTCATCTATAAATAAAATTTCACCATTTTTAATAGCGTCATAGAGTGGCCCTAATAAATAAATTAACTTTTTAGTGCCTTCAGATTCTAATCTAAATGGAGTAGTATATTTAGCATCTGTTCCAGTAATTTTTTTAATTATATCAACTTTATAATTTTTTCTAAAATGAATTTTTACATTATTTCCAGCTTCAGCAATACTAATTCCCATTGTTTTATTAAATGGTTGTTCTTCATTTACATTAATATCTGCAATTTGCAGAGACAGCAGTATATCTAATATCCATGTTTTAAAGATTGTATCTTTGCTTAATAAATTTAATGTGAATTGGTCAAAACCAGTTTCTTGAATACCTGAAATGATATGCAACTTTTTGAACCATCTTGTAATTTTTCTGGATTTTTCACCATTGAATTGAGATAACACGGAAATAAACGGGACAGTTTCTCGGGTTTTTTCAAGATAGTATTTGCCATTTTCTTCTTTGATAAAGTCTTTTGCTTCAGAAAAAGAACGACTATTAATTTTAATTTCTTGTTGTTCACGTTGAAATAGCAAGGTTTCACGGGATTGTTTGCGCCAAAATAGCCATTCTTCGGTGATGATAGCGTTTTTAATAGCGATACCATATCGATATAAATGCTGTTCATAAATAAAGGTAACTTCAAATTCAGTGGCTTGATCAAATTTTTGTTCTTTTATTAAGAATGGGATGACTGTCTCGAGTAGGTTTTCTTCAGGGTTAGCAAGTGAGTTTAATACAATGTTTTTTAACGTGGAAACTGCTCCAATCAGATTAGTTTTGCCACCCGCATTTGCGCCAAAGATAGCAGCAGATTTGAGTAATTTATTTACACCAAATTGCTCAATAGCAATGGTATTAGTTTCATTAAAGTTTTCTTTTGTCGTATTGGATGCAGACATATTTAATGTTTGCAATGTGTTAAAAGAAGCGAAGTTTTGGACACGAAACTCAACAAGCATGGAATGTTTATTCTCTTCAGATGGCGATATGCTAAAACGGTTAGGGTAGTATTTAATAACCCTATTTGCAATAAAATCGCAAAAATCCCTATTAAGTGCGAACTTTTATATTAATTAGTATATTGTTTGGTTTTACTAAATTGCTCGTTTCAAAACAGGCAGGGCAGTCCTAAAACAAGCAATTTAATAAGGTATTCTACCCCTTCACATTCAAACTTTTACTCACCACCTCGTACACATCTTTTGATAAATTAGGATGTTGAATGATGCGATTTAATTGCGCTTGCATTAAGGCTTGACGATTTGCGTCGAAGCGTCGCCAGTGATTGAATACGGAGACAAAGCGCGACGCAATTTGCGGATTCGTTGCATTCAATTGTAAAACAATATCCGCGTGCAATTGATAGGCTAACCCATCCGCACGGTGGAATTGTGCTTGATTTTGGCTAAAAACGGCGATTAAGGAGCGGGCGCGATTAGGATTTTTTAACGTAAAATCCTGATGTTGTAACAACGCTTTTACATTATCAAAGGTATCAGGCAAGTAACTTGTGGCTTGCACACTGAACCATTTATCTAACACCAGCGGATTATGTCGCCATTGTTGATAAAAATACTCAATCGCCTGCCCTCTTTCCTCGCTAAACGTATTCACCAAGCACATTAATGCACTTTGCTGGTCGGTCATGTTATCGCTTTGTTTAAACTGCTTTTCGGCTAAATTCACCGTTTCGGGCGTGTCTAAACGGCAAATATAGTGCAACGCGGTATTTTTTAAGCGACGGCACGCAATCGCGGTGGCACTGTTGCTGTAAGGCATTTGATGATTTGCGCGATAAATTGCCAACCATTCCGCATAATGCACTTCTGCCAACTGTTTTAAGACAAACTGCCGTACGGCAAATAAGCCATCGACCGCGACTTCTGCCTGTTGTTGCCCTAAAAAGTTTTCCGTTGGTAAGGTCAACATTAAGGATTTAATCGAGCCGTCGAGCTTGTCATCTTGTAGGATTTTTAAAACGGCTTCGCTAAATAACGCATCTAGTTGTAGCGTTTTGCCCGCTTGCCAATCTGCGAGTAAATCAAAAATCACTTGTTGCGCAAACTGTTGTCCAGCTTCCCAACGGTTAAACGGGTCGCTATCATGCGCCATTAAAAAGGCTAATTCTTGCCGTTGACACGAGAAATTTAATTTAATTGGTGCGGAAAAATGGCGAAGTAGTGAAGGGATAGGCAACTCAGAAATATTTTTAAAGGTAAATGTCTGTTCTAATTCGCGTAATTCTAACACTTGCGTGGTTTTCGCGGGCGCAGTTTCTTCTAACTGCAAAGATAAATCTTGCCCCTCTTTGCCCAGTAAACCGACAGCAACAGGAATATGCCACGCTTGCAAATGCTCAGGTACTTGCTGGCGCAAGGTCAGAGCGTAAGTTTTTGCTGTCGCATCATAAACCCCGCTTGCTTCTACAACGGGCGTGCCTGCTTGGTCGTACCAACGCTCGAATTGCGTCAGGTCGACTTGATTCGCGTCCGCCATTGCCGCGCGGAAATCGTCACACGTCACCGCTTGCCCGTCATGACGCTGAAAATATAAATCCATCCCCCGACGAAAACCGTCTTTACCCAGTAACGTTTGATACAAACGAATAACTTCCGCGCCTTTGTTATACACCGTTACCGTGTAGAAATTATTCATTTCAATATACGATTCAGGGCGAATCGGATGCGCCATCGGGCTTTGGTCTTCGGCAAATTGTGCCGAGCGTAAAATGCGCACGTCTTGAATCCGCTTCACGGCGGCAGAAGTCATATCTTCCGTAAATTGCTGGTCACGAAAAACGGTTAAACCTTCTTTTAACGTCAATTGAAACCAATCACGACAAGTGACACGGTTGCCTGTCCAATTATGAAAATATTCATGCGCGATAACAGCCTCAATACCTTCATAATCATCATCAGTTGCGGTATCAGGGCGACACAAGACAAATTTGGCGTTAAAAACGTTTAAGCCTTTGTTTTCCATTGCCCCCATGTTGAAATCACCAACGGCGACAATCATATAAATATCTAAATCGTATTCCAGCCCAAACCGCTCCTCATCCCAACGCATGGCTTTTTGTAAAGACTGCAACGCATGTTCGCATTGGTCATGGTTTTGCGGTTCAACCCAAATTTCTAAACGCACTTCGCGCCCTGAGCGCGTCGTAAATTTTCCACCGTGACAATATAAATTGCCCGCGACTAAGGCAAATAAATAACTTGGTTTTGGAAACGGGTCAGCCCATTTCACCCAGTGGCGACCGTCGTTTAACTCCCCATATTCAACTCGATTCCCATTCGACAACAACACAGGATAACGGCTTTTATCCGCGACAATCGTCGTCGTATAGCGAGCCATCACATCAGGACGGTCTAAAAAATACGTAATACGGCGAAAGCCCTCCGCCTCGCACTGTGTGCAATAATTGCCACTGGATTGATATAATCCTGTTAATGCGGTATTTTCCTGCGGTTTAATTTCAACAATACTTTCTAACTCAAATGCTTCTGCGGGAACATTAGGAAGGGTTAAATGGGTTTTATCAACATGATACTGCGTTGCATTCAACACATGCCCATTGAATTTTAGGCTTTTTAAAACCAACAATTCACCGTTTAAAATCAATGGTTTTTTCTGGTTTTCAGTACGCGGGCGTATCGTCATTCGACTATGTACCAGCGTGACATCTTCATCTAATGAAAAATGTAAATCGACACTATCGATAAAAAAATCGGGCTGTTGGTAATCTTTACGATAAATAGCTTGAGTATTTTCTTGATATATCATTATATTAACCTGAGTTCGGCAAAATTTTATAAATGAGATAGTGAGATAAATGGTTTAAGATGGGTTTTACTTTTTACCAGATTAAAATCGCTAACGCTATTCTACGCCTGAAAACTAAAACAGAGACCTACTAGGTTAAAACATTGTCTGAATCAGGATTAAAGACTGTCTGAATCAGAATT
>NZ_JH600070.1:751593-1044114 GCF_000245015.1 Beggiatoa alba B18LD | reverse complement strand
TGTTAATTCTGAAAATTCTGATTCAGACAGTCTTTAATCCTGATTAAGTTACAATAATCCTATTCATCTTATCAATTTTGATTTAAACACTATCGGTTTTTATCCATGACAGTCGATGACTTTATCAATACTTGGCGCAATTCAGAATTAACTGAACGTTCTGGTTCACAACAACATTTTCTCCAGCTTTGCCAGTTGCTCGGCGAAAAAACTCCCGCCGAACTCGACCCCGATGGCGAATTTTTTACCTTTGAAAAAGGCGCGAATAAAACCACAGGGACAAGAGGCTGGGCAGATGTTTGGTTAAAAGGCTGTTTTGCTTGGGAATATAAAGGCAAAGGTAAGGATTTAAGAAAAGCCTTTGTACAGTTACAGCAATATGCGCTTGCTTTAGAAAATCCGCCGTTATTAATCGTTTCTGATATGGAAATGATAGAAATTCATACGAATTTCACAAATACCGTTGCAGAAGTTCATTTAATCGAATTAGCAGATTTACGTGACCCGTCAAAACTCAAACTGTTAAAAACTATTTTTGATAAAGACCGTATCGAATCGGTTTTTAAACCACAACGCACGCGGGATGCGGTTACTTTAGATGTTGCCAGAAAATTCACAGAGTTAGCGCAACGTTTACGCAGTCGAGGACATGACCCGCAACAAGTCGCCCATTTTATTAATCGGCTTGTGTTTTGTATGTTTGCCGAAAATACCGAAATTTTGCCGAATAAAATTTTTACACGGCTTTTAGAGTCTGTTTTAAAAGAAATTCGAAAACAAAACCGCTTTCAATCACGGGTTAGTCAATTGTTTGCCGCCATGCAAACGGGGGATAGTTTTGGTATTGAAGATATTGCTTGGTTTAACGGCGGTTTGTTTGATGATGATAGTGTTTTATCGCTGGAAGAAGCGGATATTAAACAGGTTGTAGAAGTTGCTCGTTATGAATGGAAAGATATAGAGCCTTCCATTTTCGGCACGCTGTTTGAGCGCGGTTTAGACCCTGATAAACGCAGTCAATTAGGGGCGCATTATACTGACCGTGATTCTATTATGCGGATTTTAGAACCCGTGATTTTTACACCTTTAAAGGCTGAGTGGGAACAAATAAAGTTACAAATTCAGTCTTTGTTAGAAAAACAGGGGAAAGGGACTCGTAAAACTAAAAAATCTAAAAATGAGCTTGATGCTGATGGTTTGTATCATGGTTTTTTAGAGCGGTTGAATAATCTGCAAGTGCTTGACCCTGCTTGTGGTTCTGGAAACTTTTTATATTTAGCTTTGTTAGGCTTAAAAGATTTGGAAAATAAAGTATTGATTGATGCGGAAATGATGGGCTTAGAAAGACAATTTCCGCGTGTCAGCCCTAAAAATTTAAATGGGATTGAAATTAATCCTTATGCGGCTGAATTAGCACGGGTTACGGTGTGGATTGGGCAGATTCAGTGGGTGTTAAAGCATGGTTATGATTTGCCGAAAAATCCCGTTTTAGAAAAATTAGATAATATCGAGTGTTGCGATGCTTTATTAACCACAACAGGGATAGAAAAGACTTGGAAAACTGTTGATTTTATTGTGAGTAATCCGCCATTTTTGGGCGATAAAAAAATGATTTCTGTTTTAGGTGAGGAGCATGTCACGCAGTTACGCGATTTATTTCAAGGACGAGTCGCAGGTGGTGCGGATTTAGTCTGTTATTGGTTTGAAAAAGCACGGGCGCAGTTAGCGCAAGGGCGCGTGCAGGCGGTTGGGCTGGTTTCTACAAATTCCATTCGTGGCGGTAGTAATCGTAAAGTCTTGGATAGAATTGTGGAAACAGGGCGAATTTTTCACGCATGGGGTGATGAGCCTTGGGTTAATGAAGGCGCGGCGGTGCGGGTGTCTTTGGTTTGTTTCACTAGCCCAGAAAAACAGCAACTTTACCCCATCACGATGTTAGATAATCAGGTAACATCTGAAATATATAGCGATTTGACCGCGCCGAATACAGCGCAAGCCTTAGATTTAACCAAAGCGAAGCCATTGGCGGAAAATGCAAATACGGCTTTTATCGGTACGCAAAAAAATGGCGCGTTTGATATTACTGGCGATTTAGCCCGCGAGTGGATTAAATCTTCTTTTAATCCCAATGGAAAGCCAAATAGTGACGTTTTGCGCCCTTGGGCGAATGGTATGGATATTGTGCGCCGTTATTCAGACACTTGGATTATTGATTTTGGTGTGAATATGTCTGAAGACGATGCCAGTTTGTATGAAAAACCGTTTGAATATATTTTAAAAAATGTTAAGCCATCGCGTGAAAATTTACGACGAGATGGACATAGAAAATATTGGTGGCGATATGGGGAAACTCGTTCAGGTATGCGCAATGCTATCAAACCGCTATCCCGCTTTATTGCGACAACGATGACCGCAAAATATCGTCTTTTTGTTTGGTTACCAAAAATTCAACTTCCTGAAAATTTAGTAGTTGCCATTGCCCGCGATGATGATACGACTTTCGGCGTTTTACATTCCCGTTTTCATGAACTTTGGAGTTTGCGCTTGTGTACATGGTTAGGCAAAGGCAATGACCCACGTTACACGCCGAGCACAACTTTTGAAACTTTCCCCTTTCCCGAAGGCTTAAGCCCCAACATTCCTGCGAGTGATTACGCCGATAATCCGCACGCACAAGCGATTGCTACAGCGACAAAACGCTTAAATGAACTACGTGACAACTGGCTAAATCCGCCTAATCTGGTGCAACGTGTTCCTGAAATCGTCGCGGGCTATCCTGACCGTATTTTGCCGATAGACGCAGAAGCAGAAAAAGAGTTAAAAAAACGCACTTTAACTAATCTTTACAATCAAAAACCGCAATGGCTTGTTAAAGCACACGACACGTTAGATAAAGCGGTCGCCACTGCTTACGGTTGGGAACACAATTTAAGTGATGATGAAGTATTAGGGCGTTTATTAGCGTTGAATTTAGAAAGGAGTGCGGAATAACACTGTCTGAATCAGAATTTTCAGGATTAAAAGATTGTCTGAATCAGAATTTTCAGAATTAACAGAATTTTCAGAATTAAAAAGACAATAAAATTAAAAGAATAAAAAATTATATTTTTAATTGTTTTTAATTCTGCTAATTCTGGTTCAGACAGTCTTTAGGATTTAAAACACTAAAAACAAAACAATATTAATTTTTTTAATTCTGCTAATTCTGAAAATTCTGAAAATTCTGTGAATTCTGATTCAGACAAAAAAAAGACCTGCTAGGTTTTCAAAACCTAGCAGGTCTGTGGAAACACGTGAAAAGGGTTGACCTTAAAGATTAAAACACTGTCTGAATCAGAATTTTCAGGATTAAAAGATTGTCTGAATCAGAATTTTCAGAATTAACAGAATTTTCAGAATTAAAAAGACAATAAAATTAAAAGAATAAAAAATTATATTTTTAATTGTTTTTAATTCTGCTAATTCTGAAAATTCTGTGAATTCTGATTCAGACAAAAAAAAGACCTGCTAGGTTTTCAAAACCTAGCAGGTCTGTCCTGTCCGCCTTGAAATGATTACGGATTAATCATTACTTGCATCATTTCTTCTTCATTCATCACCGTTGTACCATCCGCTAGTCGGTATCCAAAGACAATGTCGAGTTTACCTGTCGCAACAAAGCGTCCTGTGTAGATAGTTATATCGTGCATTGTTTCTAGGAGGGTGTTTTGTGTGAATGGGATTAGGGTTGTCGGTTCTTTATTCCACAGATGGATAGTGCCTGTTTTATCGAGCATGTAGTATTTGGGTTCAGCATTTTCGTTGTGGGTGTAAGCCGCATAAACAAAAAACTCGGCTGTTTTATCTATGTGTGCGGGGTCTATCCATACTCGCCCTTTAATTTTGACGGGATTGGATAAGTTGAGAGTTGCCGTAGTTGTATGGGCGGTGTTACCAACGCTAATACCGCCTAAAAATTGGCTGTTGGTGGTGGTTGGTTCGCCTATTGCGTCAAAGGCATAGACACGGGGTAATGCTGGTAAGGTAACGGCTGTTTCTATCGTTATGTTGCTTGTTTGTGTCACGCCTTCCCCTAAAACGACACCGCTTAGATGGCTACCTGCTTTAATGGTGACATTGCTAATTTTCGCGGGGGCGTTGGGATTGCCAATAATGCGCCCTGATAAAATCCCGCCTGTCAGTGTGGCATTGTCCGCTAAACGGACATTGTTGATTTCGCCTTGTACCGCGCTGCTGTTGCGAATTGTGCCTGTAAGCAGTCCGCCTTCTAATAGATTGCCTTTAAAGTCGATATCGGTGAGTGTGCCGCGATTGGTCACTTTTCCCGTTAAGATACCGCCTACAATAGTGCCTGTGGGTTTGATATATAAATTACTGAGCCAGCCTTGATTCATTACTGTAGCGGAAATAACCAGATTGCTCATATTGCCTGTTGCGGTGACGGTGAGCGGTTTGGTAATTTCGACATCATTGGCATTACATAAAAGGCTAATTTCTGTCGCAGTGGCGAGGTTACAGTTTGTATTGATGGGGGAAATGGTAATCCGTTGTAGTTCATACGCGCCGATGTCAACTGCATTGCCATCAATACGGGCATTAAGACCTAAATCTGTTTTAGGGTCAGCGATATATTGAGTCAGTAGGACATTATTGCCTTTATCAACGACGGGGCTAGATAAAAGGGGTTTAAAGTCTGCATTTAAAGCAGGGTCGCCCGTTAGGTTGTTTAAGTTTGTTCCATTAATACAGGTGAGTCCGTCTTTTATAAGGCTGTTTTGTGCAGAAACAGTGCCGCCATCTGTTATCGTTCCGCGATGATTGTAACAGTCTCCACCACGGAGGTTGTTAGCAACGATGCTGTTAATCAAGGCGGTGTTACCAATTCCCGTGACTGAGGCATTGATGAAAAGATTACCGCCATAGTATGCGTAGTTGTTAGTGAGTGTTGTATTAATGACGTGAAGTGTTCCTTTACTTTCATGGAACACACCGCCCCCACTCAGTGCTGAATTGTTATAAAAAAGGCTATTGATAATCCAAAAATCTTTTTCACTCAGTCCATAACCAATGCCACCACCGCTAGTTTTTGCGAAATTGCCGTTGAAAATGCTATCAGAAATCGCAACAGAAACACCGTTTTCTTTGTTCAGTCCATTTGCAGAAAGTCCGCCCCCCATGTTATTGGCATTATTACGAATAAACTGACTGCGCGTAATTTTAGCAGTAACGCCAAAACCGTATGTATTTGATAGTCCTATACCCGCCCCGTCGTTGGTGGTTGTGTTATCACTAATTATCGTGTTTTCGATGACTAATCCACCCCCTTCAATGGTAATTCCACCCCCTAAAACGGTATAAACATCAAAAGGGATAACGGCGTTATGGGCTATCTCACTGTCTGTAATATAAAGTTGTTGATTTTTGTTAGAACCAAAATAGAGACCACCGCCACGGGTCGCTGTGTTAGCGTTAATCGTGACTTTTGAGAATATGGCTTGACTATTTAAGAGATAAGCACCAGCACCGCCATATGAAGCGGTATTTCCATTTAACGAGCTGTTTGTTAAGGTAATAGTGCTTGCTACTGCGCTAATCCCGCCACCTGAACCTTGTCCAGTCGTTTTGAACTGTTCGGGGGTCGCAATTGCTTGATTTTTATCTATTGTACTTTGTTCAATCTTAACGATAGAACCATTGGTAGAAATACCCCCCCCATTTTTGGCTATATTATGGATAACGTCTGTATTCGTCAGTGTCAGGGTAGAACTTTGACTATAAATGCCACCTCCTTCCCCTGAGGTATTTTCAGAAATGGTGCTGTCCACAATATTAGCGGTTATTTTGGCAGGGTCGAAGGGTGATGCGTTCACGAGCATCATTATCGCGCCTCCCCAATTCATACTTTGATTTTGTGTCAATAGGCATCTAGTGATTGTCAAGGCTATCGGGGGAGCACTGTTATCGGAGTAGAAAGCTGTAATACCTGCACCATATTCTGCTGTGTTATTACTGATAATACAGTCTTCTAATATTAATTGACCACTTAGCGCAATCCCCGCTCCCAGACTTGTCATTCCGTGCGTAATGTTTAAGCGGGTGATTTTTGCTTTTGTTCCTGCATTGACAAGAAAAACTCGAACAGTATCGCTACCGCTAATAATTGTATTTTCTGCACCATTTCCTATAATCGTCAAACTACCATTGTTATTAATACTTAATGTTGAGGTTAAGGATATTATTCCATTCACCGCAAAAACAATTTCATCGTCTGTTGGATTTGCATTTGCGTCTAAAATAGCTTGACGTAATGAACCTGTGCCACTGTCTTCTAAAGTTGTGACTGTATAAGTAGTTGCTTGTGCTAACGTGCTTAAACATAGCACGATAAGCCCAAGCATAGACTGGTAAAACCAGTGCGAAATAACCGTTTTATGAAAATGCATTATCAAATCTCCATTGTTGATGTTATTAAAAGATTCTTAACTAAATGAATTGAGCTTAAGAATTTCTTTATAAACGGAGGATTGTAGCATTGTTATCTATCAAATTTATAAGGTATTTTAATCTAAAGGATTTACTAGATTTTTAAAATTTATCCTGTCTTTTTATTAGTGGGTATAAACCGCGTTATAGCTAAAGACTTTATTGCAATCTGATAAATTTCAACTAGGCTTAATTTTGCTGAGTTTTTAAGACTCACTTTTTTCTTATTTCTCTTTAATTAGGAGTGTTTATCATGCAACGACTTTTTATCCCCCCAACAAGCAGAAAACTTGTCAAATCCATCGCCATCTACCCGAAAAGTTTACGTTGGAAATCGTTGGCATTTCGAAAGCGACATCATTACTTATTAGAAAAAGACTTTGTATGGATAAGAAATTACTGGATGAAACCCTTGCTTGCATGGTTCAAGGTAAAAATCACTTTAGCTATGGAAAAGATAGCTATGCTATTCGCCTGTTAGAGTATGCAGTTGGAACAGGCAAAAAAATTGCCGACCTCAAACAAACGCCTTATGCGCGTTTACTCAATAAACCTTTTGTAAAACCGCTTTTAGCACAAGCAGGAAACGGTGTTTTATCCCGCGATTTGCTTGCGTTAGCTCAATTTCAGCCACTATATGCCTTTTTATTAACGCTCGGTACATGGGGCGGTGGCTCTCATCGGTGGCAACAAACTTCCCGTAGTGGATATAATCTTGTTTTGCAATTGAATTTTTCAAACCAACATGCAAAACCCTATGAACGTTTAGTACAACCTACCCGCAACGCTGCTTTTAACTACTATTCGCATCCTAGCTTACATCGCGCAACTGCTGAGGGATTATTTCGTGAGACATTGGCGTGGGCAAGAATCGATATTGATTTTGCAACCAATGAAGCTCTCATTGAAGAAATTCAGTCCGATTGGATTAAACGGGCGCATGATATGTTTGAATCCGTATCATGGAGTGAAGAGAAAGCAGGGCGTACACGTCCGCAGAGCATTAAAAGCAGTAAGCAGGATTTGCGCACTTATTTAGAGGATGTTTTAAAACCTTACGAAGAATTATGGGATGAAGCGATGTTGACTGCTGCTATCACTTATATTCGGGATGAGTTGGGGATTAAAACAATTTATTATCATGACTATACAACGGGGTGTCAGTTAAAAAACTGTTCTCCACCTCGTTCTTTATACACCACCTTACCGCGTCGTTTTTGTTTTCAACAAACGGAGAACATGCCGTTATTTTTGCAAAAAGATAAGCATGTGCAAAAAATCATGCGGAAACTGAAAACCCCACAATGGTTTGTTTTAAATTTTTAACCTGAGCAGTGAACTTGAGTTCTGCGAGTTTCTTTTAAACAGGTTATCGTAAACGCACTATAAAACAATATGAAGAACTGGCAGTCCTGTGAGGACTGCCAGTTTTCACTTAGCCGTTGAATTTTAAAAGTATATTCACGGCATTTAAATTAAACAGGCGTTTATTTTTTAATGGGGCGTTGCCAGTGTTCTATTGTGACCTGTTGCGCTCGACTTAAGGTTAGTTTATCGGCGGGGGTGTCGCGGACAACGGTTGAGCCTGCGCCGATGGTCGCGCCTTTAGCAACGCGAACAGGGGCGACAAGTTGCGTGTCTGAGCCAATAAAGGCATTATCTTCAATCACGGTTTTAAATTTATTCACGCCATCATAATTACAGGTAATTGTGCCTGCACCGATATTGACTTGTGCGCCAATTTCACTGTCACCGATATAGCTTAAGTGGTTGATTTTTGAGCCTGTACCAACGGTTGTTTTTTTCACTTCTACAAAGTTGCCAATATGTACTTGCTCCGCTAAAACGGTTTCAGGGCGTAAGCGGGCAAAAGGGCCAATCAGACTCCCAGCACCGATGGCGCATGATTCTAAAACGCAATGTGAGCGAATCTCTACATCGTCAGCAATATCAACATCTTTTAGAACGCAGTGCGCACCAATTTTAACACGATTACCCAGTTTAACCGTGCCTTCAAAAATCACATTGATATCTACGCAGACATCCCGCCCAATGTTGACTTGTCCACGAATATCTAAGCGTGCAGGGTCTCGCACGCTTAAGCCTTGTTGCATTAATTGGGTGACTTGTTGCTGTTGATAGTAGCGTTCTAAGGTCGCTAGTTGTAAACGGTCATTAACGCCTAACACATCATATTCATGTGCGGGTGCATGTGTGGTAATACCGACAGCCTCTTGTACCGCTAAGGCAATAATATCCGTTAGATAATATTCGCCTTGGGCATTGTGGTTGGTGAGTTGTTGCAACCATTTCCGTAATGGGTTGATAGGAATTAACATAATTCCCGTATTGATTTCGCGGATGGCTTTAATTGTCTCGTCTGCGTCTTTTTCTTCAATGATTTTACAGACTTTGCCCGATGTATCACGCACGATGCGCCCATAACCATGGGGGTTGTCGACGGTCATGGTTAAAACGCCAACTTGTTCAGGTGGGGTTTTTTCACATAGGTTTAGTAATGTTTGTGCAGGAATTAAGGGAACATCGCCATATAGCACTAATAGTCTTTGTTGATTTGTTAGATAGGGCAAGACTTGTGCGACGGCATGACCTGTACCAAGTTGTTGCGCTTGTTCTACCCACGTAACAGGAGCTTGTGCAAAGGCAGTTTTTAATTGCGTACCGCCATGACCATAGACTAAATACAATTGTTGCGGTTGTAGCTGGTAAGCGGTTTCTAATACGTGCTGTAACAATGGTTTATCAGCAAGCTGATGTAGCACTTTAGGCAAGTCAGAATACATCCGCTTACCCTGCCCTGCGGCAAGAATCACCAATGCAAGTGAATCGGGAGTTGTCGTCATGAATGGAATGAACTCAATTGATAGAAAAAAGACATAAAAACAGGTAAATCAACGGCTTTATTCTGCATTGCCTTGTCCATAGACACCAACAAAACCTAATTCTTTCAGTTCATTGACTGTCCAGATTTTAGTTTCTTGCGGTTCGCCAAGCACTTTATCTTGTAACCAGACTTGTTGTTGTTGATATAATTCAACTTTGCTGAGTTGGGGATGTGGCGGAATTTTTTCCAATACATCAGGTAATTCAGGGTTATAGATATTACGTAAAAATACGAGTGCAGGTTCTGCATGGGGTAAAACCTGATTAATTTTGTCTAACAAAGCCTGTTCAACGGGGTCATTGTTGGCTTTAACAGACTGTGCTTGTAAATAGGAATGCACTGCTTTTAAAGAATCCTTTTCTGTGAGCAATGCTAATAATTTTTCTAATAAAATTGTGTCCATTTGAGACATAATAACAATACCTACTCCGTTAATTTCCATTTCCTGCAATCATTGCGTTATTTAAATTACACACAATAAGCACTTTATACCATAAGGTTCTCTATATGCGTTTAATCATTGGTAATAAAAAATACTCGGGCTGGTCTTTACGCGCTTGGCTATTTGCGCGTTATTTTAACATTCCCTTTGAAGAAATCCGTTTACCGATTTATACCTCTGCATTTGATGAACAAATTCCAACATATTCCCCTGCTGGTAAAGTACCTGTTTTGCATGACAATGACTGTATTATTTGGGATTCGTTAGCTATTTGTGAATATTTAAACGAGGTTCATTTAGCGGGAAAAGGGCTACCTAGTGATATTTATGCACGCGCACAAGCACGTGCTATCAGTGCTGAGATGCATTCAGGGTTTGCAGAATTGCGCAAAGAACTCCCTTTAAATTGTGCCTATGATAAAGGGGCTGTTAGCATTAATCCGCTTGCAAAACGTGATGTGCAACGTATTTGTGAAATCTGGCGGACATATCGCACATTATATGGGCAACAAGGCAATTTCTTATTTGGTGATTTCAGCCTAGCAGATGCAATGTATGCACCTGTTGCAATTCGGTTTCATATTTATGAAATACCACTTGCGACAACAGAACGAGCTTATTTGAATACCTTGCTTGCATTGCCTGCGATGCAGGAATGGATACAAGCAGGACGTGCCGAAACAGACGTATTGCCTTCAGAAGAGCGGTAAATTGTACGTGATAAAATACGCTTTGCAGGCTTTTAAACCCTGTAAAAGCACTATACAAACACCTTCATTCTTGTTATAGTTATCGCTTTAGTTTGGTCTAATTCAGACCTGTAAAAATCTTACCTTAATAAATGCCGATGTGGTGGAATTGGTAGACACGCCATCTTGAGGTGGTGGTGGCTCATGCTGTGCCGGTTCGAGTCCGGCCATCGGCACCATCCTTAAAATATTCGTTTTATTCTCATCGCTAATCAATCGTTAATTACAGCCTTACTCTGTAACTGTGATAGTATGTAGATTGATTGAGTCAGTAATGCTTTGAGATCACCTATCTCTTCATTTCCAGCATGATTCGTGCTTGTTAGGCATCACACCTTAGCAATTTAAATATTCCCCTTTGCATCGTCTTTCAATTGCGATGATAACAAATCTAAATACGCTCACAAAAAGACCCCTGCTTACAACCGTATTAATTGGACACGCGGTTTTTTTGCTTTTGCTGGTTGTACGTTTTGCAGGTGGATTGCAAGCATTAGAGTTGTATTATTATGATTTCATGTTGTGGACACGAGCAACGATTAATAAAACCGCTGAAAAGCCCGCCGACCCGCGAATTACCATTGTTTGGCTGACGGATGACGATCAGCGTAATTGGGGTTGGCCTATTCCTGATAAACAATTAGCCGACGCATTGAGCATTATCATAGAAGAACAACCTCGTGTTTTAGGTTTAGATATTTATCGTGATTTACCCGTCCCTTATGAAAAAGGGATAGATTATGAACGCTTACAAACACTGTTCAAAGATAATAAAAATATTATTGCGATTAAAAAATATAAAAATGAGCAAGGGGTACATGTTGACCCCCCACCGATTTTACGCAATACAGACCAAGTCGCTTTTAATGACTTACCGATTGATTCTGGCGGGATTGTACGACGAGGATTATTATATCTCGTTGATGAAGCGGGCGAATTACACGAAGCATTCAGTATGAAACTTGCTCGCTATTATCTCGCAAAGCAAGGGATTTATACCGAAGGCGACCCTGATGACCCCAGCGTCTTAATGATTAACGGCACACGCTTAGTGCCGCTCTCTCCTAACTACGGTGGCTATGTTGATGGCGATACGCTTGGCTGGCAGATTATGCTAACGTACCCATTTGCGCTTGCTCAATTTAATAGCATGAGCCTTGCTGATGTTTTAAATCACCAATTTTCCCCCCATTTCTTCACAGACAAAATTGTCATTATTGGGGTACGTGCTGAAGCCACCCCCGACTTTTTATTTCCTGCCTATAGCCGTTTTATTGATGGCGACCAACGTGTCCCTGGTGCATTGATTCATGGCTACATCACCAGCCAACTGTTACAAATGGCACTCCACGAATCGCCCCCCTTGTCTAGCTGGACAGAATGGCAAGAAATTATTTGGATATGGATATGGACAGTTACAGGCTCATTATTTTGCCTGTGGACTTATGGTCATTCAAAAGTAAGCCTATCGCTCATTAGCGGTTCTATCCTGCTAATGCTCATCACCTATATTTGTTTTGTTTACTTTATCTGGGTGTTACTTGTCGCGCCACTTTTAGGCTGGATATTTGGACATTTCACCATGTTCCGCTATCTCTCACAGCGTGAAAAAGAAAACCGCGATATGTTAATGCAAATTTTCTCGAAACATGTTTCAAAAGACGTTGCAGAAGCCATTTGGCGACAACGTGAACACTATCTCAGTGCTGGGCGATTAGTCACCCAACGCTTAACGGCAACTGTTTTATTCACAGACTTACAAAACTTCACCACTGTTTCTGAACGCATGGAACCTCAAGCCCTGATGGACTGGCTAAACCAATATATGGAGGCAATGGTTAAAGTCGTTGAAAAACACGATGGACAAGTCAATAAATTCATTGGTGATGCCATCATGGCAGTATTTGGCGTGCCATTTCCGCGAGAATCAACGGATGAAATCGCCCAAGATGCCATTAACGCCGTCGAATGCGCATTAGAAATGCGTGAAGAAATCGAAACATTAAGAAAAAAATGGCAAGAAGATGGACTGCCTCAAATTCGAATGCGAGTCGGTATTTTTACAGGACCATTGGTTGCGGGAAGTTTAGGTGCGGTTGACCGCCAAGAATATACCGTCATCGGAGATACCGTAAACACCGCCTCTCGCTTGGAAAGCTTTGATAAAAGTATAGATGCAGACAGTGCTTGCCGTATTTTAATTGGCGAATCGACATTAAATTACCTTAATCATCTTTTTGAGACAGAATGCGTTGATGCGGTTCATTTAAAAGGAAAAGAAATGATGATTACTGTCTATCGCGTTATAGGACGTGTTAATTCCTTGTCAATAGAGAAAAGCCAACAAGACAAATTAACAAATGCATCATAAACTACTTATAACGCAATAAAGATCTTTAGGAGAAATTAATTATGTTAGCAAAAAGAATGCTTTTACTGGGTGCTGTTGCCAGCTTAAGCCTAGGTCTGCTGGCAGAACAAGGACAACTCGTGCGCGATGTTGTTGCAGACGAAGCAGTACCAATGTACAAACCCGCTTTAGCCGCAGGCGCACCGACTCGGCGAGTTGGCGGGGGAACACGTGCAGCTAAAATTGCAAATGTCCCTGATAATTTAACATTAGCAGTGATTTCCCCAGCAACCACAGGTTACAGCATTCATACTCAACCTGTCCTGTACTGGTCATTATCCAACACCGTCGATGCCCCATTAGAAATCACCATTGATTATGTTGATCAAAAAATTGCAGGGAACAATTATGAACCCCTGTTACAGACACAACTCGCTAAAGCAGAAGCAGGCATTTATGGCGTAAGTTTAGAAGCGCATAAATTAGCTTTAAAACCCAATGTAGAATATAAATGGTCAGTTTCTATTCCAACTGGCAACCCTGCTAATGATGTTGTTTCTTTTGGAACGCTGATGATTTTAGACAAACCTGCTGATTTAGCAGAAAAGCTAGAAAAAGCCACAGAAAAACAACGCCCTTTAATTTATGCGGCGGCAGGATTTTGGTATGACGCAGTGACTGAGTTTGAAACATTATTGAAAAAATATCCCGATGATGCAGACTTACGGGCGCAACGGAATCGCTTACTAGAAGAAGTTAATTTGAAAGTTGATAAACAAGGCGCGGTTGAAGTTGTTGTGGGTGAAGCACACAAAAGTTAATCATCCAGCCAGTCAATAACGAAAAAAGGGCGAAACAATCGCCCTTTTTATTTTTCTGAATCCCCATCATATCCCGTTCTCATCTTTTTTATTAATTTTTATTTATCCCGATAACGCACATGTATCTTTTGCCTAAATCGTCGTCCTACAGGCTTAAATAAAGCATCTTTATATAACGGTTTTAAGATAGCACTATTAAATTCATAGTGGTGAGAATGGATTAATGTTTCTCGGGTTAGCTCCTCTAAAATCAGACTTTTAAGAAAATCAGATAAATTTAACTGATTATGTCGCAAAAACAGATAGAGTTGTCGCTCTTGCTCCTCACCAAGTTCTATGTGTACATCCATCATTATTCTCCATACAAAATTAACGGAATAGAGATAACATTAACAGAAATAAGCTAAAAATAGCTAGTCATGATAAATAAATATAGTAAACGTACCATTAAAGTGATTTAAATTTAGGACTGCCAGTCCTCCGCATCGTTTTAGAATGCGTTTACTATAATCTATGTCATAAAACTATAGATAGACAATAATGCTATGAAGAACGACGTACCCACGTCAACAGTAAAAAACCACTGCCCGCGATGCCTAATAATCCCCCTAATAACGACATGTTCCACAACAAGAAAGGTTGCAAGGCAAGAATCGCACATCCACCTAATACAAAAATACCACCTGTTTGTAACAAGATTTTTTGCTCATGCTGTTGACTCAGATGCTCACGTAACTGTGAAACTTCCACAATCAAACGCTTCACCTGTTCCTGCTCTGCTTGGCGTTGTACCAGACTTTCATAAATTAACATTGGCATTTCAGGCATTTTTTCAGCCCAAAAAGGCAAATTGCTTTGTATGCCTTTTAAAAAAGCCCGCATTCCCACCCGTTCATCCATCCAACGTTCTAAGTACGGCTTTGCCGTTTTCCATAAATCCAATTCTGGATATAATTCCCGTCCTAAGCCTTCAATATTCAACAAGGTTTTTTGTAATAATACTAATTGTGGTTGCACTTCCATCTGAAAGCGTCGCGCTGTTTGGAATAAACGTAACAGTAATAAACCAAAGGAAATATCTTTTAGCGGACGGTCGAAAATAGGTTCACAAACACTACGAATTGCCCCTTCAAATTCTTCAACCCGCGTGCCCGCAGGCACCCAACCAGAATGAACGTGTAATTCTGCAACCCGTCGATAATCACGGTTAAAAAAAGCTAAAAAATTCGCCGCTAAATAATGCTGATCTTGGTCACTCAACGTCCCCATAATTCCAAAATCGATGGCGATATAATGCGGACGGTTAGGATTAGTCGCATCAACAAAAACATTACCGGGATGCATATCTGCATGAAAAAAATTATCTCTAAAAACCTGCGTAAAAAAGATTTCTACCCCAGTTTCCGCCAAAAATTTAAAATTAACCCCTAATTGGCGCATTGTCTCAATATCACTAATGGGCAAGCCGCGAATGCGCTCCATCACCATCACATTTGTTTGCGTATAAGCCCATTCAATTTCTGGAATATACAATAAGTTAGATTGCTGAAAATTACGGCGTAACTGCGCACAATTCGCTGCTTCTTGCATTAAATCTAATTCGGCATATAAATTCTTCTCAAACTCAACAACAACCTCATGCGGACGCAAACGTCGCCCATCAAGCCAATAACGATTGATTAAATGAGCGATAAGATAAAGTAAGTCGACATCACGTCGAATACCTTTTTCTAAATTCGGTCGTACCACTTTCACCACCACTTCACGACCATTATGCAACCGTGCTGCATGAACTTGGGCGATAGATGCTGCGGCAATTGGTTCTGTATTAAATTCGGCAAAAACCTCAGCGATAGGGCTGTTATAAGCCCGTTCCACAATTGCGCGAGCTTGCGCCCCATTAAAAGGCTTTACCTTATCTTGCAATTGCGCTAACTCTAAGGCGATGTCATTCGGCAATAAATCACGGCGTGTCGATAGAATTTGTCCAAATTTTACAAAAATAGGGCCAAGCTCCTCCATGGCTAAACGCAAACGAGCACCGCGAGTCAAGTTCTTAGTTCGCAACCAAAAACCAGGCGTGAGATACAATAGAATTCGAACAGGGCGCAAAATTTCCGTTGAGAGTAATAACTCATCTAACCCATAACGAACAATAACACGATAGATTTTAATTAAATGAAAAAACTGAAAAAAATAACGCATTGCGTAAATTCAATCTAAGCTAGGGAAGGGGATAAATTTGCGTGCTTAATAAACAGATACGTTGTTCTAAGCGTTCTACATCATCGCGTAATACATCAACAGCATCTAAAAATGCCTGAACTTCTGCATGAGCGGGCAAGGCTTTCAACTCTTCTTGTAAATATTCACTGATATTCGCTTCACCAGTTTGCCACTGAGACTGTGCATAATGCTGGGTTTGCTGAACCACACGCCCCAATTGATGCGCGGGTACATCGCCTATCCACTGAGACAATTTCTCCTCCCAATCGACTTGCAACTGTCTAAAAACCTGCATTAACCCTTGAATAACATCCATATCACCCTGCAAAACAATATCCTCATCACGGCTGACAGTCCCCGCAGGCTGGCGCAATAAGCGCAACAAAGAAAACGGCAAGCCTTGAATAGTTGCATCAGGATTCCCCTGATAATCACTTAAAACCGTAAACCCCGTTACAATCGAAGGCAACAGATAAAGTTGTATATTAAACCCCTGAATATCTAATAAAATAACCTTATCATCCAAATGACCCAGCAATGAAAAATCACGGCTTACCAACTTTAATGCCTGATTTAAAAACGCCTCTGCACCTGTTGCGATAACGGTCTGAATCATCATAACACTCGCCTCATTTAAAATTTATAACCGCAATGAATCGCAACAATTCCCCCTGATAAATTATGATAACGACAACGTTCAAACCCCGCTGTTTGCATCATATTTAATAAGGTTTCTTGATTTGGATGCATACGAATTGATTCTGCCAAATAACGATAACTTTCTGCATCATTTGCAACCAGTTTTCCCATCAATGGCAAGATTTTAAAAGAATATAAATCATAAAATGGCTTTAATGGTTTTAACTGCAATTCGGAAAATTCTAAAATTAAAACCCGCCCACTGGGTTTTAACACCCGTAACATAGAACGCAACGCGGCAGCCTTATCCGTCACATTCCGTAAACCAAAGGCAATCGTAATAATATCAAAGGTATTATCCGCAAAGGGTAAGCACTCCGCATTAACCTGTGCACAATCAACGACAATTCCCTCATCTAATAAACGTTCTCTACCAACCCGCAACATATCCGCATTAATGTCCGCTAATACAACATTCCCTATCCCGCCCGTGATTGCTGCAAATTGCTTGGCTAAATCGCCTGTCCCGCCTGCTAAGTCTAAAACTTTTTGCCCACGCTTCACCGCTGACAACTCAATGGCATAACGTTTCCACAAACGATGAATACCCAATGACATTAAATCATTCATCACATCGTAACGTGTTGCTACTGAAGTAAAGACATCAGCAACACGCTTTGCTTTCTCTTCAATAGGCACTTGAGTAAAGCCAAAATCGGTAGTTTTGCGAGTTGTCATAAAAATTGCCCAATAGAATAATGAATAAAAGGGATTATAGAATTTTTTTAGATGACAAGGCGAATGCTGTATTCGCTTTCTATGATTTAAAAAACCTAAACACACACACAAATTACTAAATAAACTTTGAATTAAATAAAATAGTGATAAAGAGACAGTGTTATCTATTTTGGTCTGAATCGCATACATCCCTACATTGTTTAGCACTACCAAATAAATATAGTAAACGTACCATAAAGTGATTTAAATTTAGGACTGGCAATCCTGTGAGGACTGCCAGTCATCGGCATCGTTTTATAGTACGTTTACTATATGATTGTCTCAACCATAATTAACATCATTTAACAGTGCACTAGCGATACATTGTTATGAACGCAAATAGCACAAAAAACGCTGATTAAGCACTAAAATGATGCAATGCAAAAAACAGATAGTTTAGTGAAAAATTGGGGAATTATTTTTAATAACAATATATTATTTTATCAAATAAAATTGGCATAAGCTTTGTAATAAAAGAAAGTAACTAGATATGTCTTTAAATGATGTGGCTTGATTTTTAAAGGTAGCTCTCCTGTTTCCCTCCCTCGGTTAGAACGCTGTCGCCCCTATTACGCGCCGCGTTCTTTTTTTTGCCTGTAAAAATGATTACACTGCAAAAAATCATTTCAGTGACATCATATTAACAATGTCTCAATCAGTTACCAGCTTACAAGGTGTCGGTAAACAAACCGCCGCACAACTCGCTACATTAGGCATTTCTACCGTTGACGATGTGCTTTTTCATCTTCCCGCTCGTTACGAAGACCGTTCCCGTTTAACCGCGATTAAAGACTTAAATGTTGGCGAACAAGCCTTAGTCGAGGGCATGATTACTGCCGCTGAGGTAAAAATTACCAAGCGACGGACATTAGTCTGTATGTTGACGGATGACACGGGCGGGATAATTTTGCGCTTTTTCCATTTTAGCTACGCCCAACAACAGCAGTTTCAAGTAGGAACGCGGGTGCGATGTTTTGCGGAAGCGCGTCAAGGTTATCATTGTTTAGAATTTATTCACCCCGAATGCCAATTTATCCGCGAGGATAAACCCGCCCCTGAAATTCATGCACAATTAACCCCGATTTATCCCAGCTCAGGCACGTTACACCAGCATTTATTGCGCTCACTTGCCCGTCAGGCTTTGCAAAATCTCGTCTTAATCGACCCCTTTCCGCCCACGATTCAAGCGCAATTTCAATTATTACCCCTTGCCCAAGCCTTACAGACCCTGCACGCCCCCCCCGTTACGGTTTCTACCGCCGATTTACAAGCAGGACAACATCCCGCACAACGTCGGCTGATTATTGAAGAGTTACTTGCGCACTATTTAAGTTTGCGTCGTTTACGACAACAGGCACAAACGTATCAAGCCGTGCCATTGCCCGCAGAGCACGCGCTTAACTCACTATTTTTAAAAAATTTACCGTTTCAATTAACCCATGCACAACAACGGGTCAGTGCAGAAATTGCCCACGATTTACAACAAACACATCCGATGCAACGCTTAATTCAAGGCGATGTCGGTTCGGGTAAGACAGTTGTCGCGGCGTTATCGGCATTGTCTGCAATTGCAGCGGGTTATCAAGTAGCCGTGATGTCGCCCACAGAATTATTAGCAGAACAACATTTTCGTAATTTTAACCAATGGTTAGCTCCATTAAAGATTAATATTACGTGGTTGACGGGTAGCGTTAGCAAGAAGCAACGCGAGCAGGCATTAAATGCCTTAGCGACGGGTGAAAGTGCTTTAGCGATTGGCACACATGCATTATTTCAAGAAGCAGTCACTTTTCAACGACTCGCGCTTGTCATTATCGATGAACAGCATCGTTTTGGCGTAGAACAACGTATGGCATTACGCGATAAAGGAGCGCAAGCGAATTTTCACCCGCATCAGCTAATTATGACAGCAACCCCGATTCCGCGTACGTTAGCGATGACGTTATATGCGGATTTAGATATTTCAGTGATTGATGAATTACCCGCTGGACGTTTACCGATTAAAACAGTCGTCATTCCGAATACTCGACGTGCGGAAATTATTGAACGCATTCGCCAAGTTTGCCAAACAGGTCGACAAGCTTATTGGGTTTGTACCTTAATTGATGAATCTGATGCACTGCAATATCAGGCAGCAGAGGAAACAGCCCGCCAATTAACAGAGAATTTAACCGAGTTACGTATTGGGTTAGTACACGGGCGTTTAAAAGCGAAGGAAAAAGAAGGCATGATGCAGGCTTTTAAACGGGGCGAATTGGATTTATTAGTCGCAACGACGGTAATTGAAGTCGGTGTCGATGTGCCAAATGCCAGTTTAATGATTATTGAAAATGCGGAGCGTTTGGGACTGGCGCAGTTGCATCAATTACGCGGTCGAGTGGGACGTGGTGTGGTCGATAGTCATTGCGTTTTGCTGTATCAAAGCCCTTTATCAGAAATTGCGCGTACTCGTTTGGGGATTTTACGCGATACACAAGACGGCTTTGTTATTGCACAACAAGATTTAAGTTTGCGTGGTTTCGGCGATGTTTTGGGTACACGTCAAACGGGAACAATGCGCTTACGTATTGCCGATTTTCAACGCGATGAGGGATTATTACCCACAGTTGTTGAAATTGCTGAGTTATTATTAAAAGATTATCCTGAAACTATTCAACCGATTATTGAACGGTGGGTGAGGGTGCAGGGGGAGGAGTTGGTGAGTTAATGCAGGTAATTTATTGAAAAATAAAAAATATGATTTTGAGAAATTTCATTTTTTCAAGTAGTCTTTAAAATGAAAAAGCCAACGTTGTTGTTCATCAGTTTCTGGGATTTGAATTTTTCTTGCTTTAGAAATGAGTTGACAAGCGTGTTTGGGTTCAATACCAAAACGAATTAAAATGCTGGCAGTTATCAGTCCAGCTCGACCAATGCCTGCACGGCAATGTACCGCTACTTTTTTACCTTCTTTTAATTGACAAAGTAAATAATCAACCAATGTTTTAGTTTCCAAGAAAGACGGAACGCTTCTATCTACAATAGGAAAAGAAATATATTCAATTTGATAGCGTTCACATAATGTTTTTTCTTTCTGTAACTCAAGCTCATAGATTTCATGAGTGGTTAATAAACACACAACCAGATTAATACCCTGATTATTAAATGCTTGTATCTCATCTTCTAACCATTCATTTGAACGAGGTTTTGGCATAATCGCCAAATTTCCCTCCAAAAAATCCTTAATCCAATAAATATCTGGTAATAACATATTAACCTTAATTTGTCTGAATCAGAATTCACAGAATTTTCAGAATTAGCAGCATTAAAAAGCGTGATTCGCATTAATTTCTTGGTTTAAGGGGGTTAAATTCTGTTAATTCTAATTCAGACAAGATATTGTTTTTTAAAAATATCGCCAAACTCAGGTTAAAGTAACGCTAGTTCGGCGAGTGGCGAAAACCTTTTAGAATTTTTCAACTAAAAAATGTAGGGTGGAATAGCGAAGCGTATTCCACCATACGATTTATAATCTGTTTTTGCTCAGTTTTTGCAGAATTTCAAGGTGGAATACGCTTCGCTATTCCACCCTACAACATTCAAGCTGTTGTCTTTTTAAAAGAAACTCGCCGTACTCAGGTTAAAGTAATTTAAATTTAGGACTGCCAGTCCTTCGTGCCGTTTTATAGTACGTTTACTATAGTTCTCAAGCCATCCCATCAAATGGTTGTACAGTCAGCCATTCCCCACAGTTGACATTGCCTTGTTCAACGGATAGCAAAATAAAGCAGTTGCCTACGCTCATGGAGCTTAAAATACCTGAGCCTTGTTGTCCTGTCGTGGTAACAGTCCATTCTCCATTGCTATCTAGGCTCAGTAAACCGCGTGGAAATTCGGCGCGTCCTGCTTTCTTTTTTAATGCCACTAAGCTACGGGCTTTTATGGTAATCGGCGTTTTTTCAGGCATTCCCATGAGGTATTGTAAGGCGGGCTGAACAAATTGGTAAAAAGTAACCATGACCGCAACGGGATTACCCGGTAAACCGAAGAAAGCGGCGTTTTGTATGCGTCCAAAGGCAAGCGGTCTGCCTGGTTTCATGGCGATTTTCCAGAATTGAATTTGTCCTAAGTTGAGTAGGATGTCTTTCGTAAAATCAGCTTCTCCGACAGAAACACCGCCCGAGGTGATAACGACATCAGCAATGGTAGCTGCGGTGGTGAAGGCGTGTGTTAAGGCTTCTTTATCGTCTTTGATAACACCCATGTCGAGAATTTCTACGCCGAGACGTTGTAACATGCCATATAAGGTGTAGCGGTTGCTGTCGTAGATTTGTCCAAGTTCTAAACTTTCTCCAATTGAGCGTAGTTCATCGCCTGTGGAGAAGAAGGCAACCCGTAAATAGCGTTTAACAGCTATTTCGGCAATACCGAGTGAGGCAAGTAGCCCTAATTCGGAAGGTAAAATTTGTTTGCCAATGTTTAAAACGGTTTGTCCTTGACGAATATCTTCGCCAATATGGCGAACATTTTGCCCCGCTCGTTCACCCGCTAGAAAGTGGATAAGTTCGCCATCACGTTGTACACGTTCTTGTATCAGGATGGTGTCTGTGCCTGTTGGCATGACTGCGCCTGTCATAATCCTTACGCATTGCCCGCGCTCTACTTTGAGTGTGTAGGGTTGTCCTGCCATCGCCGTGCCGACTACGTTGAGGGTTTGTGAGCCTGTTTGGGGCAGGTCTGCGCTGTGGATGGCGTAGCCGTCCATGGCGGAGTTGGTGTAAGCGGGGATGTTGATGGATGAAACGATAGTTTCTGCTAGGACACGTCCTAAGGCTTGACGAATAGGCACTTTTTCGCTGTCTGTAATAGGGGCGAGTTGTGCCTTAATTTGTTGTAAGGCTTGTGCAACACTGAGCATGGATGGTTCTAGCGCGTCCATGCAGCTAGGGGCAGGGGTAAAATTGTCGATAGTCATAGCCTGTGCCTTTTGTGTCCTTGATGAAACTATTGTTATTGTAAAATCAGGTCGTTGTCAGTGGTATCGCCGTTTTACGTAGGAAGTTTTTAAGTTTTTTTGATGATTAATAGAGTTAGGTCGTCAGAAATTTTGGTGTTGCCGATGTGTTGTCTTACGTCTTGCATGATGGCATCGCAAATGTCTGCCACTGATAATGCCCACGATTGGCTAATGATTTGGCATAGGCGTTCTAAGCCATAGGGTTGTTTGTGCTTATTAAAGGCTTCCGTGATACCGTCAGTATAAAGGACGATGCCATCGCCTGATTGGATTTTTATGTCGAGTTGTCCGACAAAGCTACTGATGTCGGGTTCTAGTCCTAGCATAAAGCCTAGATTAATCGTGTCTATGCGTTCGATATTGCCTTCTTTACGCACGACGAGAACTTCTTCATGTTGTCCGCTTAGGTGTAGTGTGCCGTTTTCGTAGTCAATCAGGGATAAGGTCAGGTGTTTGTCTGAGCTCATCCGTTGAATGTTGTCGTAAATTGCGCGGTTTAGGGTATTTAAAAATTCATGTGGGTCGGTAACGTTGTTGACGAGTAGCGTACGCACGGCAGTTTGTACCATAAGCATTAAAACACCACTTTCTAAGCCGTGTCCTGTTACATCGCCGATGCTGATTTTTACATGTCCATTTTGTTGTAGCACGTCGTAGTAATCGCCACCAACTTCGGAAGCAGGTTCCATATAGCCAACAATGTCGAGTTCTGGAATTCTGGTCAGTTCTTGAGTGCGTGGTAAAACCATTTGTTGTAATTTTCGTGTAATGGCTAGCTCATGACTCATCCGTACATTTTCTTTTTCTAAGCGTTGATTTAATTCGGTAATCTCCGCATTTGCCGTTGCAAGGGCTTGAGTCCGTTCTTGCACAATGCCCTCCATCAGCATGAAGTTATTTTCTAACTTATAGGACATGAGGCTTAAGGCGGTTGCGAGTTTGCCGAGTTCATCTTGTCGTAGTGTATCGAGTTGATGTGCAATTTTAAAATTGCCATCTGCAATTTTTTGTGTAACGGTTACAAAGCTTTTTAACGGTGTGCTGACTTGTACACGTAGAACGTAAAAGAGAATAAAAAGTTCGATGAGTAGGGATAATAAACCGAGTAAAAAGATGATAGTGACGGTATGAAAAGCTAATTCAGCGAGTAGGCTTTTTGGGTAGGCAACAACAAAATACCAGCCTGTTCCTGCCAGTTGGGTGACGGCTAAGTATTCATGTTGCGTGGTATTATCAATAATGCGGGTTTTATTATGATTTTTAACTAAATTGAAAATCGTTTGCAGATGTAAATCGCCGTCTGTGGGAATATTAAACGCACCACCTTTGGCTTTAATCGCCTCCATAAACTCAGGATGAGCAATTAAGCGTCCATCTTCACGGAAAAGTAAGTTATACGTACCTGTTAAACGTTCATCAACAATACGTGTAAATAAGTCATTTAAAATAATATCATGCCCTAGCGTTGCAATATGTCGCCCTTGGGCATCGTCGACGGGGGTTTCTAATGACACCATCCATAATTTGGGTACAGGGTCTTCAAAAACACCTGTCCAAACAGGTTTGCGCTCAGGGTTATGTGTTTTATCAGAGATAAAAAAGAATTCTTCTTCTGGGATATTAATCTCGGCGGTGGTGTCTAATCCCCATGCAACGGCTGGCCAATAAATCACTTCTATATTTTCGGGTGCCATGATGTACGTATCCACAAAGCGATTCAGCCATGCGCGTCCATAAGTTTGCGTTAATTCGTAAAATGCCAGTACTCGCCTGCGTATATCCGCGTTAATTTCTACCTGTTTGCCAATAAATACCGTTGGATAAGTTTGTTTATCAAATTGCTCGATGGATTGTCCTTGCAAACGATTACGGGTTGTTCCATCTGCCCATGTTTCAAATAAAGCGTCGAACTCGGCTTTTGGGTCAGTATCGCTAAATTGTTCTAAACGTTGTAATAAGGCTTGTTTTAAGAGCTGATGATTATCTTCAGCAAGTTGAAAAATATGACTTTCACGTTGCCCGCGTTCAATCACATATTTTTCAAGCTGTGAAACAACTTGTGTTTCTAAGCTCGAAATAAAATGCCAATAACTCAGCATGGTTACACAAATAATCACGAGTGCAATCCGTACAGCCATATTAAACATCGTTCGCTGGCTGAGTGAACGTTGTGCAACCCAATCTTTTAGAAAAGACACTTGCATACCCTCTATATTTCTGTTCTGCTATCTATTAACTCGTTAAATTAATTAACTTATAACAATAGTCTGTGGTTTCTTCAATCATGACAGCAGAAGATGATGGTCTGAGCCGAGAAACTGCTATGATAAAACGCTCACTCACTCACTGAAAATAAATTTCATGATGCAATCTGTCGATACTTTAATTTATGCAGGTTGGGTTATTCCTGTAGAGCCTGAAGGCGTGGTGTATGAGCAACATGCAATTGCAATTGATGCGGGCAAAATAGTTGCGATTTTACCCAATATAGAAGCAACCAGTCGTTATTTAGGACGGATTACTCACCGTTTAATGACACATGTTGTCATTCCAGGGTTAATTAATACACACACACATGCAGCCATGACATTACTACGTGGCTTTGCTGACGATTTAGCATTACATGAATGGCTAACAACACGTATTTGGCCAGCAGAAAATGCTTTTATGAGTGCGGATTTTGTTGCAGATGGAACACGTTTAGCCATTGCCGAAATGTTGCGCGGTGGTGTGACCTGCTTTAATGACATGTACTTTTTACCTGAAGTAGCGGGGGGCGTTGTTGATGAATCAGGTATGCGTGCGACACTGGGCTTAATTTTATTAGATTTTCCGACGATTCAAGCCCAAAATCCTGATGAATATTTACAAAAAGGGCGAGCAGTCTATCAACAGTATCAAAATCATCCTTTAATTAAAACTGCAATTGCACCGCACGCACCTTATACCGTTTCTGACGCACCGTTACAGGCAGGTGCTGCAATGGCAGAGGAATTGAATACACCCATTCATATACATGTCCATGAGACTAAAGAGGAAGTCGAGCAAGCGGTTGCAAAGGATAAACAACGTCCATTAGCCCGCTTAGCCAATTTGGGGCTGGTGTCATCGCGTTTATTAGCGGTACATGCAACGCAATTAAATCCAGAAGAAATTCAGCTATTAGCCGAACATCGAGCAACTGTGGTGCATTGTCCTGAGTCTAATATGAAACTGGCAAGCGGTTTTTGCCCTGTACAACAATTATTAAATGCAGGGGTTAATGTTGCATTGGGAACAGACGGCACAGCCAGCAATAATGACTTGGATATGTTGGGCGAAATGCGTACGGCTGCCTTGCTTGCAAAAGTGGTGAGCCAAGATGCGCGTAGTGTTTCCGCAGCGCAGGCGTTGACAATGGCAACCTTAAACGGGGCTAAAGCATTAGGCATTGATGCCGAAACAGGTTCGTTATTGGTTGGTAAATCAGCGGATTTAGTGGCAATTGATATGAATGAGCTTGAAACTCAACCGATTTATAATCCCTTATCACATCTGATTTATGCAACAAGCCGCGATAAAGTAACCGATGTTTGGGTTGCAGGGCGACAATTGTTAAAATCCCGCGCTTTAACATCGCTCAATATCCATGAAGTTCAGGCTAAAACGCATGATTGGTACATGAAAATTGCAGCATTCATGCAACAAGCAGAGTCATAACATAACCTAAATTTAGCGAATTTTATAATATAAAACAGAGACCTGCTAGGTTTTCAAAACCTAGCAAGTCTGTCGGAACACGCGAAAAGGGTTGACCTTTCTTTAATCGACAAGATTAAAACATTATCTGAATCAGAATTTTCAGAATTAACAAAATTAACAGAATTTAAAACCCTAAAACCAAAAAATTAATGCAAATCATGCTTTTTAATTCTGCTAATTCTGGAAATTCTGTGAATTCTGATTCAGACAAAAAAAGACCTGCTAGGTTTTGAAAACCTAGCAGGTCTCTAATATTAAAATAATTATTTTGCAATCATGATGTGTGGGTGAGGTTCATTAATATGCATTCCCGCTTCAACAAGGGTTTTTTCTGCCTCAGTTAATACATCACGTGTGCGCGTAATCAAAAATTCAAGGAAAGTACGGGCAACTAAAGAAAGTTTTTTCTCACTTAAATGCACAATATACCAATAGCGCATTTGTGGAAATCCTTCTACATCTAAGAGTTTAATAATACCAGCCGCTAATTCTAAGGTGAGGGTATGACGTGATAACACTGAAATGCCAAGCCCTGCAATCACGCCTTGTTTAATGGCTTCGCTACTGCCTAATTCCATACCCACTTTTAGCCCAAGTTCAACGCCATCAAAATAACGTTCCATAGCTAAACGAGTGCCAGAACCTAGCTCACGAACTAAAAAAGTTTCTTGGGCAATGCGTGAAAGTGGAATATTTCTTTCGTTGGCAAGTGGATGATTTGCAGGCGCGAGGACAACTAAGGGATTTTCTAAAAACTGATGTGCTTGTACATTTAAATGTTCGGGGACTTGTCCCATAATCACTAAATCGTCTTCATTATTTGCGAGACGTTCTAAGATACTATTGCGGTTTGTGACATTTAAACGAATATTAACATCGGGATATTGGCGTAAAAAGCGACTAAATAGATGGGGGGTAAAATAAGTGGCTGTGGTGACAACCGCTAATTTTAAGCGTCCTTTAATGCTACCTTGTAATTCATTCAGCGACATATCTAACGTTTCTATGCGCGAGAAAATGTCTTGACAGGCGGCATATAATTCGCGTCCTGCATCTGTTAAAAAAATGCGTTTTCCAATTTGTTCAAATAGAGGCATACCAACATGGCTTTCTAATTGCTTTATTTGAATAGAAACGGCTGGCTGAGTTAAACACATTTCTACCGCAGCGCGGGTAAAACTGAGGTGTTCTGCAACCGATTTAAATAACGTGAGTTGGCGTAGTGTCATGTTCATAAAATGACTATCACCATTCCGTGATGCGTGCCACAGTGGCAATGTAGATTGTGTTGTTCATAAATCCTCCTTCCTGATAAGGCAAGCTTTTTTTATGTGTTTTTAATTATACATAAATCTAATTGATGTATCGTATAAAAATTATTAACAATAAGCAAAGCAAAATTAATCGATAACTGAAAGATATTCAAATAGTAAATATGCTTATATAGCAACAGGCTGATAAGTTATTTTTAATAACCATATAATCTCAGTGTTTTTTATTTTTTTATGGATACTTATCCATTTATTGATAAAAAGACCTAAGTGTTTTACATTCATATCTGCATTAAAATATCATTGTTTGATTGATGTGATACCTAAATTCTTTGGCGTAACTCTTTATAAAATTAGTATTTTATTTAAAATTAAACGATTATTGGTGTACTGTCATTAAAGGTTTTAAAATACGTGAAATCATGGTGTATTTGTTGTGTTCCGCTGATTAGTGAAAAATAACAACAGGGTGAGTAAAATATCCTTATTAAATCAGCAACAGATTATCATTTAAAATGATGGTCGTTCTCTTAGATGTAAAACAACTATAATACGTAATACACTAACCCTATTACTTTCATTACTGGATGCTGTTTTTATCAGTCTAAAAAAATGGATAATGCGTGCATGAATGCAGAAGCTCAACACATTGAAACCTCTGAAAAGGGAACATTGCTAATAGTGGATGATACGCCCGCTAATGTTAGCGTGTTGTTCAGTTTTCTGAGTGCTGAGGGATTCAAAGTCTTGGTGGCAAAGGATGGTAAAGGGGGTATTCAACGGGCTGAATACGCTAAACCAGATTTAATATTGTTGGACGTGATGATGCCTGGTATGGATGGTTTTGAAGCCTGTAAAGTCCTGAAGTCACAAAAAAATACTCAAGATATTCCCATTATCTTTATGACTGCCTTAGCTGATACTGTTGATAAGGTCAAAGGGTTTTCCTTAGGGGCATCTGATTATATTACTAAGCCTTTTCAACATGAGGAAGTTTTAGCTCGTGTTAATAATCATTTAAATTTCCGTCGTTTACAGCAACAACTACAAGCAAGAACCAAAGAGTTAGAGCGTCGTAGTATCGAGAATGAACAGGCACGCGCAGCGGCTGAAGCTGCAAATCGGGCAAAAAGTGCTTTTTTAGCCAATATGAGCCATGAATTACGCACGCCTTTAAATGCGATTATTGGCTATACGGATATGTTGCGGGATGATGCGGAAGATATGGGACATCAGGATTTAGTCCCTGATTTAGAAAAGATTCAAACCGCCGCAAGACAGTTATTAGGCTTAGTCAGTGATGTATTAGATATTGCCAAGATTGAAGCTGAAAAAATAGAGGTTAAAGCCTCATGGTTTGATATTGCAAAATTGGTGAATGATGCAGCAACAATTATTCAACCAACGTTAAATGAAAATCAGTTAAGCATTGAATGTGCGTCAGATATTGGCAGTTTATATGCGGATGAAAGCAAAACGCAGCAAATTCTTCTTAATCTATTAAGCAATGCCTCAAAATTTACCCATCAGGGATATATTCGCTTAACAGCAAGTCGTAGTACTGAGTGGATTATATTCACGGTACAAGATTCGGGAATTGGTATTGCTAAAGAGCAGTATGAGCATATTTTCAAACCTTTTACACAGATTGATAGCAGTCCAACCCGCGAATATGGTGGAACAGGATTAGGTTTAACAATCTGTCGTCATTTTTGCACCATGATGAATGGTACGATTGAAGTAGAAAGTGAATTAGGCAAAGGCAGCTTATTCACCGTGCGTTTACCTGTGATATCGAGTTAAAACGCTTCGTTATTCATTCCTGTTTTATTGATTCACCTTAACTTAACCTAAAAGTCATTTTTAATCAAAGTCTTTTATCGAGATTGTCTGTTTATGTCCATTCGAGCCAGTAAAATCCTAGAAACCTTTCCAAATCCAACACCTAGCCGCGATTATACGATTCATATGCGGATGCCTGAGTTTACTTGTTTATGCCCAAAAACAGGACAACCCGATTTTGCTACCTTATTTTTAGAATATGTGCCTGACCAAACTTGTATCGAATTGAAATCTTTAAAAGGTTATATTTGGTCGTATCGTGATGAAGGGGCTTTTCATGAAGCAGTCACGAACCAAATTCTGTCGGATTTGGTGAATGCCTGTCAGCCTCGTTTTATGCGCTTACGTGCAGAGTTTAATGTACGCGGTGGGATTTATACACAGGTTGTGGTTGAACATCGCGCCCCTGATTGGACCCCTCCAACCCCTGTTCATTTGCCATAAAAAACAGTCTTTGGGGTGCACAGCCAAAGCACCCTATTCTGTTTAATCCTGTCCCAAGCGTGTTAATAAATAGCGCAATAAATCAGGCTGTGCCGTTAAATGTTGTTTGAAAAAGTCAACTAACGGCTGGCGTGTTAAACAGTATTGAAACTCTTCTGTTGCGCAACAATCGGTCAATAAGAAAATATCTGTTTCTGCTTCATCGGCTGCTTTAACCCCTGCTAACCAATCTTGTACGCATGATGGTTGCAAGGGGGGCAAGTCGGCAAGTTGCGTTGTGCGTCGAAACTGCATTCCTTGCGTAAACCAATCTATTGTTGCATTCATCCGCGTTTTTTCGTTGACAGCGTGCTGGGTTTAGCGATTGGGCTAGATGCGAGTTTTTTCCCTAATTGTGGACGGCTTGTCGGTTTGCTGGGTTTACTTAATACAGGGCGTGTATTTGTTTTCGTTGCAGTAAATTTTGCGGTAGATGGCGTTGTGGGTTTGTTAGCCCGCCCGCCCGTGACGGCTTGGGGTTGATGCACTGGTTTAGCTGTATTTTTTTGTTGCAAATTGCGTTTTGAAAATCCAGTGTCGTCCGTTTCATCAATACGGGATTCCCACCAATCTTTTTTAGGTCTTGTAGAACGCTTTGCAGGTTCGCGGGTTGCTGTTGACGTTGATAAAGTTTGTTTAGTAAATTTTCCGTTGGGGCGTTGATTCGGTTTGTCTTGTCGAACCGTGTCACGACCTTCTTCAGTTTCTTTTACTGTCTCGGTTAAATTCACTTGACGTAATAATGCTTGGCGAACATTACTTTCTAGCTCCATGAATTGTCCCATGCGCAAACTCGGCGGTAAGGTGACAACGCCGTAACGAATACGCATTAAGCGACTCACGACTAATCCTTGCGCCTCCCATAAACGGCGCACTTCTCGTTTACGTCCTTCTTTTAAAACAACATGATACCAATGGTTTGCACCTTCTCCGCCTGCATCATCCACCCGTTCAAATTTGGCAATTCCATCCTCTAATTGCACACCTGTTACCAGACGTTGCAACATGGCTTCATCTACTTTACCCAACACACGCACCGCATACTCGCGTTCTATTTCCGCAGAAGGATGCATTAAACGGTTTGCCAGTTCGCCATCTGTGGTTAAGAGGAGTAAGCCTGTCGTATTGACATCTAAGCGTCCTACACTAATCCAACGACCTTGTTTAGGCTTTGGTAACTTATCAAAAATTAAAGGGCGGTTTTCGTCATCGTCACGACTGCAAACTTCGCCAACAGGCTTGTTATAAATCAGGATTTGTCGTGGTGGCGGTGCTAACTGTTGCATGCTTAATTTACGGTTGTCGATTTGGATTTCATCTTGCAAGCTAACACGTGCGCCAATGTGAGCCACTTGTTGATTGACTTTAACGCGCCCTTCACGAATCCATGCTTCAATCGCACGACGTGACCCCAAACCCGCACGGGCAAGGACTTTTTGAAGTTTTTCAGTAGTATCAGGATTAAAACGCATGATAGAGCCAGTTATAAAAGGAAGACAACATGGTAATAGTTCAAGGGGGAGAGAACAACTATTCCTAACAATCATTGGATAAAGAATAGAGCTGGTCGTTAAGTCTAACAAGATTATGTTGATTTAACGCTGAAAATTTGCTCAATTTGGTTGGATTGAGACAATCCACGCTGTGAACATAGGTCAATTGAATAAAGCATGTTATAGTTTTCATTCATACTTGATGATGGAGCAATCTCTGATGATTAACCCTATAGTTATTAAAATAATATTCTGCTTTTTTTTGTGTTTTTGCTTTATCTCAAACGCATGGGCGGAAAGTTTTAATGTATTAGCCAGCAGTTGGGCAGATAGTCCTGCAAACTCCCGTAAACTGTATCAACGGGTTGCCCCTTCTCATGAAGCCTTATATTTTCTCTTAATCGTTAAAGCAGAAGACCCGCTTATTGCAAACTTAGAGCGAGATAATAAACTCCCTTTAAAAGCGCGTTGGAGCAGTGAAGGTGAACCACCACTCACTTATATCACAACATTTGATGCCAGTCGGGAAAGACGGATTAATCCCATACAATCTCGTCGTTTAGAGCAACAACAATCACCACCACCTGATGTTTTAGATTTATATCGCCTTTCTACCAATATCACCGCAGACCAAAATATTCGCACTGGTATGTGGCGATTAGACATTTTATATGCGGATGAATCTCCTGTTATTTGTGAACGTAATCAACCATGTCGTTATATGATTCGCACCTCGCTACCTTCTATTAATGCGGTGTGGACAGATATGATTACCGATTCTGAAGACCCCTCAACAGTCTATTCTGATGCTGTTCCTAGTGGTTCATCCCTGTATTTATGGATGAGTATTAAAGGCAGTAATGAGTTTTTAAGAGAATTGTCTAAACCTGCCAAACTTCCCATTCGCCATAAATGGTTTCGTTCCTATCCTGTTGTTGGTTTCCGTTTTGAAACCACTGTCGATGCATTACCAAGCGAACCCGCTCAATTAAATGCTTTAAAAGAACGTTTACAGGCAGAAGTTAAAAGCAGTGATATTTTTGACTTACGTATTTCGAGTGGGCGCGACAGTGTTGCAACTGGGGTATGGCGTGTCGACGTTGTTTTTGCGGATGATAGCCCATTAATGTGTGAACAAAATCCTTGCTCTTATCAAATTTTAGTAAAATAACTTATCAGGGTGAGAACGGTGAATACAGAAACAAAAGAAGAAACACAAGCAGTTGCCGACGCAGTTAAACCACCAGTCGCATCAGAAATGCAGGATACAACCGAGCCTACAAATACAGGCGGTAATTCCCCTGCGACTGTTGCGTCGCCACCGCCTTCTGATTCTGCAACCGTTACCCCAGCAAATCCCGTCATCGATACGACTATTCTACCCGCTAAACCCCCGATTTTAGTTGCAGAAGTAACTTCACATATGGCGCGTTATGTGGACGAAGCTAATTTATTAGTCACTTATGCGGCTAAAAAAGGCTTGAGTTTAGAGGAACAAGTAATTTCAACCATTGTTAATGCCAAACATTGGTTAAAACAAAAGGAATGGACAGCCGAGCGAGAAATTTTATTCTGGCAAGCCTTTAATACTATTGGTACGGCTGTTCGTCCTGTGTCTGTCAGTAGCTTACGCGCTTGTGGTGTTTTTAACGAAGAGGAACGTTCTGAAGAGCTACGCAATAAATTAAAAAAATTCTCTTTGATAAGTAGTGGAACTGCGGATGATTCTCAAGCAAAAAGAACCGTTAAAGCTTATCAAACAGGCAGTTTAGTGATTCTTTTTGTCCTGTTATTCGTGCAAATTTACTGGCTAATGGCTTCTATGCGCGTTAGCCCTGTGATTAAACTATCCACACAGATAGAAACGGTTATTGCTGAGTTAGATAGTATTAAACAACGTGTCCCTAATGAACAATGGTCAAATAACCGTGAAATTAATAACTTAAATGCACAGTTGGACGATTTACGTAATCGCTTGATGGCGAATTATGAAATTTTAAAAAATTCGTCTTCATGGTCAGTCTTTATTTTTAACAATGAAATGGATAACGGCAACAGCACAACGACAAGCACTAGCACAACGAGCAGTAATAACACTGATTTATTAGATAACAGTAGTTTATTCCAACAAACGACCACCCAGAATACTTTATTGTTGAACACAACGGCTATCAATAATTTGCAACAAACGGCAAATACATCAACGATTAGTGCTTATACGCCAGAAACGGCGATGCGGATGGATATTTTATTACAGGAAAGACAATTCATTTTGCGGGCATTGCAAATGTATTTATTACCTGTTTTATATGGACTTTTAGGTGCATCTGCGTATGTATTGCGTGTGCTAACGATAGAAATTCGTGAGCTAATCTATGTAAAAGAATCAAATATTAGCTACCGTTTACGGATTCAACTTGGCGCGTTATCGGGTTTAGCGATTGGCTGGTTTATCGAGCCTGATTTTGCTTCTTTTAGCGCGCTCTCGCCTCTTGCTCTCGCCTTTTTAGCAGGATATAGCGTGGAACTACTCTTTGCGTTAATGGATAAAATTATCATTGCTTTTTCTACGAATCAAAGTTCAAACACAGCCAATAAATAGCTTTGATAACTAATGGTTATGCTGATAGGTAGGACAACTGACCAGCTACCTAATTAACCTGAGTTCAGCGAGGTTTTTTAAAAAGACAAGCATTTGTCTGAATCAGGATTTTCAGGATTAACAGAATTAACAGAATTTAAAACCCTTAAACTAACCTGAGTTCGGCGAGTTTCTTTTAAAAAGACAATAGCTTGTCTGAATCAGGATTCACAGGATTAAAAGATTGTCTGAATCAGAATTTTCAGAATTAAAAAGACAAGAAAATTAAAAGAATAAAAAATTATGTTTTTAATTCTGCTAATTCTGAAAATTCTGTGAATTCTGATTCAGACAAAAAAAGACCTGCGAGGTTTTGAAAACCTAGCAGGTCTCCGTTTTACTTTATAAAACTCGCCGAACTCAGGTTAAATTATGTCCTCTGCCTCCTCCACTGGTATAGACTGGTCAATATTACGAATTTCGCTCATTATCTTTTTTTTTAGCGTTTGCATCAGCATTGCGATAGGAATAAGTAGCTATTGGTATCTAGGCTCTATCACGACGCAATTAGAGAAAGAAAATAAAACATTGGCTGAAACTAAAAAGACCTATGAACAATTAGCAAATACATTAAACCAGTTACAATCTGAGGATTATCAGTTTTTTAACCAACTCACTAGCCGTCGTTTTTATGAAGTGATGCCCCCAAGTTCAAATATAGAAGAGGCACAAATACAATCACTCTTGCTTAATTCTCAACTCAATGAGCATATTCAATCACTCATTAACAATGTGCGGGATATTCAAGGCACAGTTAAAAATACAGATGCAGTCCCTTATACGCCCGCTTTCTTAAAAGAGGCAAAAGAACAAACCCCTGCAAAAAAAGAGACGTTTCTGTTTAAAACCCGTTTTCTACTCAATTTAGAAATCTTACATGAAATAGACTTGCTCAATTTATTAGAACAAATTCATAGCAGTGTTCCCAAAGGTATTTTAAATACAGCCGCCTGCCAATTAACCCGTTTAGGGGAAAATCCACATATTGATTACCCCTTAAAACCCAATTTAAATGTTACCTGTGTGCTGTATTGGTATAACCTTTATATTATTGATAACCGACATTGAGGGATATCATGCGTTATTTTTTCCTCTTTTGCTTCCTATATTTAAGTTATATTACGCCTGCGACGGCGGAAGAATTTCTCCGTTTATTCACCAGCCCTGAAGAACGGCAGGCGTTAGACTTAATCCGTGAATACCCAGAACCCTTTTTGCAACAAAAAATTATCTCTGAAAAGGAAATCGTTACCCCGCCCCCGATGGAAATTACGTTTAATGGCTTTGTAAAACGGCAAAATAATGTCGTTGTTACATGGGTAAATGATGCTGAACTTACAACGGTAGAGCAAACAGGCTTTACCGCAAAAGTCATTGATACAAAAAAATTAAATACCTCTGCCCAATTGCTCATTGTGTTATCGCAACAAGCAACAGAAAAGCAAACGAAAGAAACAAATACGCAACCAGCGACTTTCCGTTTAAAAGTAGGGCAAATTTTAGAAACCCATAAGAATCAAACTATAGAAAGCTATTTGCTTAAAAGTCCTTCCGAGCAAACAGCGCATGATGCTGTTGTGCCTCCTCGCACGCAAACAACACCCAATCATGAAACGCACAGCCCTTAAGCACATCCTCAAGAAACATTCTGTGCAAACAGGCGTTGTCTTATTACTCACTTTATTAATTACTGTCGTGAGTAGCGTTTCTTTTTTTCTCACTCAATTTAATGCCGTGGATACTCGCTTAATTCGTCAGCAACAAACAGAAAAAGCCCTGCAATATGCAAAACAGGCTTTATTAGGTTATGCCGCTCGTTACTATGATTTCAGCCAACCCCCATTCACGAACCCCGATGGACGCGGACGCTTTGGCTTTTTACCTTGTCCAGATACAGGCGTTTCTATAGAAGGGAGAGAAGCGGGCAATTGTGGGATTAAAAATCAAAGTGCCATTGGTAAATTACCTTGGCTAACATTGGCTATTCCACCATTATTTGATGAAAGTAATGAATGTTTATGGTATGCCGTTTCAGGGAGTTATAAAAACTCAAGCGGTGCTCGAACAGATATGTTAAACGATGATAATGCAGGATTTTTTGAGGTAACAACGGCAAGCAGAGCGACAGGTAGTCATCCTGATGAACGTGCTGTTGCAGTTATTATCGCGCCTCATCTGGTGCAAACAGGACAAACAAGACCATCACGAACCGCGACGGAAACCTGTGGCAGTAATTATAATTTTCGCGATTATATAGAATCTGTGGTTGAAAATAGTACAGCTAGCCCGCCCCATACATTTGCAAAAATCAATAATGTCAATGTGGCGTATAAAATTGAAGTATTTAATGAATCAGGAAATGACCAAATAATTTACATTACCCGCAAAGAATTATTTGATTTTATTAATAAACGTAAAGATTTTAAACAACTGATGCATTGCTACACGCAACTGCTCGCGCATTGTGTCGCCATTCCTGCCCGTCAACAAGTTGTCGCTGACCCTGTGGCGAATGATAAACGCCTGTCTTTTGCAGCTTCAGTAGCATTGAGTGATTATGAAAACGATGGAAGTTATGTAGAACTAGCAGATACTTTAGTGGGGCGATTGCCTAACACATTGACGCTACCGCTTGGCAATCCAGCAATCATAAATTTAATAACAGCTTGTTCTATCAGTGACATTATAACCAGCGATTTAGATACTACTTGTCAAAATACAGCCATTGATACCAGCGATTTCACAAAGTTTTCTCGCCTCTGGCAAAACAAAAAAAGCCAATTATTTTATGAAGTTGCTGAAAACTACAAGCGAACAGCCGTTTTACCAATAATCCCTTGTGATGGTTCAAGTAGCTGTGTTGATGGTATTTATATCGCTAAAATCACCTTTGCAGGTAGCCAACTGAGTGGACAAACGCGCACCGCATCGCCATTAGATACAACCGAAACCCGTCACGATATCAATAACTACCTGATTGGCACTGTAGAAACTGCCAGCGATACCAATGATATTAGTTACTGCATTAAAGAAGATTTAACCGTTGAACATTGCACGCCCTAATTTTCCCGTTTATCAAAATCAATTCGCGGGTCAACCAAAATATACGTTAAATCTCCAACTAAATTAAGGAGTAATCCTAATAAAGTAAACATATATAACGAGCCAAACATCACAGGATAATCCCGATTTATCGCCGCCTCATACCCCAATAAACCTAACCCATCTAAAGAAAAAACCATTTCAATCAATAATGAACCTGTAAATAAAATCCCAATAAATGCACTGGGAAAGCCTGCAATCACAATTAACATCGCATTACGGAAAACATGCCCATACAATACCCGCCGTTCAGTTAATCCTTTTGCCCGTGCGGTCATCACATACTGCTTATTAATTTCATCTAAAAACGAATTTTTCGTTAACATCGTTAAACCCGCAAACCCCCCAATGAGCATTGCAAGCACAGGCAGGGTAATATGCCAGAGATAATCTAAAATTTTATCGATAAAACTTAACTCACTCCAATTATCCGAAGTTAAATTTTTCAACGGAAACCAGTCAAAAAACGACCCGCCTGCAAACAAAACGATTAATAACACCGCAAATAAAAAACTTGGAATCGCATAACCAATAATAATCACGCCACTTGTCCATACATCAAATGCACTACCATCACGCACGGCTTTTGCAATGCCTAAAGGAATAGAAATTAAATACACCAATAAAGTTGTCCATAATCCCAATGAAATAGACACGGGCATTTTTTCAATAATTAAACTCACAACAGACTGATCACGATAAAAACTATTGCCAAAATCAAACATGACATAATTATTTAACATCTGAAAAAAACGCACATAGACAGGCTGATCAAAATGATACATACGCTCAATTTCCTGAATCATTTCTGCTGATAAACCCTGAGCACCCCGATATTTACTGTTAGTTGTTTCAGACGTGCTAACCGTCATTGAATTATTTTGCAAGGTATCGCTACGAACACCACCGCCAAAACGTGCCGTTGAACTTTGCAATGTCCCCTCTAATTGGGCGATGGTACGCTCAACAGGTCCCCCAGGAGCGGTTTGGATGATAAAAAAATTAATCACCATAATGCCCAACAAGGTTGGAATAATTAACAATAAACGACGAATGATATAAGCCGTCATAATCCAGTACCCACACAAAAAATATTTATGATGAAACAGAATAAGTTATTGTCTCATAGAGGTGTCTAGTAACTTAATCTATAATGCAACAGGTCTCTTGCTGTATTTTTCTAATAAAAACGAGGTTACAACAATGGCAGAAAAAACGCCCAAACAAAGATATATCGTCGTCATGGACAGCAGTAGCGTTGGCGTGACTAAATCAGTCAATTTAATGGTGAATCAAATTAACCAAAAGATTACTGAGGGTTACATTCCACATGGCAACCTTGTTGCTATCGCGGATGATGAAGGTAATCCGAGTTTTTTCCAACCCATGATTTTACGCGCCCCCACCCCGCCTGCAAGCAAATAACACACCGTTTGGACGTATTACCCTAAAGTGGCAAAGATATTGCCACTTTACCCAGCATTTCACGTTTCACGCACAACAACAGAGTTGCGACTATCATGAGCGTCCCGTCCACGATTCAACAACAAATCAATACCCTACGCCAAGAGCTTAATAAACACAGCTATAACTACTATGTTCTTGATGCTCCCACTATTCCAGATAGTGAATATGACCGCTTAATGCGCGAACTAGAAACTTTAGAAGCCCAATATCCTGAGACCATTACCAGCGACTCCCCCACCCAACGGGTTGGCGGACAAGCCCTAAGCCAATTTGCCGAATTTGTTCATAAACAGCCAATGCTGTCGCTTAACAACGCATTCAGCCAAGAAGAGTTAAACGATTTTGACCGTCGTATTCGTGAAAAATTAAACCTTGATAGCATTGAATATACCGCCGAACCCAAAATTGATGGATTAGCCATCAGCTTACACTATGAAAATGGTATCTTAGTCGCTGCAGCAACCCGTGGCGATGGCACACATGGGGAAGATGTCACCCAAAATATTCGCACGATTAAAATTATTCCTTTGCGCCTACAAGGCGACGACTATCCCGCTATCTTAGAAGTACGGGGAGAAGTCTATATGCCACTAGCCAAATTTAATGCTTACAACCAGCAACAAAAACAAAAAGGCGAACGGGTTTTTGCCAACCCCCGCAATGCTGCTGCTGGCAGTTTACGCCAACTAGACCCCCGCATGACCGCAAGCCGTCCTTTAAGTATGACCTGCTACGGCACAGGTATTATAGAAGGCGGGACACTGCCTGATAAATACAGCGACATTGTCGCCTGCTTAAAACGCTGGGGTTTACCAACATCCGCCTATTTCAAAGTCGTACAAGGTGCACAAGGCTGTTGGGATTATTACGAAGATTTACACAAACAACGGGCAAAAATGCCTTTTGATATTGACGGTGTTGTGTACAAAGTCAATAGCAATAAACAACGGGACATAATGGGCTTTATCTCCCGTGCGCCACGCTGGGCATTAGCCCATAAAATGCCTGCGCAAGAAGTCATGACAGAACTACTTGCCATTGACATACAAGTCGGCAGAACAGGCGCACTCACCCCAGTTGCCCGTCTTGCGCCTGTCTCTGTCGGCGGTGTAACCGTCACCAATGCAACCCTACACAATCAAGATGAAATTGACCGCAAAGATATTCGAGTAGGCGATACCGTCATTATTCGCCGTGCTGGTGATGTTATCCCCGAAATCGTTGCCAGCGTTTTAGAAAAACGTCCCGCAAACAGTCAAGCATTTGTACTACCCACACAATGCCCTGTTTGTGGCTCTGCCGTAGTACGCCTTAAAGAGGAAGCCGTTGCACGCTGCGAAGGCAGTTTGAACTGTCCTGCTCAACGTAAACAAGCAATACAACACTTTGCCTCACGTAAAGCAATGAATATTGAAGGATTAGGTGAAAAACTGATTGAACAACTGGTTGATGCTAACTTAATCCACAACCCCGCCGATTTATATCGACTAACCAGCGACCAATTAGCCAATTTAGAACGCATGGGGAAAAAATCAGCCGATAATGTAATACAAGCCCTAACAAACAGTCGACAGACAACCCTAGCACGTTTTCTATACGCCTTAGGCATTCGTGAAGTTGGAGAAAGCACTGCGCGTACCTTAGCCAACTATTTCGGCGATTTAAACGCGATTCAACAAGCAAGCGAGATTGATTTGCAAAAAGTGCCCGACGTTGGCGAAGTCGTTGCACAACAGATTTACCACTTTTTTCATGAACCGCATAATCAAGCCATTATTCTCAAATTACAACAGGCTGGCGTGCAATGGGCAACAATAAACCCCGTTGCATCAAACGCAACAAGCAATAACGTTACCAATACGACAGCAACGAATGTTAATAGCATTTTTACAGGTAAGTCCGTTGTATTAACAGGCACATTGACACAAATGAGCCGAGAAGATGCCACAGAACGTCTATTACAAATGGGCGCAAAAGTGAGCAGTAGCGTTTCGAAAAAAACAGATTATGTGGTTGCAGGAGAAAATGCAGGCTCTAAATTGGAAAAAGCCCAAACTTTAGGCGTAACCATATTAGATGAATCCCAGTTTTTAACGCACCTCAAATAAAATTACTCATATCTATCGTTAGCGAATTAGCAGACAATGCTATATACATTTTATATAAAATTTATACTGTTAATTCCTAACACTTCCCGCAGACAGGTTTCAAGGGTTTTCAACTTGGAGATTGCGACATGATGACATTTAATACACATCGTTTATATAGGACATATTTAATTACATTAACCCTCATTACCATTTTATTTTTAATAGAGCAATTAATTGTTTACTGGGCAGATTATCATTTTAATCAACCTGAATTAGTCAATATTTCGGGACAACAACGCCTATTAACTGAAAAAATGAATAAAGATGTCTTAGCGATTAAATTTGCTCCAACAATAGAAATACGCGATTTTTATTTAAAAGACTTACGCTTAACCTTAAAAGAATGGTCTGAATCCCACAAAAAATTAAAATACGGCGATGATATTCGCGAATTATTTTCTAGTTTAAATAATGAAGATATTAAGCAATATTTTGAAGAAATTGAAGATACTTACCAAAGCCTATATCAATCTTTTCAACTATTTATCGCTTTATTTAAAAACCATAAAGATAATGCAGCGTTTCCCCCTTTAGCTGAACAACTGATTGTTAAAATCCTAGATTATAGCCCTTTTTTTATCAAAAAAATGTCTGTTATTACAGAAACTTATGTAATAAATCTCACAAGACAATCACGACAATTACACATTTTAAATAGTTTTTTAATGTTCCTAAATATTATTCTCATTATTTGGTTAGCAAGGCATTTAATTTATCCAACATTACAAAAAATTGAACAAACACTCATACAACTCAAATATAGTGAACAATGTTATAAAGAACTGGCTGAATCATTTGAACAATCTGAAAAACATGCCTCCGAATTAGCGATTCGTCAGCGTGTTATCATGGATAACGTGATTAATGGCATTATCACCATTGACGAATCTGGCATTATTCATTCTTTTAATGTTGCTGCGGAAAAAATTTTTGAATACAAAGAAGCAGAAATATTAGGTAAAAATATTAATTGCTTAATGCCCAGTCCTTATGCAGAACAACATGATAACTATATAAAAAATTATCTTAAAACAGGGATTGCTAAAGTTATTGGAACTGGGCGGGAAGTTTTAGGAAAACGCAAAAACGGTTCTCTTTTTTCCCTAAGTTTAGGCGTGAGTGTTGTAGAAATTAATGGCGATAAGTTATTTATTGGAATTTGTGAAGATATTACAGAAGAAAAACGGATTGCCATTGAGTTAAAACAGAGTAAAGAACAGGCAGAACAGGCTAACTTTGCAAAAAGTGCTTTTTTAGCAAATATGAGTCATGAACTCCGCACGCCACTCAACGGCATTTTAGGCTATGCTCACTTATTATTGCGAGATAATACGTTAGGTGAAAAATCTAAAGAAAGTACACGAATTATTGTTCGCAGTGGAGAGCATTTATTAAATTTAATCAATGATGTTTTAGATTTGTCTAAAATTGAAGCTGATAAATTAGAATTAGTTCACAATAATTTAAATTTAATAACTTTTTTGCATGAAACAACGGCTCTATTACAAATGCAAGCCCAACAAAAAGGGCTGATTTTACATCTGTTATTAGAAAATAATTTACCAACCGTTGTTTCTGCTGATGAAAAACGCTTGCGCCAGATTTTATTAAATTTATTAAGCAATGCAATTAAATTCACACAACAAGGCGGTGTTACTTTTAGCGTTTTACCACAAGGGGAAATGGTGCATTTTGAGGTCTGTGATACAGGACGAGGCATTGCACAGCGTGACCTCTCTAATTTATTTAAACCCTTTCAACAAGTCGGTGATTTATTAGCAGAAGCAGAAGGAACAGGGCTAGGGTTAGCCATTAGCGCACGTTTAGTAGAAAAAATGGGTGGAAAATTAAATGTTCGCAGTCAATTAGGGAAAGGTAGCTGTTTCTGGTTTGATATTTCATTACCCGCTATACAGCAAACTCACTATTTAACAACACAATATGAATCCCCTGAGGTCATTGGCATTAAAGGGAATAAACCACTTATTTTAGTTGTCGATAATGTTTTAGAAAATCGTTCATTTTTAGTAACATTATTGTCTGACATTGGTTTTCGTGTGTTAGAAGCTGAAAATGGGAAAATTGCCTTAAATTTATTAGAAATGCAGACACCAGATGCTTTATTAACTGATTTAAGAATGCCCGTAATGTCAGGTATTACTTTAATAAAAGAAGTTCGTAAACAGAAGAAATTTGATCACATGGTTATTGCCATTACTTCGGCAAGTTTATCGGAGTATCAATGCGACTACCTTAATATGGGGTGTCATGCTTTTTTATATAAACCAATTAATATCAATGAACTATTTACAGTTTTACAAGAGCATTTAGGGATTGTTTGGATTTATGCAGAACAGAACATGGTACAAACAATCGGGCATTATGTCTTAGCTACTGAACAAAGCGATGTATTACTGGGTTATATCAAATCAGGAAAAGTGCGTGCATTGCTAACTTATGTAGATCAATTAGTCAATGAACATCCCGAATTAGTGGCTTTTAAAACAGAGGTTAAAGCTCTTGTACAACAATTTGATATGGATAAATTAGACGCATTAGTGCGTGCTCATACACAATATGCTTAAAACTTTAAGTATCATTAATATATGAGTGATTGCCTGCACAATTCCGCTAAACGCGGTAAAATTCTTTTAAACTTAATCATCTTCTATTTTTTTAGATATTCATTATGACGCAACGTAAGATTTTAGTGACCAGTGCCTTACCCTATGCAAACGGTTCTATTCATTTAGGACATTTAGTTGAGTATATTCAAACGGATATCTGGGTACGTTTTCAAAAGTTAATCGGTAATACTTGTTATTACGTCTGTGCGGATGATACACACGGCACAGCGATTATGTTGCGTGCAGAAAAAGAAGGGATTACGCCAGAAGCGTTAATCGAGCGTGTGCGTCAAGAGCATATGCAAGATTTTAGCGATTTTGCCATTGGATTTGATAATTATTACTCAACACATTCACCTGAAAATAAAGAGTTTTCTAACTTAATTTATTGCCGTTTACGCGATGCAGGCTATATTAGTTCAACATCGGTTAAACAGGCTTTTGACCCTGTTAAAAATCTTTTTTTACCAGACCGCTTTATTAAAGGGGAATGCCCACGTTGTGGGGCGAAAGACCAATATGGCGATAATTGCGAAGTCTGTGGCGCGACGTATAACCCAACTGATTTAAAAAATCCTGTTTCTGTCCTTTCAGGGGTTACGCCCATTGAAAAAGAGTCTGAACACTTTTTTATGAATTTGGGACAGTTTGAGGACTTTTTAAAAACATGGACAAGTAGCGGTACATTGCAAGCAGAGACCATGAATAAGTTAAATGAGTGGTTTACTGCGGGCTTGCGTCCTTGGGATATTTCCCGCGACGCGCCTTATTTTGGTTTTGAAATTCCTGAACAGCCGAATAAATACTTTTATGTCTGGCTGGACGCGCCTGTCGGGTATATGGCGAGTTTTAAAAATCTGTGTGAAAAACGTGGATTAGATTTTGAAGAATTTTGGTCAGCAGATAGCCAAACAGAGCTTTATCATTTTATTGGTAAAGATATTCTGTATTTTCACGCGCTTTTCTGGCCTGCAATGTTGCACGGTGCGGGTTTTAGAACCCCTAGCAGTATTTTTGCACATGGATTCTTAACCGTTGATGGACAAAAAATGTCGAAATCGCGGGGGACATTTATCACTGCACGGACTTATTTAAACCATTTAAATCCTGAATGTTTACGCTATTATTTTGCGGCAAAGTTAGGTAGTCGTGTTGATGATATCGATTTAAATTTAGAGGATTTTTTACAGCGCGTCAATGCGGATTTAGTGGGTAAAGTGGTGAATATTGCCAGTCGTTGCGCGGGCTTTATTAACAAACGGTTTGCAGGGCAATTAGCAGATAGTTTACCCGCTCCTGAGTTATATCAAAGTTTTATCGATGCAGGACAGTCGATTGCAGAACAATATGCTAACCGTGAATATCATCGTGCGATTCGTGACATCATGGCATTAGCAGATAAGGCTAATCAGTATATTGATGAGCAAAAACCGTGGGTAATCGCTAAACAAGCAGGCAGTGACGCACAATTGCAACAAGTTTGTACGCAGGGTTTAAACTTATTCCGCGTGCTGTTTAGCTATTTATCGCCTGTCTTGCCAGTCATGGCGAAGAAAGTAGAAGCGTTTTTTAATGTGCCGTTGACATGGCAACCCGCTGCTTTATTAGCAACCACGATTAATCCCTATGAAGCCTTAATCCAACGGATAGAGCCGCAGCAATTAACCGCTATTGTGGAGGCTTCTAAAGAAAACTTGCAGGCAATAACTACCGCAACCCCTGCAAAAACATTAGCAGAACCGATACAAGAAACGATTAACTATGATGATTTTGCCAAAGTTGATTTACGTATTGCCAAAATTGTTAATGCAGAACAGGTTGAAGGCGCGGAAAAGCTTTTAAAGTTGACTTTAGATATTGGTGAAGAAACACCACGCACTGTCTTTGCTGGGATTAAATCCGCCTACAGCCCTGAAGCTTTAATTGGTCGTTTAACCGTTATGGTGGCTAATCTTGCCCCCCGCAAAATGCGTTTTGGTCTGTCTGAGGGCATGGTTTTAGCGGCAGGTGATGGCTCTGGTTTATGGATATTAAGCCCTGATAGTGGTGCGCAGGCAGGAATGCGTGTGAAATAAAATTTTCTAGTGTGCAAGATGAATTGCATCATCAAACTATTAAAAATTGTGTGAATCCGCTCACCTAATTTGATGAGTCCAAATCTTGAAGATTTGGACTTTCTTTGTTTTTAACCCCCTAAAAAATTATGAGTAAACAGATAGAAATTGGTAAAACCCAACGTTGGGTTATTAAAATCGGCAGTGCCTTGTTGACAAATGAAGGGCGTGGCTTAGACACGGTTGCTATAGAAAATTGGGTACAGCAAATTGTGACACTGTGCCGACAGGGAAAAGAAGTGATACTAGTCTCCTCTGGCGCAGTCGCAGAAGGGATGAAGCGTTTAGGATGGGCAGAGCGTCCCGCAACATTGCATGAGTTACAAGCGGCGGCAGCCGTTGGACAAATGGGCGTTGTGCAAACCTATGAAACCTGTTTTAAACATTACGGCATACACACCGCGCAGGTACTCCTCACTCATGATGATGCCGCAAACCGCAAACGTTATTTAAATGCCCGCAGTACGTTAAAAACCTTGATTGATTTAAAAGTCATTTCCGTTATTAATGAAAATGATACGGTTGCTACCGATGAAATTCGTTTTGGCGATAACGATACATTAGGCGGTTTAGTATCGAATTTGGTTGAGGCAGATGTATTAGTCATCATGACCGACCAACAAGGATTATATGAACGTGATCCCCGTTTAGACCCCAATGCGAAACTGATTTCACAAGGTCATGCAGGCGACCCAATCCTAGAAGCGATGGCAGGTAGTACAGGGGGGCGATTAGGACGGGGCGGAATGGCAACTAAATTGCGGGCTGCCCGTGTTGCCGCTCGTTCAGGGACAGCAACATGGATAGTCTCTGGTCGTATTCCTGACGTGTTACTAAAAATTGCAAATGGCAATCATTTAGGCACATTACTTTTACCTGCGAATCCTCCCGTAGAAGCGCGTAAACAATGGCTAGGGGCGCATCAAAAAATGCATGGTGAATTAGTTTTAGATGATGGTGCTGTCAATGTTTTACGAGCTTCTGGCAAGAGTTTATTAGCCGTTGGTGTCAGACAGGTTAAAGGCGATTTTATGCGCGGTGATATGGTTGCGTGTTTTACCTTAACAGGAGAAGAAATTGCCCGTGGTATTGTCAATTATAATGCCGATGAGACCATTAAAATCATGGGACAAACCAGCAATCGTATTGCTGAAATTTTAGGTTATGTCGATGAGCCTGAACTGATTCACCGTGATAATTTAATTCTTCTTTAACTATTTATCCCTTGTTTCCACGTCATGCGTGGAAACAATTCGCTTTTTTCCGCTATGGATATTTTTTATACCGATATTTTTCCAATCCCATTACCTGCAACTCATCGTTTTCCTATGGAAAAATATGCATTGTTGCGACAGCAATTAGTTGATAATTCCATTATTTCCCCCGCTTATTTACAAATTCCTCCAGCTGCAACATTAGAGCAATTAATTTATGCACACACTCCAGACTATATTCAGCGAGTTTTTGCAGGGGAATTAACGGAACAAGAAATAAAAATCATCGGTTTTCCTTGGTCAACAGCCATGGTTGAGCGTTCACGCCGCTCTTGTGGCGCAACAATTCAAGCCTGTTATAGTGCGTTAAAACAAGGGATTGCTGTTAGTTTGGCAGGTGGAACACATCATGCGTATGCTGACCATGGTCAGGGTTATTGCGTATTTAATGATAGTGCAGTAAGTGCGCGTTTATTAAAAATAACAGGCTGGGTAAAGCAGGTTGTTATTATTGATTGTGATGTTCATCAAGGTAATGGTACTGCTCATATTTTAGCCGATGATAACGATTTGTTTACTTTTTCAATTCATGGCGCGAAAAATTTCCCATTTCGCAAAGAAAAAAGCAATTTAGATATAGAATTATCAGACAATACAGGGGATGACGTTTATTTAAAAGCCTTAGAACAGAGGTTAAAAGCTGTTTTTCAACAAATTAACCCTGATTTAGTCATTTATCTCGCGGGTGCAGACCCCTATCAAAATGACCGTTTAGGACGTTTAGCACTGACAAAAGCAGGGTTAGAATCTCGTGATATGCTTATTTTAGAATGGTGTCGACGTTTGCAAATCCCTGTTGCTATTACAATGGCTGGCGGATATGGTAAAAATATACAAGATACCGTAGATATTCATCTGCAAACTGTTAAATTAGCAGTATCTTGGTAACGCCGATGATGGTATTACATTTGACTGGCAGTATTTTTGCTTAAAATAAGTATCTACTAAAATTTAGTAATTTGATTTATAAAATAAAAATAATCTACAAATTAGGTTAATGAGGTTTACCATGGTTACGCTTGTGTTTTTTATTGCGCTTACACAAATACTCTGTTTATTGTTGATTTCGGCTTTTTTACAAGGCTCAAAAAATAAAGATAAACAATGAGTTATGTTTTATATTGGTTTTAAGATTTAGTAAATAAAGTGAGTTATTTTAAAAGTGTGATTTCTACACGACGATTTTTTAAACGACCCGCTTCTGTTTGATTATCTGCAAGTGGTAGTTTTGCCCCATAACCTTTTAAAATCATTCTTTTTTCGGCAATACCACTGGTCATTAATGCAAACTTTACCACTTCTGCACGTTGTTGAGATAACAGCATATTTTGCTCATCTGAACCATACTCATCAGTATGACCTTCAATTAGTACAAAACGGTCTGGATATTGTTGTAATATATCGGCGAATTTCGTCAACTTATGTAATGCGCCAGCCAATAAATCCGCTTTGTCTGCTTCAAAAGAAATATCTGCCAAAACCAGCATATAACTATCTCTAATAATCTCAGGCTCTTCATCTGAGTTAACCATTTGTATTGGCACTGGTTCAAGCAAGGGTTGGCTTTTTACTGCATTAGCTTGTACTTGGTTTTCTATCGTATTGGGTTGAGGCGTTGGCTCTGTTGGTGGCGGTGTGTGTACTGATGGGGTTGGTGTTGGAGCTAAAATGGGAAAATGTTGTTTTACGCTTTCTAAAAGGGTTAAACGCGATTGTTCAATTTGTACAATTTGCTGACTAAGACTCGCCCAAGAGGAATTGGTTTTAGAAGATGCGGGCGTTTGTTCTTCTGTTACTTCTTTTACTACGGGCGTTGCAGCCTGTTGCATCATAATATGCTGAGTTGGCGCATTATCCGCAGATAAATTAAAACTTTGGGAAGTCTCTTCAATCAATGCACGGCGTGTATTTTCAACTTCTAAAATGAGTTGGTTTAATTCTGTCCACAACACGTCTTTTGGGGGTGTTTTTACATTAGCCCGTTTGTTAATACGGGTTTCATAGTCAATCTGTGCTTTCGTTTTTTCTGGGGGAGAAGCAGGCTGTTGGGTTGTTGCAGGTGCGGTTGTTTTATTTGCGGGTTGGGCAAGGGTCGCGGGTTGTACGGGGGGAGTCTCTGGTTTTACCACCGTTTCTGGTTTGGTCATGCCTGTTTCTTGTGAAAAAAATAAGCGTGAAATCCCCCAAGAAACCAAGATACTGATAAATAAAACGAATCCCAGTAGAATGCTGATGCTTGATAGTAGTTTTTTATTGCCAATAATTTCAGTGACAACACGAGCCTTAGGACTTTTAATCGGTGGAGAGGATGGAGACATAAAATACCTTTATCAACAATCGGATATTTTTGCTTAAAAATTAGCATCGGTTTGTTCAATGCGTTTAATCACGCTCATAATTGCCGTTTCACTGGATTGGATATCTGCAACAATTTTTTGTAATTCATTTATATTATTTAGTTTTTCTAAGGATAATAATTTGCTTCCCTCTAATGCTAGCACGTTGACTGCTTGATCATAAACTTGGGCAGAAATATTCATGCTATAGAGTAGAACCTCAATGCGTTTAGAGTAGGTTCTTAATAGTCCAATTAATTCACTTTCTACCCGTTGAAAGTCTGACCAGATAATGCGTTGTGTTTCTAACGCACTGAGTAAATTGCGTGTTCCTTCAATAGAAAATTGTAGTTTTTGTTTTTCTAAAGGGTCTTGAATCTGATTTGCGAAGTTTTGAAAATTGGTAATTTGATCTTGATTTTCACGTTGTCTTTTCAGCAGATTATCAATGCTATTAGCCGTTGTTTTTTCTAATTGCATTAAGAGTTCTATTTGTTGCTGGTGAATTCTAAGAATGTTTTCTCCTGTACTGGCAGCATCGTGATAGGTCTGTGCAATCAGTGCAAGCTGTTCTTTAATTTGTCCTGAAATGCTGTTTAAATCTTGAGCTTGTCCGAGTTGTTCTTGTAGGCGATTTAGGTTCTTCAGGATTTTTATAAACTTTTCATTAATTTCACCAGTTCCTTGGCGCATAATGACATTAGCCGCCGCTAAAACTTGAAATTTTACTTTTTTAAACAGGCTAATAGGTGCAATAGTGACAGTCACTCCATCGGCAACAGTGGCATTATCTGAGCGAAAAAAGACTTTAATATTAGAGCCTAATACGCTGAAACGTTTATCAATAACACCATCAAAACGCTGTTCATTACCCGCACTGTCGGTAATCACGAGGTAGTCGTATTTTTGTTCTGTTATCCCCTGCACACTCACTTCTAATGCTTCAGCATTAGGGATACTGAGCGTTTCCCGTCTATTTTCTTTATTTTTATAGGGTTTATCCGTTTTAAATTGTGTTAGATTTTTATCAGCAGCACTGATAGGGGTAAATGGAGTCGTCAACAGAAGTAAATAGCTGATGAGCGGAAGTGCTGATAAGGTTAGGTAGCGCATAACAGTGGGCTATTTGTGAGAATACGGAGATATTCATTGATATGATTTAAAATCATACTATAAACGCTATTATTTTAAACCAAAAAATCAGGATTACATTGTAATTGGATGAGAGAACAATGATTTATCAGGATAGGTAAATAATATAGGTGCGTATAGGAAAGATACAATGGATAGTTGTATCTTTCCGAATAGCATTTAAGGTAGGTAAAACTTGTGCATTTAGAGCAATGCTATAGTAAACGTATCATAAAGTGATTTAAATTTAGGACTGGCAGTCCTGTGAGGACTGCCAATCCTCGGCATCGTTTTATAGTACGTTTACTATATTGTAACTAAATTACTTTTTAACAAAAGGTTCTGGATGTGGCGTTTTATCAGTAGATGGAGGAAGTATCGGTAACATAAAGCTCGGTTGTTCCCCTGTTAACGTTTTTAAGAATGCGACAATTTTCGCATTTTCTTCGGTTGTAAATTGTTTACCTAATTGTAAACGTCCCATGATATCTACTGCTTCTGTTAAAGTTTTAGCAGCACCGTCATGAAAGTACGGATAGGTTAATTCAACATTACGTAAGGTAGGAACTTTAAAGAAGAATCGGTCGGCATCTTTCCCTGTAACCGCTTTACGACCTTCAGCAGGGTTGTCTGTTTTGTAGGGGGAAACTAAGCCCATTTTTTGGTACATACTACCACCTACTGCAACCCCATTATGACAGGCAACACAACCACTTTCTTTAAATAGTTTATAGCCAGCCTCTTCATCTGCGGTCAATGCTTCTTTTTTCCCTGCTAACCATTGGTCAAAACGGGCGTTAGGTGTTACTAGGGTTTTTTCAAATTCCGCAATGGCTTGAGTGACTTCGTCAATGGTAATTTTTTCTGCACCAAACACTTTTTTGAATTCATCCACGTATTGTGGAATAGAGGCTAAAACATCAACTGCTAATTCATGCGTAAAAGCCATTTCTTTTGGGTTCGCAATAGGGCCACCAGCTTGGGCTTTTAAGTCAGCGGCGCGACCATCCCAAAATTGGGCAATGTTCATGCTAGAGTTAAGCACGGTTGGCGCATTAATAGGTCCTTCTTGCCAATTATGTCCGATAGAGGTTGTTAAATTATCTGTCCCACCCATGCTTAAGTTATGGCAAGAGTTACAGGAAATAAAACCAGATTTGGATAAGCGTGGATCAAAGTATAATTTTTTTCCAAGTTCTGCTTGGGCACTATTGATGTTAGTAGGAACGGTAATGGGTTGAATAGGTTCATTCGCAAATGCGGATGTTGTTAGAACACTGACTGTTAATGTGGCTAAGATTAATCGCTTCAAGTGCATGTATTTTTCCTCTCAACTGGAATTTTAAAGATAGGAGTGTGATGGCATCCTCTTAATACTGATTTCATTCAAGGACGCTTTAGTTTTTAGACTTAGTCTAAATTTTAACTGAAGATGATAACAAAATAAAGTAGATCATTTTTCTTAATAAAAACTTAAATTTTCATGAAAAATCAAATTATCTTAACCTGTCAAGACGTATCCATACCGATACTTACCCGTTTAGTCGCTCGTTTTGGTATGGAATTAGTGTTGTTACAACCTGATGCTGTTATTTTGGGCAGTTATTGGGGGGAGTCAGAGGCGGGCTTGATTAAGAATCGATTATATGTTCGTCTTGACACACCCATTCATTCATTGCTTCATGAGGCGTGTCATTATATTTGTATGGATGAGCAACGACGACAGGTATTACACACGGATGCAGGGGGAGAATATATCGAAGAGGATAGCGTTTGTTATCTACAAATTTTATTAGCGGATTATATCCCCGAAATGGGCAAAGCCCGTATGTGGGCGGATATGGATGCATGGGGTTATACTTTTCGCTTAGGCTCAAGCCAAGCATGGTTTGAAGAAGATGCCACAGAGGCAAAGCAATGGCTTTTAGAACATAATCTTATTAATACAAATAGTTGTCCTACATGGTCTGTTCGCATCTGAGTTTTTACCGATTTTAAACATAAAAAAACGCGACTTCTTGTGAAAGTCGCGTTTTTAATTGCAGTTACTTTACGGATAGCAAAGCAATCGCAATGGTATCTTTAGTGAGCAACCGCCCCTTCTGCACCAATTCCTGTTTGCCAACGGACATCTTGGGCATCAAAGGCAGCACGGTCAATCTTCGCACGTTCGCTGTTATCTAATATAGAAACCAGCCAAATCGTGAAAAATGCCGCAACCATAGAGAATAAAGCAGGATAAGCATAGCCAAAAGGAGCAGAGCCTTTAGGATTACCTAATGCAGCCTCCCAAACGGTAGGTCCTAAGACCACTAAAACCACGGCAACGATTAAGCCAACAAATCCACCAATGGTTGCACCTCTGGTTGTTAAGCCTTTCCAGAAAATGGAGAGGAATAACACAGGGAAGTTAGCACTCGCAGCGACGGTGAATGCTAAATACACCATGAATGCAACGTTTTGCTTCTCAAAGACGATACCCAACCAAATGGCGATAACACCTAGTGCGAGGGTTGTAAATTTAGAAACGCGCATTTCGCTCACTTCATTAGATCTACCTGCAAATAAAACGTTTGCATATAAATCATGAGAAACGGCTGATGCACCTGCTAAGGTTAAACCTGCAACAACCGCGAGAATGGTTGCAAACGCGACCGCAGAGATAAAGCCTAGGAAGATATTGCCACCGACTGCATGTGCAAGGTGTAATGCAGGCATGTTACTACCACCGATTAACGCACCTTTTGCAACATCACCATCTACTAAATAGGCAGGGTTAGTAGAGACGAAGAGAATCGCACCGAAACCAATGATGAAGGTTAAAATGTAGAAGTAACCAATAAAGCCTGTTGCATAAAATACGGATTTTCTAGCTTCTTTTGCATCTGGCACAGTGAAGAAACGCATTAAAATATGTGGTAATCCAGCCGTACCAAACATTAAGCCTAAGCCTAAAGAAATTGCAGAAATAGGGTCACTGACTAACACGCCAGGAGCCAGAATTTTTTCACCTTCTTTATGGACGGAAGCGGCATCTGCAAAGAGTTTATTAAAATCAAAGCCAACTTTTTGTAAGACCATGAAGGCAATGAAGGTTGCACCTGTCAGTAATAAGACTGCTTTAATAATTTGTACCCATGTTGTTGCTAACATGCCACCAAACGTAACGTACATAACCATTAAAATACCAACTAAAATAACGGCTTGATAATGCTCTAAACCAAATAATAATTGAATTAATTGACCAGCACCAACCATTTGCGCAATGAGATACAGAATAACGGTAACGATAGAACCACATGCAGCCATTGTTCTTACAGGTTTTTGTGATAACCGATAGGAAACAACATCCGCAAATGTATATTTACCTAAGTTCCGTAATTGTTCTGCAATTAAAAACAATACAACAGGCCAACCGACTAACCAACCAATGGAGAAGATTAAACCATCAAAGCCTTTAGAATACACCATTGCGGAAATCCCTAAGAAGGATGCCGCAGACATGTAGTCACCAGCAATAGCTAATCCATTTTGAAAACCTGTAATGCCACCACCAGCGGTATAGAAGTCTTTAGCTGTTTTTGTTTTTTGCGCTGCCCAATAAGTAACGCCCAATGTTGCACCCACGAAAACAAAGAACATGACAATTGCTGCAATGTTCAAATCTCGTTTTTCAACTGCACCTAAATCCCCTGCGCCAAATGCAGCCATTGCACCCAGCATCAAGGTTGTAAAAATAGCAAATAGGGTTAAATTGCGCATTACTTAATCTCCTCCTTGATTTCTTTTGTTAATCTGTCAAACATTGAGTTTGCAATAAGTACATAGATGCCTGTGAGTATAAAAGAACTCACAATAACGCCGACACCAATGGGAATACCCCATGTAATCACTTCATCAGGATTAATACGGCTACCTAACCATTCCTTGTTATAAGCAATAATTAGAATGAAACCGTAATAAATGACGCAAACTACCGCTGACAAAAGCCAACCCAAAAAACTGCGAGTTTTAACTAGCTGTTGATATTTTGAGTTGCTTCTTACTTTCTCGACAATGCTCTCTTGCATTAGAGGTCTCCTTTCGTGATAAACAACTGTTTTTTATAAGCTATTTAGGCTTAATTATGATTAGAATTAACGTTTCTAATATATCTGGAAAAGATTTTTTTGGCAATCAGATTTTTGCATAAAAAAAATTAATTTGTAAGCAAACATACCGCTTATTGAGGCTAGGCAAATAATTCAAAAAAATGAATGTCAGAAATGCTTATTTACGGCTTAAATTCTCACTAAATTAGTCGGAAAATAACTTTCATACAACCTTATTAATCACAAGGAAAAACTCAACTTGTTAGGATATTCCTACGCTTCAGTTATATATCGTCGTAAAGTACGAAAATCTAAATATAGATTAATTAAAAAACTATAAAATAACTAATTGACAGAATTATGAAAAAGACACTTTCATTACCTATTGATACGATTTTGCCTGATTTACAAACTGCGTTAGAACATTATCCCGCTGTTGTATTGCAAGCACCTGCAGGAGCGGGAAAAACAACCCGTGTTCCCTTGGTGCTATTACAAGCAACATGGTTAAAACAGCAACGCATTATTTTATTAGAACCGCGCCGTTTAGCCGCACGAGCAGCCGCACAACGTATGGCTGACGAATTAGGAGAAACAATTGGTAAAACAGTTGGATATAGAACCCGTTTTGAAACTCAAATATCTGCACAAACACGTATTGAAGTGGTAACAGAAGGCATTTTAACCCGCCGTTTACAGCGAGACCCTGAATTGTCAGGCGTTGGTTTAGTTATTTTTGACGAGTTTCATGAACGGAGTTTACAGGCAGATACAGGGCTTGCTTTTTGTTTAGAAACGCAACAAGTTTTACGCGAAGATTTAAAACTGTTAGTCATGTCTGCAACCCTAGACGGACAGGCAATTGCGTCACTATTAGGCAATGCCCCAATGATTAGTAGCGCAGGTCGTAGTTATCCCATAAGGTTAAATTATCAGCCTGCCGATAATACACTGTCTATTGCCGACAATATGGCGAATGTGTTACGTAAAATAGTGACAGAAACGACAGGCGATATACTCGCCTTTTTACCTGGTAGTGGAGAAATTCGCCGCGTTCAACACTTATTAAAAGATTCACTAGCAAACACCTGTCACATTTATCCACTGTACGGCGACTTATCACGGGAAGCCCAAGACCTTGCAATCAGCCCCGCCCCACAAGGTCAACGCAAAATTGTACTGGCAACTCCCATTGCAGAAACCAGTTTAACCATTGAAGGTATTACAACTGTTGTCGATAGCGGTTGGCGACGTGCACCCCGCTTTGACCCCAACAGTGGACTGAGTCACCTTGTTCTACAACGCATTTCTAAAGCAGCGGCTGAACAACGCGCAGGACGGGCAGGACGGTTGCAAGCAGGCAACTGCTATCGTTTATGGAGCAAAGAACAACAAGAACGCCTGATTGCCCAAACGCCCGCCGAAATCTTAGAAGCCGATTTAACCCCGCTAGCCTTAGAATTAGCACAATGGGGCGCACATGATGCCCATCGGTTACAATGGCTTAACCCACCACCGACAGCAACACTCACCCAAGCCCGCGAACTCCTCACCGACTTAGATGCCCTAGACACACAAGGACGTTTAACCCCAGTCGGAAAAGCCATGCAAACATGGTCAGCCCATCCCCGTTTAGCCCATTTGCTCTACCGTGCGCAACAATTAGGCTGGGGACAACTGGCTTGTGATATTTGTGCCTTATTAACTGAGCGCGATATTCTACGAGAAACCCGCAACCCAGAATTATCCAGCCGACTACAAGCCCTCGAAACCTACCGACGACAAGGCAAACAAATTGCCCGTGCACAAGGGATTGATATCCACACCTGCCAACAAGTAGAACAACTCGCACAACAATGGCGCAGACAACTACAAGAAACCCCTAAACCCTTAGATGCTGATAGTGCAGGTATTTTACTTGCCTTTGCCTATCCCGACCGTATCGCACAACAACGCCCCAACCAGACCGCCCGCTACCGTCTTGCCAATGGGCGCGGGGCTTACCTACCAGAAGGCACAACTGCTACAGACTATCTTGCTATCGCCCACCTAGACGGCGGACAAGGGAATGATGCAAAAATATTCCTCGCTGAACCGATTAGCCTTTCAGCATTACGACACTATTTTGCAGAACACATTAGAAATATAGAACGGGTTACATGGGATAACACACAAAATTGTGTACTGGCGCAACAAGAACAACGACTAGGCGAACTTTGCCTAAATACTCAACCGATAGCTAATCTCAATGATGAAACACGCATCCCAATCTTAATACAAGGGATTCAACAAACAGGCAGTCGAGCACTTCCCTATACTGACTCCCTCCGCGACTGGCAAACTCGCGTCCTATCCCTTCGCACGTGGATGCCCGAATTAGCACTACCTGATATGAGTGATTCCCAACTACTAGCAAGCCTTGATAACTGGTTAGCCCCTTATTTAACAGGAATGCATCGCTTAAGCCATCTCGAAAAACTTGATTTTTCCCACATCCTGCAACAACAACTCACATGGATACAACAACAACATGTAGAGACCCACGCACCGACTCACCTTACCGTCCCCAGTGGCTCACAGATTCGCTTGCAATACCAAACAGATGGACAAGCCCCCATCCTTGCTGTACGCCTACAAGAACTCTTTGGCTTACAAACTACCCCAACCGTAGCACAAGGACGAATTAAAGTGATGCTACATCTACTTTCCCCAGCACGCCAACCGATACAAGTGACTCAAGACTTAACCAGCTTTTGGGAAAGAACCTATACAGAAGTCAAAAAAGAATTAAAAGGGCGTTATCCCAAACACTACTGGCCAGATGACCCCTATCAAGCCATTGCAACCAGAAGAGTGAGACCCAAAGGAGAATAAAAGTAAAACTTGTATTTATCTGTTTTAAAAGTAAACTGCTCTGTCACTGATTAGACATAAAGATTTTATAAAATCAAGACTTAACCACTTTAAATTTTATTAATCTTTTAGGAGCAGTCCATGAGAATGACCCTATTGCTCACGTTAGGCTTAATCAGCCAAATCGTGCTAGCAGATAACGAAGTGCTATATAACAGTGAAACAGGTGCTGTACATATTCCAAAAATGCAAGTTATTGGTGATACCACAGGCACACTGTTCTCCGTGGATATGCAACACATGACCAATTTAAATTTTGCCGTCACCCAAGTTGCCCCGATAAATGAAACAGCGGCGCGTAATATTCAAGTCGGAGTCCGCCCTTTCTACTTAATTGAAGACATGAGCGACAGCCCCTTAAAAACCAAGCTACAGCAATGCAACGAAACCCCCGCAAAGAAAACCGACTTTTCTATCGGTCATCGCGGGGCTGCGATGCAATTCCCTGAACATACCAAAGAATCCTATATGGCTGCCGCCAGAATGGGCGCGGGTATTATTGAATGTGATGTGACTTTTACTAAAGATAAACAACTGGTTTGTCGCCATTCTCAATGTGATTTACACACCACAACCAACATATTAGCAACCCCTTTAGCCTCAAAATGCACTGTCCCTTTTACGCCTGCAGACGCAACAACAGGTACACCCGCTAACGCCATGTGTTGCACCAGCGACATCACACTAGAAGAATTTAAAACCCTCTGCGGCAAAATGGACGCAAGCAATCCCAAAGCCACGACCATAGCAGAATACTTAGGCGGAACAGCAAACTGGCGTACAGACTTATATGCCACTTGCGGCACCGTCATGACACATGCCGAAAGCATTGAACTCTTTAAAAAATTAGACGTAAAAATGACCCCTGAATTAAAAGGGGCGAGTGTCACCATGCCTTTTGATGGCACTTATACCCAAGCCCAATATGCACAAAAAATGATTGATGAATACAAAACAGCAGGCGTTCCTGCCAGCCATGTTTTTGCGCAATCATTTAATTTAGAAGATATTTTATACTGGATTAAAAACGAACCCGAATTCGGACAACAAGCTGTATTCCTAGACGAATTAGAAACCATGGACGGGCTAGCAGCCTCTACCGCACGCCTACCTGAACTCGTTGCACAAGGCGTGAAAATTGTTGGCCCGCCCACATGGATGCTAGTCACCTTAGATGCTGAAAAAAATATTATTCCCTCTAACTATGCCAAAAAAGCCAAAGAACTCGGCTTAGACATTATCACATGGACATTAGAACGCTCTGGTTTATTAAAAACAGGCGGGGGTTGGTACTACCAATCGATTAATGATACCATCAATAACGACGGCGACATGATGGTATTTTTAGACGTGTTAGCAAAACAAGTCGGCATTCGCGCCATTTTCTCCGACTGGCCTGCAACCGTTACCTACTATGCAAACTGCATGGGGTTATAAACCCAACATCCTAAAAAATCTATAATTATCCCTAAAAAACTGGCAATCCAATTTTTATCTGAGGACTGCCAGTCCTAAAATCCACATCTCACGGTTTTTTTAAACTCACTCCACCCGTGCAACATGTTGCAACTTGATATACATCAATGCCGTTGTCAATGTACGATCCAATGCCGTGTTATTAAATGTCGGTAACTCCAATTTACGCACAATCGTATCAAACCGTAAATCGACATTAATTGGCTGCGATTTACTTTGACGTTTATTGTAATAAATCCCTGATATCTCAATTTGCTCATTTGGCAAAGGAAAGCCAATTAACTGCTCAATATATTGATTTAACAAATTTAAATCAAATTCAAGGTAATAACCAACAACAGGACGTGCGCCAATAAAATAGAGCAACTGACGGACTGCCTCTATCGGCTCAAGTGCCTCAGAATTATCAAGCGTCTCTGCTGACGTTTTAACGAGTAGTGATAATTTCTGACTGCTTAAAACGCGATTTCCCTTGATTAAAACAGCATGAATAACCTGCACTTCCGCTGTTTCTAACGACAAGGTAGATGTTTCACACTCTAAACACACATACTCATCAGCAGGTGCAGTCTCAAATAAAAACGCAAAATTGGGGTCTGACAATGTGTCACGGCTGGGTTTTTTATTAAACATTAGCTTACTAAATTCAATTTAAAGTGATGGGTAATCAGTTTTTTAAACTCATTGACAATTTTAAACGAGTCTTTGAGCAAATCACGTTCCAACTTATTCAATGTATCTGGATCGACATAATTGTCATAAGTTTCACCATTCTTAATGTCGAGCAATTCCGCATGTAAGCGTACCCAACTCATAAAGGCGAAAGCCTCAATTAACTCAACAGCAAATTTAGGCTGTAACACGCCTATTTTTTGCAAAAAACGAATACGCTCAATCGTATTCGTAATCGTCACACGGTTTTCTACCGCCAAACTACGCACACCATGCACAATCGGAAAAATCCCGCCCTTTTTAATATCCAACTGCTTACGATTATGATTTTTCTCAACAATGAAATTTTCAAACCAATTCAAAGGCGTTTCAAATGCCAAGGTGGGGCGGGCAAAATGCGCGTAAAAAATCTTATTATCTTGCAAAAGTTTAAACAAATAATCCTTTGCCATTCGCAATAATTCAGCATCACCCGCCACACAATGGGCATCATAAAAAATTGCCAAATTCATCAACGATTCTTCATTTGGATGGTCTATCCACTCATAAATTTGATTCTGAAAAGCCTTTAACGGTCTGCACCAATAAGGATTATTCACCATAATCTTACCGTTACAAGGTGGATAACCAAACTGCACCAAGGTTTCTGTAAACTCCTGCGTAATAGCCGCTAACGATTCGCAGACATAACCATCACGCAAAATAATCGCATTATCTTGGTCAGTGCGTAAAATTTGCTCCTCGCGTCCTTCACTCCCCATCACTAATAAACAAGAATTCTGAATTAAGTCAGGAGGAGCAATTAAGGCATACAATTTTTGAAAAATACGTCGATTAAGCTCTGTGACTAACTGAGAAATATAACGAATTTTCACCCCTTTATCATAAAGAGACTGAATCATTGTAAAAACCGTGTCGCAAGCCTTTTTCAACTGCTCTTTCGTCGTTGCACGCTCAATCTGAACAGCAATTAAACGTGAATCATTAGAAAAATAACTAAATAAATCTAATTGGTCTAACAACCCTACAATCTTATCATTTTCATAAACTAATATCCGCTTAACAGAATGCTTAGTCATTGTTAAACGAGCATTAAACAAAAAATCATCTACTTGTAAACTAATTAAATTATACGTTGCAAATTGACCTAACTCAGTATCGACAGAAACACGTCCTAAAACGACATGTTTACGAATATCTGTATCGGTAAAAATCCCAACTTCATCACCACGCTGTACTAAAACAGCACTGACTTTGTGGGTTTGCATCTGTTGAACTGCTTCATAAATAGAGGCATCCGCATTCACAAAGACAGGCGGTTGCATGTAAATATCACTAATTTTCGCCAACATAAAAGAAGCCATTTCTTTATTTTGGCGTTGCTCAACAATGTTATTTAAACGAGTCGTTAAATTCTGATGAAATGCATTTTTAAACGCGCTATTACTACCGATTACCGTTAAAAAAGTAGATTTTGGCAAAAGATAGCAAACAACCTCTTGATTAGCAATAAAGTTATGCTTGCTTTCCCCTTCTAATAAACCAATAGTATCGACACAATCCTGTGCTGTATAAAAAGAAATAAGTTCTTCATCATCATTAACTTCATGCACTAACCCTTTTAAAACAATATACAAATAATCAGGCGATTCACCCTGTTTCACAAGATAATCATCTTTCTTGAAATAAGCGATATCAACGGTTTGCATAACCGCCGCCAACTCATCACTGCTTAGTTGGTTAAAAGGTTGAATATGTTCTAATAAAGGGGCTTCTATTGTTGTCATCATCGTTTATGTTTTGGTGGTGTTTGTAACACAAGGAGGAGAATTATAATTATTATAACCCGAGTTGAACGGGTAATATTTAATCATATCATTTTGTTAAAAAAGTGGTGATTAAATAATATTTTAAATAGCTTACTTCACTTAAATACAGATGAAGGATAAACAAATATTCTCGTTCTAATCAAATCAAGCAGAACGAAAAAAATAATGAGATTAACTCATCATTGGATAAATTCTATTTGCCAATCGTCAGCCGCATAGTTAAAAAACTCAATTGCTTGTTTACAAAGGCGGTATATGTATTCTGCACTCAAATTGAGTTCTATATAATAGCCATTTATGAGCTTTTCACTGCGTCGAAAAACATGTTCATGTTTGTTGATAAATCGCGGTAAATTATCTGCTAACTTATCAAACTGCTCACCTTCAGTTTTAGCAATAAAGTTAAAGGTTTGTAGTAAAACATCACGCCATAATTTAACAGGAAACTCTTCCCCTTTAATCAATAAACGAATGGGTTTACTCCCTGTAACCTCATGAGATTTGCGACTAATGGCGGTCGATTTAGCATTGCCAATATACGCCCAAATTGCTAATGCACGTTCTGCAAGCATTTCTGCACGTTGTTTAATCTGTTCTTCATCCCATTTAGCAATATTTGCAAAATAACGATTTAACTCTAAATGGCTGTCTGTTAATAACTTTTTCTTTTCAGTAAATGAGTTGTTGGATAACTCACCGTTATAGGCAGTGAGGGTTAAATTACCCAAATTATGTATATATAGACTATGTGTGTCTTCCCAATTTTCACCGAGTTCTTTTTGCCACGCGCTGCCCTTTATGGTTTGTGGCATGACATGCTCAATCGTTAATCCTTTAGAATCAACAGATTCTTTATGTCCATAACTCGCTTCTAAAGATTCTAAAATTAACTTGCTACGTTCACGCCCTTCAGCAGCACTATAGAAATTAGCCGTTATCAATGCATCTTTGAACTTTCCATCATCGGGATAATCTTTCGTGCATAAAGCGTCAGCAACGCCTTTAACGAAATCATCGGGAGAATTGCGATATGCATCACGATAGACTGCGGGAAAGATTTTATTGAGCGAATTACTGGCAATACCGCAAACAGAGCGACGGATGATGATATTTTCTATCAGGTGCAACACACGACAAAATTCATCTTCACTTAATTTCTTTTGCGCATAGTCATGGTAACAGTTTAATAAAAAAGGATATGCAACGGTTACTTCTATCCGTTTAATGCGTGTAAGAGCCTGTCTTATTTTTGTAACGGGTTCATGTTGCGGATAGAGAATTTTATGATAATAGCGGGCATAACAATCAATTTCTTTTAAACCCTCAATAATATCTTTGCTGTTATCATCAACCCATGTTTTTAATGCCATATAAACGTCGGTTTTTTTCACGTTACTGGCTTTAATGGCGATGAGGTAGTGACGAATATATTCGGTGAGTGCTTCGCCTAATGCATCTTGCATGGGTTGCCAATGCTGTTTAAAAATGGTTTCTTGTTTTTCTATGTCAATCCGCATAAAAAAGTAGTTACGAATTAAATCCGCTTGTGTCAATGGTTTCCCGCGTGCATTGAGACTTTCAAAGACAAGATGTGGGTTTTCATTGGGGTCTAAAACAATGCTTACAACAATGAGCTGATGGCTGATGATTTGGCTAAGTTTTTCTAAATTATCTACAGTCGCCAGCTTTTTCTCGAAAAAGCGGTAACATCTTATAATTTTAGAGTTTTCTAACTCTTCCGTTATCGTTTCACGATCAATCAATGTTTGGAATGCGATGCGATCTTGTTGGGTAGGCTGTAGTCGATAAAAATCGCTATTTTTGGAGAATTTATTAACTAATTGCTGTTCATGAATTTTAGCGGTAAGTTGAGTATCGTTTGTTTTATCACGAATCACTGTTAGTAAAAGAAATAAAGTTGTTAATCGTTGCTGACCATCAATGAGTAAATATTGTGTAATGCCATGAGGAACAACATTAGCGGGAATTGTTACAATTGCCCCTAAAAAATGGGTTTTATGTTTCCCCTCTTCATCGACTTCAAATAAATCAGATAAGTCTTCCCATAAATCTTCCCATTCTTTCTTATCCCAACTATATGTCCGTTGAAAAAGGGGGACGATAAATTGTTGTTCAGCTCTACCAATAATTTGTTGTAAATGGGTTTCGTGTGCTTTCATAAATATTATTTGTTCTTGTTAATAAAGTTTGCCAATAATAACATAAAGATAATTCATCTGTCAGTTCCTAGCATTATAATCATCCAGTCAATCTTGTCCCAATTTCCCCCAGCTTGCCCAACAATGGTGCAATCAAGCCAAGACAAGCCACAATTGTCGGGTTTCTTACAAAATAGAAAATATCAATAATCTGAAAAATATCATATTTTTTCTTGGCATATCCATTGCAGACCGTTACTTTTAAAACACAAGCAAGTCATCATTATGTAAGGGGTTGTTGATATGGCTGAGATTTTAAAACGTAATAAAGCACTCTCGGTCAGTCCTTTAAAAACCAGTCAACCTGTTGGGGCATCACTCGCTTTTTTAGGTTTTCAAAAATCTATGCCGATGATGCACGGATCTCAAGGGTGTACTGCGTTTGGCAAAGTTTTCTTTGTGCGCCATTTTCGTGAACCTGTTCCATTACAAACCACTGCAATGGATCAGGTTAGTTCTATTATGGGTGCTGATGATAGCGTTGTTGAAGGGCTGAAAACGATAGCAGAGAAGAGTAAACCCGCTTTGATTGGCGTGGTAACAACGGGTTTATCAGAAACGCAGGGGACTGATATTCGGCGTACAGTGCGCATGTTTCGTGAGCAGTATCCTGAGTTAAGTCATGTTAAGGTTGTTCCTGTCAATACCCCTGATTTTGTTGGTTGTTTAGAAAGTGGTTTCGCCTTGGCGGTAACGGCAATGATTGAGTATTTAGTGCCAACGGCTGAGGAAGCGAAAACACAGCCTGCTATGCGTCCGCGTCAGGTTACTGTGTTAGTGGGTTCTACGTTAACCCCTGGTGACCTTGAATATTTAGAAGAAACCATTGAGAGCTTTGGTTTACGTCCTGTTTTAATTCCCCATTTAGGTGATTCATTAGATGGTCATGTCAGTGATGGCTATCTGGATTATACGCCGTTGACAATGGGTGGCACGGCTGTTTCTGAGTTTGAAACCTTGGGCATGTCAGCGGCAACGTTAGTGATTGGTCATTCATTGACGAAAGCAGCGGATTTATTGAAGCAAAAAACAGGCGTTCCCGATTATCGTTTTGATAGTTTGATGGGGATTGAAGCGGTTGATCGTTTTTTAACGACTTTGCAAAGTATTTCAGGAACGCCTGTGCCTGCTAAGTATGAGCGTCAGCGGGCGCAGTTACAGGATGCCATGTTAGACACGCATTTTATGTTAGGTCAAGCACGGATTGCGATTGCGGGCGACCCTGATGAAGTCTATGGTTTTAGTCAGTTTTTAGTAGGCATGGGGGCAGAAATTGTAACAGCGGTTGTTTCTAGCCATGTGCATACAGGTATTTTGGAGCAAATTCCAACAACCTCTGTTAAAGTAGGGGATTTAGAAGATTTGGAGAAATCCGCAAAAGAGCAACAGGCACAAATTGTTATTGGTAATTCTCATGCGGTTGAATCTGCACAGCGGTTGGGTGTGCCTATCTTGCGGGCGGGTTTCCCGCAGTATGATTTTGTTGGGGGATATCAGCGGACTTGGATTGGCTATAAAGGTAGCCGTCAGACCTTGTTTGATTTGGCAAATTTGATGTTAAGTCAACATGCGAATCATGAGATTAAACCGTATTATTCCCGTTACGCTCAAAAACAGGAGGCAGCTTATGCTTCTCCAACGACATTTGCGGATAGTCGCTTGCAACACTGAGGAACAAATGATGGACATGAACGCGATTCAAGTCGCTTTTGCGAGTACGGACATGAAAACCGTTAATCAGCATTTTGGTTCTTCAGAATCTTTTGTGATTTATGCAGTCACGACTGAGAAAGCCACTTTAAAAGAAGTCGCGCAGTTTCAAGCTTATGCCCAAGATGGTAATGAAGATAAATTAGCCGAAAAGTTCAAGTTATTAGATGGTTGTGCGGCGGTTTATTGTCAAGCCGTAGGCGGTTCTGCGATTCGCCAATTAACAGCGCAAGGGATTCAGCCTGTTAAAGTGAGCGAAGGCGCGCCGATTCAAGAATTGTTAGAAAGTTTACAAACTGAATTACGCAATGGTCCTACGAATTGGTTGGCAAAAGCGGTGCAAAAACAGCAGAAAAGTTCAGATTCAAGCCGTTTTGATGAGATGGAAGCCGAAGGCTGGAATGAATAGTTATCAGTATTTTTAAGTATCGTTATAGTCTCATATTGATTTTTAATCCCTTTTTAGGAGTGATAACACAATGAGTACAGGCTTAGCCTTAGCAATTGAAGATGACAATCCCTTATTAGCATCCGATTTCTGTGCGGAAATGGTCAAGCAAATGCGGGCGTTAGACACTTATGATATGTATGAAAAGTGGTCAGTTGCGCGAATTTTATCACCGTTGGTTTTAACCAAAGAGCGTAAGGCTGAAATTCCTGTAATTGGTGACCCTGATGATATTACGATGTCTCGTGTCAAAGCTTATTACAATGCAATTGCCAGTTTAATCGAGAAGCAAAGCGAAGGCTTAATGGCTGTTCCTATGATTAATTTAAGCCATGAAGGGTTTGGTCGTGCGATCATTACCATTGGTAAATTAGTCGTTGTCGACAAGACCTTACGGGATGTGCATCGTTTTGGCTTTAAGAGCTTGGAAAATATGCACGAAGAAGCGACAAAAATTGTTGATGCTGCGGTAGAACGGTTGAATAAATACCGTGAAGTTGCTGAGTTATAAACCGTATTAAGGAGTACAGCGGATGAGCGAAGATCAATTAAAAGAATTACAAAAAGAAGTTGCGAAGAAGAAACGCATTGCCAGCGAGTGGGCTTCTCAATTACATGATTTAGTAGAAGACCGTTTACCTGCTGGGTTTGAAGAAATTCCTGGTATTGCCCAATCCACTTATGATGCTTGTAAAGATTGGGCAGAGGCTAACAAAGCGTTAAAAGCTGCGGGTGGTTAGTTGTTTCTTTGTCGTCCTGTTACAAAATTGACTTGCATCAGATGGGATGCAGGTCATGGTTTTGCAACAGTTATTTGTTAATATCAGTGAGAAATTTATTATGGCAAACATCACAGGAATCACCCGTGGCGGTGTAGTTTGGGAACCAGCCTTTATTGTCGGTTTAAATCAAGCCACCTGTATTGGCTGTGGACGCTGTTACAAGGTCTGTCCACGCAAAGTTTTTGAATTAGTTGAGCGTAGCGATGTCCTCGAAGATGAGGATATGGACGAAGATGATGATAATATGATGGTCATGGCGATTGTAGATGAAATGGATTGCATTGGCTGTCAATCCTGTGCGAAAGTCTGTCCTAAAAATTGCCATACCCATGCACCGCAAGGCGTGGCGGCTTAAGTCGTTATACGATTAACCTGCAAGATTGTAGGGGCGAAGTTGTTCGCAATGGGGTTTATGTTTTATCGTGCGAGTGAATTCGCACCTACAGTTGATAATAATTTGATGATGATGAGTGAAGAAGTCGAAAAACGTCTGAAACAAGTCCGTATTTTAGGAGAAGCCATCCGCGCTTCTATGTGTAATGAATTGCACAAAATGGGCTTTAAAGATTCTGATACCCTCGTTGGACGGTTTGATATGGCTCATTTTGAGTTAAGCCGTGACCCGTATGATGGGCAAGAGAGTTTAAAAGGCACGTGGCGGAATGGTAAAGGGCATAGTGTCGGGAGTATTTTATTTTATCCTGATGGCGCATTTTATGCGGAATATGATGTAGTACGCCCGCACCCGTCACAAGAAAAATGGTTTGTTGAAGCGGTTACCGCTTGGGGTCGTGGTGACCAAGTCAAAACGGAAGCACGTTTATTGCCTTCATTAACGGATTAAATATGCACAATCCGCGTGAAATCTATGATCTTTTGCTCGATCAAGTGATGCCCACTTATGTTGAAGAAATTTTAATCGGCTTAACATGGACATTATGTCGTACAAAAGATGCTACTGGTTTAGCCATGAGTCCTGCTGTATTTAGTCGTACACTGGGGTGGGCTGGTAGTTTAGCAGGTAGAAGCACGGTTGATCTTGCCTATTGGATACGTTCATGGAATCCTCATGAAGCGGTCATTGGTATGGCTGCGATTAATGCCGCAATCAATGCTGATGCTGAATCTTTATATGCTCAAGCGCAACGCTTGGAATGCAAAAATACGGCTAATCTTGCCGTTTTTGAACATTTTCTCCCCCGTTTAAAAGATCAAAAAATTGTCGTGGTTGGACGTTATCCTAATTTAAATCGTTATTGTGAAATTCTTGACATGACCGTTTTAGAACGTCAACCAACGGATATTAATGATTATCCTGATACTGCCTGTGAATTTCTCCTCCCCGAAGCAGATTGGGTGTTTTTAACAGCAACCTCTATCCCAAATAAAACCTTCCCTCGTTTAATTGAACTATCCCAAAATGCCCAAGTGGTTTTAATGGGACCGACAGTCCCTTGGCTGCCAGAACTCGCAGACTTTGGCGTTGATTATCTGGCAGGTGTGAAAATAGAAAACCCCACACTCGTCCGACAAACTGTTGCCGAAGGGGGCGGGGTTAGGATTTTTGAAAAAGGTGCAACTTATCACGTGTTAGAACTATAACTAACAGCCTTATCTTCTACTGTTACAATAGGTAACGTAATAGAACTTCGTTGTTGTAAATTTTCTAGCAAGGTTTTAGATAAAAATAAAGGGATAGAAGGCAACTGATGCAACGTTAATTTCATGATGGGAAACGTTGAAAAAACCTTAATCACTTCAATTTTTTGTATTGCCGACCAAGGAATTAGCAACGGTTTATGTCCAATTTTTAAGGGAAATACCACCTTAATTAAAAAACCGTCGTCTGCAACTCCTATCGTTAAACAGTTGTTATACCCCCAAAAAAACCAACGTAACGCCATACTTTGGTATATCCATCGCTGACTTATCATTGGAAGGGGCATTGGTGCTGCGTAATAACGAGCTAATGCAGACCAGCCACTGATATACGCAACCAGCAGTAAAATACCACTCCAAACCAAGAGCAGTAATACACTGCCTGCACCCGCAAGGATTAAGAGAGAATTTATCGATAAGTCATCCATCATCTTACCTATTTAGGTTTCTAGGCACGAATAAAACCGCTATCTCAATATGACATTGATGACACCTTGACAATAGAATAGAAGTTTATTCGCATAAATTGCATAACACACCGTTAGGTATGCTCAGTATGCAACAATAATTCTGTATAACCATTAAAAACAGATAAACTGTAGTGACTTTTAGATTAAACGTATATTATCAGGTCACTGATAAACAGGTCGTTGTCCATAAAATAACGTTTATTTTGCGAGATAAAATAATCCAAAAAACGTTTTTATCAGTGGAAATGTCCCCATAAAAAGACAATGATTTAAAGAACATCTGCATGATATTGGATACTTTTTTAAGCCTAGCTTTATTCAGCCTAATCGGCTAAGTCTCTTAATTTAAAGGCGATAAAATACCATTATAGTGCTACGTTTTAACGACTGTTAAGGAGCTTCTATGTCTTCTTCTTTACCCCCACTGAATGAGTTAAGCGTGCAGATTAATAAACTGCTAGAGCCTTTTGGTATCAGCCAACAGGATTTTATGGCGCAATTTGGCAATTTTTTTGATCCCTTTGGTCTTTTTTCTGAAAAGTCTGAAGCCGTAGCCAAAAATTTGTTGCAATCTGTTGACCCCTTCGGCATCACGCAATCTTATTTAGATGTACAAAGAGCATGGCTTAATCACCCAAAAGAATTATCTGATTGCCTGTTACAACTGAGCAAAGACAGTTGGGCAATACAATTGCAAACATGGGAACGCTTTAGTGGCTTTCTCGTACAAGATTCTATCCCCGTCAATGAATATGATGAACGCTTTCAAGAGCCTGAATGGACAGAAAATCCTTATTTAGACACGATTAAAGAGATTTATTTACTCTACACGCGCTGGATTGAAGACAGTATTTATAAAACGCCCGACCTTCCTGAAAAAACCCGCGATAAAGCAGGGTTTTGGATGCGTCAAGTATTAAATGCAATTTCACCCAGTAATTATTTTTGGACAAATCCCGTTGCTGTTCAGCGGTTTGTTGAAACAGGCGGCGAAAGCCTTTTGAAAGGGCTGAAGAATTTTATTATCGATAGTAAATATAAAACCATCCGCATGGTTGACAATACGGCGTTTACCGTTGGTGGAAACTTAGCCAATACTGTCGGCTCAGTGGTTTATCGCTCTCCCCTGTTTGAATTGATTCAATACAAACCCGTTACCGCTAATGTGCATCAAGTGCCACTACTCATTGTGCCACCATGGATTAACAAGTTTTACGTTTTAGACTTAGGTGAACAAAAAAGCTTTGTGCACTGGTTAGTCGCTCAAGGCTACACGGTTTTTCTGATTAGCTGGAAAAACCCCACCGCAGAAATGCGTCATACATCGTTAGATGATTACATGCTAAAAGGTGTATTAGAAGCCGCCAATATTGCCAAGCAAATCACCAACGCCCCCCATGTTCACGCAGTAGGCTATTGTATAGGCGGAATTATTTTAACGGCATTGATGGCATGGCTAGATGCAGATGATATTCAAGGCGACATCACCAGCCCCATTCAATCATGGAGCTTGTTCACAACCTTAGTTGATTTCAGCAACCCTGGTGAAATTAAGATATTCATCGATGAAGAAACGATTAAATACATTGAAGAATTGATGAGCGAACATGGCTATTTACCAGGTAGCAACTTAGCAGATTCTTTCCGTATGCTACGTTCTAACAGCCTGATATGGCATTACTACGTACATAACTATTTATATGGTGAAGATTTACCCCAGTTTGACGTACTCGCATGGAATATGGACAGCACCCGCTTACCTGAAGCAATGCATTCCTTCTATTTGCGCGAATTCTATTTACATAACAAATTCATGCAACCCAAAGGTATTACCTTAGGTGGTCGTTCTTTAGATGTGCGGAAAATTAGCCAACCTTTATATGCAGTCGGCACTGAACAAGACCATATCGCCCCGTGGAAAGAAACGTTTAAAATCTGCGGATTAGTAAAAAGTCCCGTGCGTTATGTCTTAGCAACATCAGGACATATTCTCGGCATTATTTCCCCACCCGTGAACCCGCCGAAACGCCGTTATTGGGTGGGTGATGCCACAGGACAATCCGATGCAGAGGCATGGGTTGCCGCTACGCCTAAAGTTCCTGGTTCATGGTGGGAAGATTGGGATAAATGGCTAGGACAACATTGTGGCGAGATGGTTGTCGCTCCAAGCGTGGGTAATCAAAACTATCCCGCACTTTGTCCCGCACCGGGTACATATGTGTTAGAAAAATAAACTTGTTTTAATCGACGTAAAAGCAAGGACTGCCAGTCCTTAAAGGACTGGCAGTCCTGAAATAAGTCGCTTTATATTTCTTTACGCCGTCGACTTTTCTTCTTCTCTGTCGCTTTTGCCTCATTCTCTGCTGTCAGCTTTAATAAAGGGCGTAAAAACTGCCCTGTGTAAGAATAGGCTTGTTGAGCAACGCTTTCAGGTGTTCCAACGGCGATGATTTCCCCGCCTTTGTCACCGCCTTCAGGGCCTAAATCAATAATCCAGTCAGCAGTTTTTATCACATCTAAATTGTGCTCAATAATCACAATCGTGTTGCCATGTTCACGTAAACGGTGCAAAACCGTGAGCAATTGCGCGATATCGTGAAAATGCAAGCCCGTTGTCGGTTCATCTAACAAATACAGCGTTTTACCTGTATCCCGCTTCGATAATTCTTTCGCTAACTTTACCCGTTGCGCTTCCCCGCCCGATAGCGTTACCGCATTTTGTCCTAAACGAATATAAGACAAGCCGACATCCATTAATGTCTGTAATTTCCGCGCTAACATCGGCACGGCAGAAAAAAAGTCGAGCGCGTCTTCTACCGTCATATTTAATACATCGTCGATGGTTTTGCCTTTGTAGTGAATATCTAAGGTTTCACGGTTATAACGCTTACCTTTGCAAACATCACAAACGACATAAATATCAGGTAAAAAATGCATTTCTACCTTAATCACACCATCCCCTTGGCAGGCTTCACAGCGTCCCCCTTTGACATTAAAGCTAAAGCGTCCCGCTTGATAACCACGTGAACGCGCTTCTGGCGTTGCCGCGAATAATTCACGAATTGTGGTAAAAATGCCTGTATAAGTCGCTGGATTTGAGCGCGGTGTGCGCCCGATAGGACTCTGGTCGATATCGATGACTTTATCGAGATGTTCTAAACCGCTGATGCTTGCATAAGGTGCGGGTTCTACATTGGCATTATTCAAGCGTTGCGCAGTGAGCGGATATAAAGTGTCATTGATTAAGGTGGATTTTCCTGAACCTGAAACCCCTGTGATACACGTCATCAAACCGAGAGGAATTTCTAAAGTCACATTTTTTAAATTATTGCCCTGTGCACCTGTTAAACGAATAATTTTCTGTTTATCGACTGCTTGTCGTTGTGTTGGTACGGCAATGCTGCGTTGTCCTGATAAATATTGTCCTGTCAAAGACTCGGCAACCTGTGTGACTGCCTGTGGTGTGCCTTGTGCAACGACATAACCACCATGCACACCCGCGCCCGGACCCATGTCGACCACGTGGTCAGCGGCTCGAATCGCATCCTCATCATGTTCGACCACAATCACGGTATTGCCCAAGTCGCGCAAACGTATCAAGGTATCTAATAAACGCTGATTATCCCGCTGATGCAAGCCAATAGAAGGCTCATCAAGGATATACATCACGCCAACCAATCCCGCGCCGATTTGGCTGGCGAGTCGAATCCGTTGCGCTTCACCACCTGATAAAGTATCGGCACTGCGGTCTAGGCTTAAATAATCTAATCCGACATTAATCAAGAATTGCAGGCGTTCAGCAACTTCTTTCAAAATTTTATCGGCAATTTCGCCTTGTTGTCCTGTTAAATGCAGTTGTTGGAAAAAATCTTGTGCGCGATTGATGGGCAGGGTGGTTAATTCGGGGAGGGTTTTTTCTGCGACAAAGACGTTTCGAGCGGCTTCACACAAGCGCGAGCCGTGACACAGTGGACAATCGCGCTTGCTGATATATTTGTGCATGTCTTCACGCACGGTGTTTGAATCAGTTTCACGATAACGACGTTCTAAATTATTCAAAACCCCTTCAAAAGGCTTTTTGCGGGCAAAGGTTGTGCCTTTATCACTTTGATAAATCAAATTAATCTCGGTTTCCCCTGTGCCGTATAAAATCAGTTGGCGTTGTGCGTCAGTTAATTGGGCAAACGGGGTATGAATATCAAATTGATAATGTTCGGCGACGGCTTCAAGCATTTGAAAATAGAAGCCGTTACGATTATCCCAGCCTGCAATCGCGCCTTTTGCAAGGCTTAATTGGGGCTGACTCACGACTTTAGCGGGGTCAAAATATTGTTTTACCCCCAAACCGTCACATTCAGGACATGCCCCGACAGGATTGTTAAAGGAAAATAAGCGCGGTTCTAATTCACTGATACTGTAACCACAGACAGGGCAAGCAAATTTATCGGAAAACAACAACGGTGCTTGTTCTGGTTTATCCAAAAAATGTACTTCTGCCCGTCCGTTACCTAATTTCAAGGCAGTTTCTAATGATTCTGCCAAACGTAAGCGCATATCTTCACGGATTTTAAAGCGGTCGACGACGGCATCAATACTATGTTTTTTATGTAATTCTAGCGTTGGTGGACTGTCTAATTCGATAAGCTCACCGTTGACCCGTGCGCGGATATATCCTTGTGCTTGTAGTTCAGAAAAAATATGCACGTGTTCGCCTTTGCGCTCTTTGATAATCGGCGCAAGTAGCATTAATGCACTGCCTTGAGGTAAGGCTAAAAGCTGGTCGACCATTTGGCTGATGGTTTGCGCACTTAAACTGATGTGATGTGTAGGACAACGCGGGTCGCCTACGCGAGCGAAAAGGAGGCGGAGATAATCATAAATTTCGGTAACAGTGCCAACTGTGGAGCGGGGATTATGGGAGGTAGATTTCTGCTCGATAGAAATCGCGGGGGAAAGTCCTTCGATATGTTCTAGCTCGGGTTTTTCCATCATGGAAAGAAATTGTCGAGCATAAGCAGAGAGTGACTCGACATAACGGCGTTGTCCTTCTGCATAAATGGTGTCAAACGCAAGAGAGGATTTACCAGAGCCTGATAGTCCTGTAATAACAATGAGTTTATCGCGTGGTAATTCGAGCGAGATATTTTTTAAATTGTGGGTGCGTACACCGCGTAAACGAATAGTATCCATGATTTATTAACAGGCATTCAAAAGGAGATGTAGCGATTATAAGCTAAATTTTGTAGGTATGTTTATTTAAACAATGTGAATATAAACAGCATAAAAATTGTTATTTTTTTATGTGTCTTCAATCTAATTTCTTCTTAAATTATCGGCTGATATATATCATTTTTTTCTCAAACTAAGCGAATGTCCCTACGTAAAAACCGAAGTGTCGTTACGTATCCACACGAATTTTCTAATTAATCCTACTTACCTACACTAGAACATAAGGGAGCTATCACTACTCCCAAATAACACACGACTAAAAATATCATTTGCAGGCTAACTGGGATGTCAACATCATGAAAACGAAACAACCTGATATTACACGCACGAAAATTCTGACCGCAGCATTTAAAGAAATTCACCGTTGCGGATTCCAAGCAGCAAGTATCAATAATATTCTTGCGGATACAGGGTTGACAAAAGGCGCGTTATATCATCACTTTCCGAATAAACATGCGTTGGGTTTAGCGGTTCTTGATGAAGTTATCCGTGTGCAATTAGAAAATGATATTTGTGCCCCATTGGAAAACAGCAATAACCCCATAGATACTTTACTGCAAGTTCTCCAGCAGTTGATTGGTAAGTTTGATGAAGAGCAGACAAAGCTAGGTTGTCCGTTTAATAACTTAATGCAGGAAATGAGTCCCTTAGATGAAACTTTCCGCACGCATTTAACCTCAACCTTAACCCGCTTACAACGCACAATTGCGAGCAGTTTGCAACAGGCGAAACAACGCGGGCAGTTAAAAGCGGATATTAATCCTGAATCAGTTGCGTTATTCGTCGTTGCAACTTATACGGGTAGCATCGGAATTGCTAAAAGTTTGCAGTCTGTTAAAACTTTTCAAACCGCTATGCAACAACTCATGGAGTATGTGCGAAGTTTAAAGCTTGTTGTTTCCCAAACTGAAAAATATGGGCAATTATTTAATTATTCTTCACGTGTTTCAGCACCTTATTACTTATAAATAAGTAGATGAGGGGAAAGAGGTTGTTATGCCACTTGTCGATATCGTTCTCCCAGAAAATGCCACCGATAAAACTGCCGCTATTTATGCGGATATCCAAAGCTTATTAGGTCGTATTCCCAATGCCTTGCAGATGTGGAGTGCAAGCCCTGTAATGTTAGAAATGGTCTGGGCAGAAATTAGTTATTTCATGCGTCATCCACGCTTAAGCCCTCAATTACTTGCCACTATTCGCATGTTAGTTTCACAAGAAAATCAGTGTGCTTACTGTATCGGGTTTAACGCAGGCTTATTAATCAGCGTGTTTGGTTTGACCCCTGAACAAGTAACACTGACTAAAAAAGCTCCCTCTCAAGCCCCGTTAGAGGAGAAAGAGAAAGCCTTATTGTTATTTGTCTTAAAATCGGTCAAAACCCCATTACAGGTAAAAGCAGACGATATCCAACCGCTAAAAGCGTTAGGCTGGGAAGAAGTGGATATTTTTGAAGCCGTGACACATGGTGCACGTAACGTCTCCGTTGATATCATTTTCAACACATTCAAATTAGAAAACGATTTTTAAATGTTTGATACTTTACCGATAAGGGCGGCTTAAAAAGCCGCCTTTTTTTATGTCTGTTGACAATACAATGTATTTTCGTGCGAAAAGGGGAAGGCATTTCGACAAGTAAAGGTATAAAATAGACTGTTCCTGACAGCAATTAGCGTACAACGACGTATGACGCGGTGCTACTAAAATACTTGCAAGTCAGCCTGCATGACAACATTAAGAATAATTAAGAAAATATAATATCGTTTTGCAACCAGAGATTGCATGTCGCACGATAAAAATGCGTTGAACAAACCGTTAAAGAAAATACGTACTCAATAAATCAGGAGGAGTCAGACCCCTATGACAATCGCTTATATTTATCATCCCGATTGCTTACTGCATGACATGGGGGAGGGACATCCGGAATGTCCAGCCAGAATTGAAGCCATTGAAGACCAGTTGAAAGCCTCACATCTTTTTGACTTTGTTCGTCATTATGAAGCACCCCTCGCAACCGTGGGGCAATTAGCCCGTGTTCATGATAAAAACTATATTTCTCGAGTGCTTTCTTATTCCAAATTAGAAGCCTATGTGGACTCGGAAAATCCACACGCCTATTTAGACCCTGATACGTTAATTATGCCCAAAACCCCACAAGCCGCATTACGCTCTGCGGGGGCAGCCGTGTTAGCCACTGATTTAGTCATGACAGGGAAAACCAAAGCCGCTTTTTGCTGTGTCCGTCCACCAGGGCATCATGCACTACGTGGCGAATCTATGGGCTTCTGCTTTTTTGGTAATGTCGCTGTTGGCGCAGCCCATGCGATTGCGGAGTATGGCGTACAACGGGTTGCTATCGTTGATTTTGATGTACATCATGGCAATGGAACAGAAGACCTCGTGCAAAATAATCCCAATATTTTATTTTGCTCTACCTTCCAACATCCATTTTATCCTTACTGTGGCACAGAAAACGTACCATCTAATGTCGTTAATGCGCCATTGGCTGCGGGGAGTGATGGGGAAAAGTTCCGAGCAGCGGTAACTGATTACTGGTTGCCTGCATTGCATAAATTTATGCCACAAATTATTTTTATATCCGCAGGGTTTGATGCACATTATGATGATGACATGTCGAGCTTACGGTTAGTTGAACGAGATTATGCTTGGGTCACACAAGAATTATTAAATGTTGCCGATAAATACGGTGAGGGGCGCATTATCTCCGCTTTAGAAGGCGGTTATGAATTACACTCATTAGGACGTAGCGTTACCGCGCATTTACGTGTTTTAATGCGTATGAATTAAAAAGTTTATTGCGGATAACATGGTGTTATGTCATGTTATCCATTTTCATGAACAGTGGTATTATTAAGTCTGCTTTGTACAACTGTTTTCCTGTCGCTAATGATGAATAAAAATCAAATCAAAACGGATTTTCTTCAAAAACTGCAAAATTTTGCTGAAACACTCAAAGAATATGTTTCAACACCTGATAATCAATGAACTGTAATGGGAAAAATTCCCGTTAGGATTAAGAAAATAAAGGAAGTAAAAAATAAACTATACTTAAAAGCTAATCAATCTTTTGCGATGATGAGTAAAGAAACTGCGTACGTCCCCCCTATAAAAATTCAAGGTAAAAAGACAAAATTAGTAGATTTTATTCTTAAAAATATGCCCAATGAATACTCAACTTGGGTTGAGCCTTTTATGGGTTCAGGGGTTGTGGGATTTAATGTAAAACCTACAAAAGCAATTTTTGCAGACAGTAATCCACATATTATTAATTTTTACAATGCTATTAAAAGTAAAGAAATAAACCATTTAATTGTAAAGAGTTTCTTACAAGAACAAGGGAAAATTTTAGCAAAAAAGGGACAGGTGTATTATAACGAAGTTAGGGAAAAATTTAATAAAGAACATCAACCTCTTGATTTTTTATTTCTAAATCGGAGTTGCTTTAATGGCATGATACGTTTTAATCGCCAATTAAAATTTAATGTACCTTATGGACATAAACCTGAAAGATTTGCACAATCCTACGTTACAAGAATCACAAATCAAGTAAAACATATTGCATTTTTGATAGAAAACAATGATTGGAAATTTGTTTGTCAAGATTTCAGAGAAACAATAAAGCTAGCAAAGAATAATGATTTGATTTACTGTGATCCGCCTTACATTGGCAGACATGTAGATTATTACGATAGTTGGGATGAGCAAAACGAACTTGCGTTAGAAAAATCTTTACAAAATAGTAACGCAAAATTTATGGTTTCTACTTGGCATAGCAACCAGTACAGAAAAAACAGCTACTTGGAAAGTCTTTGGAAAAATTATACTATTATAACAACCGCTCATTTTTATCATTTAGGGGGAAAAGAAGAAAATCGCAATGCGATTATGGAAGCCTTAATAATGAACTACGCAGTAGAAACTAAACAGGAATTTAAAAAAACACCTGTTTGTCAGCAACTTGCTTTTAAAATATAAAAAGATTAAAGAGTTACACGAAAAAATATTGATAACTTTCAAGCAAATAATACAGATATGCCCAAGATTTTTACAATGCCACGTTATGCGTTAATTAAACTCAATTGTATAATAGATAAACCTTCGCACATTCTCCTACCATTACAAACATCATTAACCTGTGTTCAGTTGTTTCCATAAATAAACATTACATTCAACTAAAAATCACATAACGGATTCTGTTGAAATCAGGTAAAATTCTACATTTAAAATAGTTGTAGTAGTAATTCACGAGTCCCACGAGATAACGACAGCAATGTAAGGGGCTTAATATTATTTATTCAGGTTCGGTCATGCCCACAGAAATTATTAGCCAATTTTCGCAACTGGCACTTGCACCCGCTATTCTTAAAGCAATCGATGATATTGGATACGAAACGCCTTCCCCAATTCAAGCTGAAAGCATTCCACCCTTGCTTGCAGGTCGTGATTTACTGGGACAAGCGCAAACAGGCACAGGTAAAACTGCCGCCTTTGCCTTGCCATTGTTAAGCCGTTTAGATCTCGAATTAACAACCCCTCAGATTTTAGTGTTGACACCTACCCGTGAATTAGCCATTCAAGTTGCAGAAGCCATGCAAAAATACGCACGGCATTTGCCCAACTTTCATGTGTTGCCCATCTATGGCGGGCAAGATATGGGGTTACAACTACGCCAATTAAAACGCGGTGTTCATGTTGTTGTTGGTACACCAGGGCGAGTTTTAGACCATTTAGGACGTGGGACATTACGTTTAGACCAAATTGCAACTTTAGTGCTAGACGAAGCCGACGAAATGTTGCGTATGGGTTTTATTGATGATGTAGAAGAAATTCTGAACCACACTCCCAGCGAACGCCAAGTTGCCTTATTTTCTGCAACGATGCCCGATGCCATTCGCCAAGTGGCTCGTCGTCACTTAAAAGACCCTGTTGAAATTAGAATTCAGGCGAAAACTGTTACTGTTGCGAGTATTACTCAACGTTATTGGCAAGTGTCTGGTGTGCATAAACTCGATGCTTTAACTCGAATTTTAGAAGTAGAAGACTTTGATGCTATTATCATTTTTGTGCGCACCAAAACGGCAACGGCGGAATTAGCAGAAAAATTAGAAGCCCGAGGTTACGCCAGCGCGCCGTTAAATGGCGATATGAATCAATCTTTACGGGAAAAAACGGTTGAACGCTTAAAAAATGGTGCGTTAGACATCGTTATCGCTACCGATGTAGCAGCCCGTGGCTTAAACGTGGAACGGATTACCCACGTTATTAACTATGATATTCCCACTGATACAGAGGCTTATGTTCATCGGATAGGGCGAACAGGGCGTGCAGGACGTAAAGGCGAAGCGATTTTATTCGTTTCTCCACGCGAACAACGGATGTTACGCGATATTGAACGCGCAACTCGTCAACCAATTACACCGATGCAATTGCCTAGTCATGAAGATATTACAGACAAACGGATTAGTCAGTTTAAACAAGCAATTACTGATGCACTCGCTGCCGAAGAATTAGGCTTTTTTGAAGATATTATTAACAGTTACCAACAAGAACATGACATAGGTTTAAACGAAATCGCTTCCGCCTTAGCGTTTTTATTCCAACGGGAACGTCCTTTGTTATTGCCTAAAGTTGAAGAAAAGCATAGTCGCGAAAAAGAAACCATTGCAGACGATAGCAGTCGTCGTACTCGTGCACCACGTAATAGTCGCCAAAAAGAAGAGCGTGACCCCCGTGAAGCACGCGAATCCCGCGAGCCTCGCGAACCGCGTGAGCGTAAACCCCGCCAAGAATCGTCTAATGAAGACATGGTGCGTTATCGCATTGAAGTTGGACGGACACATGGGGCGCAACCTAAACACATCGTAGGTGCAATTGCTAACGAGGCAGGTTTAGAAAGTCATCATATTGGACAAATCAAGCTTTATGATACCTATAGTACGGTTGATTTACCTGAAGGTATGCCAAAAGATGTGTTTCAGCATTTGCAAAAAGTGTGGGTTTGTGGTCAGCAATTACGGTTAGTGCTGGATACTGGTACGCCCGCGCCAGTCCCTGCTAGCAAAGGCAAAAGTGGTGGTGAACGGGCTAGTAGCAGTAAACCACGCACGGCAAAAACTAGCACCACGACTGAAAAAACACGTGTTAAGTCTTCAGGGTCTTCAGGACATGAAACGCTACGGATTAAACGGACGAAAAAAGCGGATTAATTTAATCGGCGTTTGTTAGTTCATTAAAAATAAAGACCTGCTAAGTCTTGAAAACTTAGCAGGTCTTTTTATTGTTTAATTCAGTGAAACGAATTAACCTGAGTTCGGCGAGTTTCTTTTAAAAAGACAACAGCTTGTCTGAATCAGAATTTTCAGAATTAAAAAGACAAGAAAATTAAAAGAATAAAAAATTATGTTTTTAATTGTTTTTAATTCTGCTAATTCTGAAAATTCTGTGAATTCTGATTCAGACAAATAAAGACCTGCTAAGTTTTGAAAACTTAGCAGGTCTTTTTATTGTTTAATTCAGTGAAACGAATTAGAAATTCGGTTTTTCTGCGCTGGAATTGTAGCGTTCAATCCCTTCGGTAATTTCGCGGTGGGCTTCTTCAATGGCTGCCCAACAGTCTAATTTTACCCATTTGTTGGGTTCTAAATCTTTGTAATGTTCAAAGAAGTGGGCAATTTGGTCGAGCATGTTTTGTGGAACATCTTTCAGGTCTAATATGCTCCGATATTGGGTGCTTAATTTGTCAGCGGGAACAGCTAGCACTTTGGCATCTTGTCCAGATTCGTCCGTCATGCGTAATAAGGCGACAGGACGGCAGCGAATGACAGAACCGCTGATTAAAGGCACGGGGGTGATGACTAACACGTCAACAGGGTCGCCATCGCCTGCGAGAGTATGGGGAATATAGCCATAGTTGCAGGGGTAGTGCATGGCGGCACTCATGAAACGGTCGACAAACATCGCGCCTGTTTCTTTATCCACTTCGTATTTAACGGGGTCGCTATGGGCGGGAATTTCAATAATGACATTGACATCACTGGGGGGATTTTTGCCTGATGTGACTCTGTCTAAGTTCATTTTTTCGTCCTAAGTGGTTGAGTAATATGTCTATATATTTGGTAGAAGTAACCTAAGTCACTTCTACGCAAGGGTAAAAATGTCTATTTTACTGTTTTGCAGTGACTAATAGAAATTCAAGTAAGGCTTTTTGTGCATGTAAACGATTGCCCGCTTGTTCCCAAACAACGCTTTGTTTGCCGTCAATCACTTCTGCGCTGACTTCTTCGCCCCGATGGGCGGGTAGGCAGTGCATAAAGACGGCATCAGGCGTAGCTAAACGCATTAATGCGGTATCTACTTGATAATCTTTAAAGGCTTTGGCACGTTTTTCTTGTTCTTGCTCTTGCCCCATGCTTGCCCAGACATCGGTTGAAATAAGACTTGCGCCTTTAATCGCTGCACTTGCGTCGTCGGTAAAGATAACGTGGTCTTTGGCTTGTGCCATGATGTTGGGGTCTGGCTCATAGCCTTTTGGGGAGGCAATGGCTAATTCAAAATCGAATTGCATGGCAGCGTGAATATAGCTGTGACACATATTATTGCCATCGCCTATCCATGCTACCCTGCGCCCTGCAATGCTGCCATGTGTTTCTACAAAGGTTTGAATATCCGCTAATAATTGGCAAGGGTGATATAAATCTGTTAATGCATTAATCACGGGAACACGTGAATAAGCGGCAAATCGTTCTACATTTTCATGTGCAAATGTGCGAATCATAATGCAGTCAACCATATAGGATAAGACACGCGCAGTATCTTCTATCGGCTCTCCTCGTCCAAGTTGGGTATCACGGGGGGAAAGAAAAATTGAGCTACCCCCAAATTGGGCCATTGCGGTTTCAAAGGAAACGCGGGTACGGGTAGAGGATTTTTCAAAAACCATCGCTAGTACACGATTTTTTAGTGGTTCGTAAATCGTTCCCGCTTGTTGCATGGCTTTTAATTCAATCGCACGTGCAATTAAGCGGTTTAGTTCATCTTTAGAGAGGTCGAGGAGGGTCAAAAAATGACGGACGGGCATGTCTGACTCCTGTAGGTTAGGGGGTGGCTGTCACGGAGAGAAATTCGAGTACAAGGTTTGAAACCTTTTGTACAATTTCGTCCGCTTGTTCATTGGTTAGAATAAACGGGGGAAGTAAGCGAATTACCCGCATGGCAGTGACGTTGATAAGAATGCCTTGTTCTAAGGCTTTTGCCACTAAGGGGGCGCAAGGTTCTGTAAGTTCTACTCCTATCATTAGCCCTTTATGGCGGATGGTGATAACTCCCTCTACTGCGTGCAAGGCTTTGTGTAGTCCTTGATGTATCCGTTCACCTAATTCATTAACACGATTTAATAGGTGTTGGTTTTCTATCGTTTCTAAAACAGCTAAAGCGGTACGGCAAGCAAGGGGATTGCCGCCGAACGTTGTGCCGTGAGTGCCAGCGGTGAAGATGTTGGCAACTTTGCCCCGTGCTAAACAAGCACCAATGGGCATACCATTACCTAATGCTTTTGCAAGAGTGACAACATCGGGGAGTACATTTTCATGTTGGCAGGCTAACCAGCGTCCTGTACGTCCTATGCCTGTTTGAATTTCGTCAAGCATTAATAACCAATCATGTTGGTCGCAAATAGCGCGGAGCTTTTGTAAATAACCCGTTTCGGGAATACAAACGCCCCCCTCACCTTGTGCGGGTTCTACCAGAATGGCAACAATATTCGGGTTTTGGGTTGCAATTTGTTGAACAGCGTCGACATTGTTGTAAGGGACACGGATAAAGCCTTGCACTAATGGATCAAATCCTGCTTGTGCTTTTAAATTCCCTGTAGCAGTCAATGCTGCAAGGGTACGACCATGAAACGCATTTTCCATCACGATAATGGTAGGGACATCGATGCCTTTTTGATGCCCGTATAAACGCGAGATTTTAATCGCTGCTTCGTTTGCTTCTGCGCCTGAATTGCAAAAGAAGGCAGTTTCCATCCCTGTCAAACGGATAAGCGTATCGGCGAGCGTTTGTTGATGAGCGATGCCATACAAGTTTGATGTATGTAGCAGTGTATGTGCTTGTTCACAAATCGCTTGAGCAATAGCAGGGTGAGCGTGTCCTAAACTGCATACTGCAATACCCGACACTGCGTCTAAATAACGCTTGCCGTGTGTATCCCAAAGCCATGCACCTTCGCCTTTTGTGAAAGTAACGGGTAAACGCGCGTAATTGGGCATTAAAGTCGTTGACATGTCAGTATCCCCAAAATGAAAAAGCAGCCCTATAGGCTGCCTACGAAAAGAATGAATTCTAACGATAAAGTAATGAATAGGCAATGAGTTAGTCAGGAAAAATCAGTTTTTTTGTTACTGAAAAAATAATTTATCTAACTACTGTTACATACAGTAGTATGGCAAAGATTTTTTTCTTACAAAGATTGATGCCCAACTTGGGTTATTGAGTTGCTGAATAATAAGTGATAATTTACTCAAAAAAAGTCTGCTAACTCATGGATAGATTTAAAAAATTGCTTGTCTCTTATAAAAATGAAAAATGTGTTATCTTTCTAATATCAATCACCCACAGGAACGCTCATTATGAAAAATATGCTTTCTTTTAGCCCGTTAAAACTCATCACGGTTATTACTATTCTCACCTTTCTCAATGCTTGCGATGCGATTAAAAGCTCTTCACTTATGGCAGCAGGAAACGCCGATAAATCCAATATTGTTCCGCCCCAACGTTCTGGCTTAAATTCTATGAGCGCAGGCGGTTTAACCATGTTAGGTCTGCAAGGGGTACAAACCGAGCGCGGGATGATGTATAGCATTGATGCTGTTTTATTTGATTTTGACAAAGCATCTTTAAATGCTAGCGCACAAGCAACCGTTGACCAATTAGCAGGAATTATTCAACAAAATGCAGGTAGATATATTGCAGTAGAAGGACATACCGATAATGTTGGCAGTAAAAGTTATAACCAAGATTTATCCGAACGTCGCGCTGAATCTGTCGCGCAAGCTTTAGTGAGTAGGGGCGTGGATTATGGGCGGTTACAGGTTAAGGGATTTGGGGAAAATCGTCCTGTTGTGAGTAATAAATCTGCCAGTGGACGGCAAAAAAACCGTCGAGTAGAAGTGACCATTTTAAATTAATACTCTCCATTGCCCCCCTTAGACCACAGGGGGCGCAATTCACCGTTGACACTATATATCAATAATGCCCTCCTCTCTCAAAATTCTTTTTGTCAGTTCTGAAGTATATCCCCTTGTTAAAACAGGCGGTCTTGCGGATGTCAGTCACGCACTTCCCAAAGCCCTACAACAATTAGGGGTAGATGTTCGCGTCTTACTCCCTGCTTATCCTGCCGTGTTAGATAAATTAACCCTCACTTGTGTCTATGAGCGCGTTAATTTACTACACAGTTTGCCCCCTGTTCGTATTTTAACGGGCATGATGCCTGACCAAAGTTTCCCTGTATATGTACTAGACTGTCCACAACTTTATCAACGAATGGGCGGTTTATATCAAGATGCATATGGGCAGGATTGGCAAGACAATCCCCTACGTTTTGGCGCGTTGGCAAAACTAGCCGCCTTCTTTGGACAACATTATTTTGACTTTAAACCCGATATTATTCACTGTAACGACTGGCAAACAGGGCTAACCCCTGCTTATTTGGCGTACAGTGCAAACCCCGTTCATGTGCGAGTGATTCAAAGCCTGCATAATATGGCGTATCAAGGTGTATTTGACCCTGCGGTGATGAGTTTTTTAGAACTGCCGAATATCAGCTTTAACATGCACGGATTAGAATATTACGGCGCGTTATCCTTCTTAAAAGCAGGAATTTATTACAGTCATTGGCTCACAACCGTGAGTCCAAACTATGCAAAAGAAATACAAACGCCACAATTTGGCTATGGTCTTGCGGGCTTACTCTACGAACGTCGCCAACAACTACGAGGCATTTTAAATGGTATTGATACAGATGACTGGAACGCCAGCACCGACACCTATTTACCGTTTCACTACTCCCGCCAAGACTTGACAGGTAAGCAACAAAATAAACAGGCACTATGCCAACGTTTAGGCTTAATGCACCCCGAAAAACCCCTAATAGCCATGATTACCCGTTTAACCTATCAAAAAGGCTTAGACTTAGTCATTCCTGCCATTGCAGACATCCTCGCAGAAGGTGCGCAACTCGCAATCCTTGGTAGCGGCGATAAAGACCTAGAAAACCACTTAAAACACCTTGCAACCCGCTATCAAGGCACGTTAAGCGTTACCATTGGCTACGATGAAACCCTTGCACATCAACTGGAAGCAGGTGCAGATATCTTCCTCATGCCTTCCCGTTTTGAACCCTGTGGATTAAACCAACTATACAGTATGCGCTACGGTACAATTCCCCTTGTTCGTCGCACGGGCGGATTAGCCGATACCGTTGTCGACACAACGCCCGCAAATTTAGATAAAGGAATTGCGACAGGCTTTATTTTTGACGCAGAAGACCATCATGCTATTCTACACAGCATACAACGTGCGCTATTAACCTTCCGCGACAAAGCGACATGGCGACAATTACAAGAAAATGGCATGAATTACGATTGCAGTTGGCAACAAAGCGCGAAACAATACATTCAGTTATATAAACAAGTATTATCTTAAATAACTGCGCATTTTTAGTGCTAAACCCATAAATGTTGACTAAAATCGTGCACTATATCCATATTCAACATTACTCAAATCACGATAAAAAATTTACAAAACAAGTTATTAACTATCACTCTTTCATCATGGCATCAGTCTTGCCGATGACAAGCGCGGTTGATACCCATCACCGCATCCCACTCGCTACAAGGAGTCAAGTAATGAAAAAAAACGTTTTACAGACCTTTAGCAAAACCGCACTACTCAGCCTCACCGCAGGCGCAACCCTCCTCGCCAGTCAATTCGTACTCGCTGCTGACACCATCAAAGTCGGCATTCTGCACTCCCTATCAGGCACAATGGCAATCAGTGAAACCTCTTTAAAAGACATGGCACTGATGACGATTGAAGAAATCAACAAAAAAGGGGGAGTTTTAGGCAAACAAATAGAACCCATTGTTGTCGACCCCGCTTCAGACTGGCCCCTATTTGCAGAAAAAGCCCGTGAACTGATTCAAAAAGAAAAAGTTGCCGTCGTCTTTGGATGCTGGACATCCGTCTCTCGTAAATCCGTTCTACCTGTTTTTGAAGAACTCAACGGCTTACTATTCTATCCCGTCCAATATGAAGGCGAAGAATCCTCTTATAACGTCTTCTACACTGGGGCTGCTCCCAATCAACAAGCTATTCCCGCCGTTGAATACCTGATGAGTGCTGATGGTGGTGGGGCAAAACGCTTCGTATTACTCGGCACTGACTACGTCTATCCCCGCACGACTAACAAAATTCTCCGCGCCTTCCTCAATCAAAAAGGCATCACCGATGCCAATATCATGGAAGAATACACCCCCTTTGGTCACAGCGACTACCAAACCATTGTTGCCAAAATTAAAACCTTCGCGACAGGCAACCCCACCGCCGTGATTTCCACCATTAACGGCGACTCTAACGTACCGTTTTACAAAGAATTAGGTAATCAAGGCTTAAAAGCTGAAGATATTCCTGTCATAGCCTTCTCAGTTGGAGAAGAAGAACTCCGTGGCATCGATACAAAACCCCTCGTTGGACACCTTGCTGCATGGAACTACTTCATGTCCTTAGAGACCCCCCAAAACAAAGCATTTATTGCTAAATGGCAAGCCTACGTCAAAGAGAAAAAATTGTCCAACGCAGACAGTCGTGTCACCAATGACCCCATGGAAGCCACTTATATTGGGATAAACATGTGGAAACAAGCCGTAGAACAAGCAGGTACAACCGATATAAATGCGGTACGCCAAGCTCTAGGCTATCAAAAATTCATGTCACCTTCTGGCTTTGAAGTAAAATTAGACGCGAAAAATCACCACCTACATAAACCTGTTTTTATTGGTGAAATTACCGAAAAAGGTCAATTTAATATTGTATGGAAAACAGAAGATGCAATTCGTGCTGATGCATGGAGTCCTTACATTCCCGACAGTGCGAAGAAAACTGCTGATTGGACATATCCTTGGGTATGTGGCAACTGCGTAGAACCGCGTTTTAAATAACCCAAGTTCAGCGAATTTTCACAGAGACCTGCTAGGTTTTAAAAACCTAGCAGGTTTTTTTTGTCTGAATCAGAATTCACAGAATTTTCAGAATTAAAAAGCGTCATTTGCATTCATTTTTTGGTTTTATAGTAACCGTACCATAAAGTAATTTAAATCTAGGACTGGCAGTCCTTCATGTCGTTTTATAATAACCTGAGTTCGGCGAGTTTTATAAAATAAAACAGAGACCTGCTAGACTTTCAAAACCTAGCAGGTCTGTTGGAACACGCGAAAAGGTTTGACGGACTGGCAGAGATTATTCTCTTGTTTTTCATCAAGATTAACCAGACAAGATTACAACATTGTCTGAATCAGGATTTTCAGAATTAACAGAATTAGCGGAATTTAAAACCCTTAAACCAAAAAGTAAGATGAATCATGCTTTTTAATTCTGCTAATTCTGAAAATTTTGTGAATTCTGATTCAGACAAGCCGTTGTTTCTTTAACAGAAACTCGCCGAACTCAGGTTAATACGTTTCCTATATCCCCCGCCCGCGCAAAAACCGCTTTGCCATCTGCAACTGTTGCTGAAATTGTTCCCGATTATTTGTCGGTGGCAAATTTTGAAATAACTGCACGGCGGCAAAATTTCCCTGTAATCCATGATATATCAAACGCAGTTGTACTGATGTATGTGGTAAACGTAAATAACGGCAGTAACGTGAAAAATCGAGAAATGATGGCGATGATAATGGGTAATGATGGCTTATCAGCTCACTGTCAAAAAAACGACGGCTTACCAGTAAACAGGCACAAGGTAAGGCATTGATTTGTTGCTGTTGTTCTATAGATAATGTTTCTCTTTTTAAATCATCTAAATAAAGCAGTGTGGGAACAGTGACATGAGACGGCAAAGTGCTCAGTTGCGTTATGATGACATAGCCTTGCTGTTGTAATTGCCAAATCAGTCGTTGCGCGATGGTGGTCTTGCCCGCACCTGTCGTGCCTGTCAGCCACACATGATGCTGTTGTTGCAATAAATCCATTAATTCTCGTAAGGCTTGCCGTCGTCCGATTAAAAACGGTAGCACAGGCGTAGTAACCGTTTGCACGCTTAAAGAAATCGCGCTTGTTGTTGGTGCAAGCAGTGGACGCAATGGGTTTTGACTGTATAAAGTCGGCAAACTCCATTGTCCACAGCTGGGGTCAGCAATTGGTTTGCAATGCGCATTGCTCCATGTTTCGCTGGACGTTAATAAAGGTTGCGCCATCGCTATCCGTGCTTTTTGCACAGCCATATCGACTCGAGCAACTTGTAATAGGCAAGAACAGAATACTTGTAAAAAGATATGGCTAGCGCGGTCTAGCACTTTATCCCGCATTCCTATAACGTGGGGAATAAATGGGTGTAATGTTGCAGCAAGGCTTGCTGAATGACAGGTTGCAAGCACTAAACATTCAATCGTTGCATTTTTTAGCACATCAAGCAGTTGTTGCGCGGGTACAATTTCAATTGCATCAGGATTTTCAATGTCTTTACGTGCGGTAAGCGTATTAGCTTCAAATAAAAACTGTGTGTCTGCTGTTTCAGTTAAAATGGCGTGACCGCTTAAAATCACGAGATGCCAAGGTTGGGCTAATAGTTGGGCTAATGTGCTAAACCGTCCATCGTCTGGCAATTGTAACTGCACAATCCCTTGTTGAATAAACGGCTGTAAAACGGTATATATGCGCTGCTGTTCCGTTTCCACTTCTAAACTACTTTGTACATCTTTTTCCAATTGAATTGTAAAGAGTAAAATTCGTAAAGGCAGGGGATGTTTAGGCGGAATTTGTGTGCTAACCCACTGATGATATAACGTATAATCAGGATGTTGCGCAACAAATCCCAAACGTGGATGATGCAATAATTCCCAATATAATGATGGGTAAGCCTGTGTATTTAAACCAATGATTTGCTGGTTTGGCGTATGATTTGCTAAAAGAAGCGGGCGACTTATTTGCCAAAGATATTCGCCCATTGTTTGCAAGCGTTCAGTCGTGACGGCTTGCTGTTGAAATGCCTGATGTAACAACGCCGTTGTTACAGCTAAGGTTTGCGGGGTTACAACATCCATGTGTTATCATCATCTATAGTGAATTAAGTGATAAATAACATTAAGAATACGCTATTACCTATTGCTAATCTTAAAAAAATACTCGCTTCTTATTTAAAAATATGTTTGAATAAAACAGTCTATGCAAGACTGTTTATCCACGTCTGGGGGACTATATGAAAGGATACTTAATTGTAGCGTTTCTCGCTACCGTAGTTGTATTATCAGGCTGTGGCAGAAGACCCATACCTTTAGCAACATCTTATCCCTTAACAACTCAACAAAAAATGCAAGCAGCGCATCATTGGGATGTTTTAGCGGACGATGTGGCAGCGCGTCTAAAAGCTACACTGGAAGCAGGATTTGGTTCACCAGAACAATTTCCTGATATTTACATTCCAGAGCCTGACAAAAAACGTTCACAATTCAGCCAAACGTTTTACCATTTGTTGACAACGCAATTAGTACGTCGTGGCGTGTCTGTCATCACCAACCGTGCTAGAGCATCACAAGGCTCAGGGTCTGGTTATGTGGATACTATTGCTTATGATAGTAATGTCATGGTGATAGATTATGATATTCAAGTGATTCAGCATAATGATAGAAGGTTGAGCTACCCACCACCTGGTATTTATACCGCACTAACAGGGGGCGTGTGGTTAGTTGCACAAGCTATCGATTCATGGGATAAAGCCGCACTTGCTGTCTTCCCTGTGTCTGTTGCGATGGATCTCAACTCAGCGGCTGATATGTACTTACCAGGAGAAACCAATACAGAAGTGGTTATTACCCTCACGGCAACCCGTGGTTCACAACACTTCTTTGCAGATACAGGTATTTACTATATCAATACGGGTGATTCTGAGCAATACGATGATAAAATGGGTAAAACAATGCGGGTGGTGAATGAATGATGAATAAGACAATTCGCTTCTTTTGCACAACAGCATTATGTACTGCGTTACTAGCAGGGTGCTCTTCTCAGCCTAAAAAAGAAGAAATTCCTGATGTTAATTTAGTAGAAGCTAGTTATGTCGTTGCAGATGCGTTATTACTCAATGCAGATAAAATTCATCTTAATCGCACTAAACCCTTATTAGTTGCTAGTTTTGTGAATGTAGATGATGTGCAACAATCTTCTACATTAGGACGGATTATTGCGGAACAAGTAGGTTCACGCATTTCCCAAAACGGCATGAAAGTCGTAGAAGTTAAACTGCGTAGTGATAGTATTTTCGTCAAGGGTAATCAATACCCCAATGAAGGAGAGTTTTTACTCTCTCGTGAATTGAAAGATTTAAGCTCTGAACATGATGCGATTGCGGTTGTGGTAGGCACGTATGCAGAAAGCAAAAGTCGGGTTTATATTACTGCAAAGATGTTAAATACAAACGACAACAGTATTCTTGCCTCTTTTGACTACAGTTTACCTATCGGGGCAGATGTAAAACAAATGTTACGGGCAGACAAACGTCGGCGTTAAATATTCTGTTTTACAAACCGCAACCGACCTGTTGCGGTCTTATTGTGACCTAAAAAAACCTGATCACACGGCGGCGTGTATCAGGTTTTTTTATATCGAAATACTTATTTTTATTCGTATATAACCTGAGTTCGGCGAGTTTCTTTTAAAAAGACAACAGCTTGTCTGAATCAGGATTCACAGAATTAACAGAATTTAAAACCCTTAAACCAAAAAATTAAGGTGAATCATGCTTTTTAATTCTGAAAATTCTGATTCAGACAAAAAAAGACCTGCTAGGTTTTTAAAACCTAGCAGGTCTCTGTTTTATTTTATAAAACTCGCCGAACTCGGGTTATTTTTATTCGTATATAACCTGAGTTCAGCGAGTTTCTTTTAAAAAGACAACAGCTTGTCTGAATCAGGATTCACAGAATTAACAGAATTTAAAACCCTTAAACCAAAAAATTAAGGTGAATCATGCTTTTTAATTCTGAAAATTCTGATTCAGACAAAAAAAGACCTGCTAGGTTTTTAAAACCTAGCAGGTCTCTGTTTTATTTTATAAAATTCGCCAAACTCAGGTTATAATAAGGCGAAAACCTTTATTTACTGCTTTTTACCCAAACGAGTAATTAAACTAGACGTATCCCAACGCTGTCCGCCTTTTTCCTGCACATCTGCATAAAATTGGTCAACCAATGCCGTGATGGGTAAAGTTGCGCCATTACGGCGAGCTTCTGCTAAACAAAGTCCTAAATCTTTACGCATCCAATCAACCGCGAATCCAAAATTGAATGAGCGGTCAACCATGGTTTTGCCTCTATTTTCCATTTGCCATGATTGAGCTGCGCCTTTAGAAATCACATCCAAGACCAGTTTCACATCTAAACCCGCTTGCTCACCGAAATGAATCGCTTCAGATAATCCTTGCAATAATCCCCCAATACAAATTTGATTCACCATTTTGGTTAATTGCCCCATGCCAGACGTTCCCATTAAAGTGACGGCTTTTGCATAGGCTGTAATCACAGGTTGTACTTGTGCAAATACATCGGCATCACCACCGACCATGATGGTTAATATCCCTTTTTCAGCCCCAACTTGCCCCCCTGAAACAGGCGCATCTAAAAAATAACAATTTTGTTGCTGGGCTAAATTCGCCAGTTCTCGCGCAACTTCTGCGGAGGTGGTGGAGTGGTCGATAAAGACAGCATGAGGAGCTAGGGCTTGAAATGCGCCTTGTTCCCCAATGGTGACAGCCCGTAAATCGTTATCGTTACCCACGCAGGAAAAGACAATATCGGCATTACGTGCTACCTCAGCGGGGGTTATCGCAATTTTTCCCTGATATTGCGCTTGCCATTTTTCGGCTTTTGCAATAGTTCGGTTATAAACAGTCACTTGATAACCTTGTTGAGCTAAATGTCCTGCCATTGGATAACCCATTGTCCCTAAACCAATAAATCCAATTTTGCTATTTTTATCGTACATATACATTCCTTTATCTATCCTCTGCTATGAGGACGAACCAGATTAAGGGTATTATCAAAAATATACCTGATTGTGGCGATTTCGCTTAAACAAGGTGTGTATTATGCACACAATTGAGTTTGAGCGGAAAAATCATCCGTGAAGATGGCAGAAAGTGATTTAGGGTAGCGTAAAGATAAATTAAATGGTATTAAAAATACTATGTTAGGATAGGTCTATTACAAAAAGAAGGGATGAAAGTTTTTCACACTTATTGTTGCCTTCCAAATACAATAATAATGCATTAAAAATGTGTAATGATGCAAAACAGATAAGGTAAGATGCAACATTGTTAGCGGTTAAAATTATATTATGTTTATTAAAATTTTTATTATTAGATGTTTAGCGTGTTATCAATATTTCATTTTGCGATAACAAAATATCACACTGTTGGTAGGATATTGTCGACAACACAATGACAATGTGATCACGGATTCATAGACCTAAATTAAGTGACCATTAATTTCATGATACGTGTTTCTGCTGTAATGATTGGTAAGGTAGATACCTTACTGCTAGTGTTGCTAACGCTAGCATATCCTGTTTACTGTCCTGCTGCTGATTATGCTGCGCAGGCTAAAAATTTGTCACGTGCGGTTGAATATGTCACATGGGGCGGGGACGGGGAACTGTTATTTTGCGTGGTGGGACGCAATCCGTTTGGCGAAGCACTGAATAAAACATTGGCAGGCAAGAAATTAAGAGGTCGTACTGTACAACTCCGTTATGATGGCGGAACTGGTGGATGTGATTTAGTTTACAGTACGGCAAAAAACATTATTACGAAAGCAAAAAATGTTCTTACTGTGAGTGATGCGGATGGCTTTGCAGAAGAGGGTGGTATTATTCAATTAATGGGTAATGGTGATATTCACTCTATTAATGAAAAAGCTGCTAAAGCCGCTGGTTTAAAAATCAGTGCTGATTTATTAGAAACCGCAAAAAAAAAGGTCATTAGATAAGGTCTTTCTCGCAGTCTTCCTCTTGCCTGTTTAGTTTGTGGATGAACGAGATTGGACTTATCATAGGAAATGAATTTTATGTTTAATAAATTTAGTGAATTATCCATCCGTTATAAACTCACGTTGATTATGTTACTGAGTAGTAGCATCGTACTTTTATTTTCTAGTACGGCTTTTATGGTAAATGATTTAATTTCTATTCAACGGACAATGGAAAATGAATTAGAAGTTCAAACGAATATGACCGCCGTGAGTATTTCTTTTCGGGTACATTTCGATGATGCAGAGCAAACCAATAATTTATTAAATGCCTTGTCTGAAAATAAAAATATTGTTTTAGCACATGTTTATAAAAATGAAGAGACAGGACATGTATTATTTGCCAGTTATCAGCGTGCAGATTTACTATCTGTAAAACCTATTGCGCCTTATACAGAACATCAATTAGTCAGTTCAACACGGTTTTTACAGTTTTCTGTCCCGATTTATTCGCCCAATCAAACTTATTTAGGCGATTTAGTGTTATTAACTGACCGACAAGCGTTTTATGATCGCATTAAAATTTATACCAGTATTGCATTGATTATTATCGTTGTTTCTGCTTTTGTCGCGTTTTTACTCTCTTCTCGTTTACAACATATCATTACTGCGCCCATTCTACGATTAGCGCACATGACACAGCGTGTGTCTATCGAGAAAAATTACGCGCTACGGATAGACCCTTTTCCCAGTAAAGATGAAATCACAACTTTATTCAGCGGTTTTAATGACATGCTCGGGGCTATTCAGGAGCGGGATAAAAAGCTCGCACAGCATAATGAGCATTTAGAGCGTACCGTTACAAATCGCACAGCTGAGTTAAAAAAGCTCAATTTAAAGCTGACTTATCAGGCTTATCACGACGCGCTGACTAATTTACCTAACCGCGCTTTATTTATTAAACGGGCAGAACAAGCTATCAATCATGCAGAGCAAAATAATGAAATTTTAGCGATGTTATTCATTGACCTTGACCGCTTTAAGTTCATTAATGACACCTTAGGACATGCAGCAGGCGACCGTTTGCTACAAGAGGTTTCAAAGCGATTATTAGCATGTACCCGTTTGCCAGAGGATACCGTCGCACGTTTAGGGGGCGATGAATTCACGCTATTATTGAGGGATATCAAAGAACCGAGTAACGCGGCGATTGTTGCAGAATATATCATTAAGTCGCTGACTAGCCCTTTATGCTTTCATGAGCAAGAGTTATATATCACGCCAAGTATTGGTATCAGTATTTTTCCAAAAGATGGGCGCGATGTTGGCACTTTAATGAAAAATGCCGATGCAGGTATGTACATGGCAAAGCGTCAGGGACGCAATAATTATCGCTTTTATGTACATAGTGCAAATGCCGCTTCTGCCGCCCGCTTGAACATGGAAAATAAATTGCGCCAAGCCTTAGAGTTTGAAGAATTTGAGGTTTGGTATCAACCGCGCTTTGATATTCGTAAAGGCGTGATTGTGGGTGCTGAGGCATTAGTCCGTTGGCGTAGTCCTGAATTTAGCCTCGTTCCACCTGCGCAATTTATTCCTTTAGCTGAAGATACGGGGCTGATTATTCCCATTGGGGAATGGGTATTGCGTACCGCTTGCCAAGAAAACCAACGTTGGCAACGTCCCAATCATGCACCGCTTCATGTTTCAGTGAATTTATCCGCCCGTCAATTTATTCAAGAAGACTTATTAATTACGATTGAACGAATTATTAATGAGTTAAATATGGATCCGCGTCGCTTGGAATTAGAGCTGACAGAAAGTTTAATCATGCCAAACGCAGAAGATACGCTAGAAACACTCAAATCTTTAAAACGCTTAGGTATGCAACTATCAGTAGATGATTTCGGAACAGGTTACTCTTCATTGAGTTATTTAAAACGCTTTCCGATTGATACCTTAAAGATAGACCAGTCATTTATCCGCGATTTAAATCATGATAGTGATGACAGTGCATTAGTAACCGCAATTATTGCAATGGCGCAAAAGTTACGTTTAAGCGTGGTTGCTGAAGGGGTGGAAACTCGAGAACAACTAGCATTATTAAGTAGTTATGAGTGTGATTATGCACAGGGCTATTTATGTGGTAAACCCATGCCCGCCGCAGAATTTCGGCAGTTTTTAGAAAAACCGTTAGATTTAAAAGTATTATTAGCGGAAAAATAAGCACAAAAGCCATGTTAATTCATAACATGGCTTGCTTATGCAGATTAAGATTTATATCCGCCCATACCTATCGTATTAAATCCACAATCGACATAGGTAATTTCGCCTGTTACCCCTGAGGCTAAATCAGAACAGAGGAAAGCAGCGACATTGCCGACTTCTTCAATGGTTACATTACGACGTAACGGCGCATTTTCCTGTACGTAATCTAACATGCTACGGAAATCAGCAATGCCTGCTGCCGCTAATGTACGAATAGGTCCTGCAGAAATGCCATTCACGCGAATACCTTCCGCGCCCAAGCTATAGGCTAAATAGCGGACATTGGCTTCTAAACTGGCTTTTGCTAACCCCATAACATTGTAATTAGGCATAGCACGTTCTGCGCCTAAATAGCTGAGTGTCATAATAGACGCATTACGCCCTTGCATCATTTTCCGTCCTGCCATTGCCAGTGCAGAAAGGCTGTAGGAGCTGACATCATGGGCAATACGGAAACCTTCACGAGTGGCGTTATCTAAATAACTCCCTTTAAGTTCTTCAGCAGGTGCAAAAGCCACAGAATGGACAATAATATCCAAGCCGTCCCATGTTTTCGCTAGATTATCAAAGACGCTTGTAATTTGTGCATCATCTTGTACATCGCAAGGAAAAACGAGGGATGAACCACATTCTCCTGCCATTTTGATGACCCGTTCTTGCAGTTTTTCGCCTTGATAAGTAAAGGCTAATTCTGCACCTTCGCGTAACATGGCTTGAGAAATTCCCCATGCAATTGAACGAGTGCTTGCTAATCCAACGATTAATGCACGTTTACCTGCTAAAAATCCCATGCTGTGATTCTCCAAGTCTTGGTTTTATGAAAATTGTGTATTGTAACTGATTTTGTTATGTTGCTTAGAATCTGCTCAGTGCTGATTTAAAGGGCTTAATGCCTCAGTTTATTCTATTTAACCATTTGTTTTATTAAAACTTGTTTTTCCCTGTTATGCTTCCAATCTCTCGTCCCGCCAAACAACTTTTGCAAATTCTCTACATTGGTGCAAACCCGATACAAGCAAGGTCAGTGATGCATTATTTACAGCAAATAGGGCATCATGTGACATGGATAAAAGAAGCAAAACAGGGATTATTATGTTTACAAAATGAACATTATGATTTGTTGATTTTTGACTATCATTTACACCCTTTTGACGGCTTACAGTTTTTACGCTTATTAGCAGAACAACGGCGACGTATCGCCAGTATTTTATTAGTAAAAGCGGGACATGAATTAGTCGTGATGGAAGCGATTAAACTTGGTGTTGGCGATTATGTCATGCGCGATAAAAAGGGACATTATATTAAATTATTGCCCGTCATTATCGAACGCTTATTTGCTGTACGACAACAAGCAATTTCACGGCAGAGTGCGGAAAGAGCCTTGCGAGAAGAGCGGGATTTTATTAAAGCAATTTATCAAACCGCAAGCAGCCTTCTTGTTGTCATCGATAGAGAAGGACGGGTTTTCAGTTTTAATCAGGCTTGTGAACAATTAACAGGTTATCACTTTGAAGAAGTCAAAGGCTTATCTATTTTTGATTTATTTTTACTCCCTGAAGACAGTCCCCATCTACAACATATCTTAAGCAAGCTCACGCCACAACAATGTCCTTTACAATACGAAAGCTATTGGGTTGATAAAAAAGGTAAACGCCATTTAATTGCATGGTCTAACAGCGTTATTCTTGACGAACACCAGTTAGTTAAATATATCGTCAGCAATGGCATTGATATTACAGAACAACGGCGAGTTGAAGAAGAATTGCGCCATAGCGAATCTTGCTACCGCACGATTGTCGAATCACAATCTGAATTAGTCTGTCGTATTACGCCCGATACCCATCTGACTTTTGTTAATAATGCCTATTGCCAACACTTTGGCAAATCTCGAGCAGAACTATTACAACGCTCTTTTCTCCATGTTCTCCCCTTAGACAATCGCCAATATTACCTAGAATTACACCGCACACATGTTAAAGAACCGCGTGTGCTTACCTATGAACAACCTAATATCGACCATACAGGACAAGTCTGTTGGTTTGAATGGACCGATTCGCCCATTTTTGACGAATACGGCAATTTAATAGAATTCCAACTGGTTGGACGCGATATTACCCTGCGTAAACAAATGGAAGAACAATTGCGTAAAAGCGAGGCACGTTTAGCCGAAGCACAACGCATTGCCCACGTAGGACATCGTGATTGGGATTTAATCAGCAATACCGAAGAATGGTCGGATGAAGTTTACCGCATCTCTGGGCTGACTCGTGAAGAATACCCTATTATCAATCGTGGGATTTTACACGCACTGATTCACCCTGATGACCGCGAAATTTACTACTTTTCGCTACAAGATACCCTAGAACAAAATAAACCTTATCATACAGAATACCGCATTATCCGCTGGTCAGATGGTCATGTTCGTTATTTACACTGCATAGGCGAATTAATTCATGATAATCAAGGCAAGCCGACCCGCATTCTAGGCACAGTTCAAGACATCACAGAACACAAACAAATTGAACAAGCCTTGCGTCAAAGTGAAGCACATTTAAGAACACTTATTTCAGCCTCACCAATTGGACTCGCCCTGATTAGCCTGACAGGTGATTTTATTGAAGTAAATCCCGCTTATGCCCACGCGCTTGGGTACGAACCTGAAGAAATTGAAGGCAAAATTACTCTATGGGATATTACCCCGCCACAATTTCACCCATTAGAACACGAACGGATTGATAGCCTAAAGAAAACGCGGAGCTTCCGCCCCTATGAAAAAGAACTACGCCATAAAGCAGGGCATTTAGTCCCTGTACGTCTGCATAGCCTACTGATTGAACGCGGTGGACATAATTATATTTGGAGTAGCGTCACAGACATCACGGAACAAAAACAAACGGAAGCCGCCCTACGTGAAGCCAAACACGTCGCCGAAGTGGCAAACTCCGCAAAAACAACGTTTTTAGCCAACATGAGCCATGAACTGCGTACCCCACTGAATGCCATTCTGGGCTATGCACAAATACTCTACCGAGATATCAACCTCAATCCACAACACCGTGAACGCATTGGTATTATTCAACGGGCAGGAGATTATCTTCTCACATTAATCAACGACATTTTAGATATTGCCAAAATTGAAGCCAACCGTTTGGAATTACATCCTAGCGAATTGGACTTATCACAATTTCTAAGTGACCTAGTACACCTCTTTCAAACCCGCGCAGAGCAAAAAGGCGTTGAATTCAACTATAAAACCTATGGTATTTTACCCAAAATTGTTTATGCCGATGCAAAACGCCTGCGCCAAATACTCATTAATCTCTTAAGCAATGCGGTTAAATTTACCAACCGTGGAAGCGTTACTTTTACAGTCGAATATCGTCAAGACTCACAATTTTGCTTTCATATAGAAGATACAGGCATTGGCATTGCCACAGAATCATTAGAAAAAATCTTTCTACCATTTGAACAACTTGGAAAACCGCGCTACCGAGAACAAGGAACAGGTTTAGGATTAGCGATTACCAAAAAGCTAGTAGAAATGATGGCGGGACAAATTACCGTCAGTAGCCAATATAAACGAGGAACACACTTTTTTATCCGCCTAGACTTACCCCCCATTATTCAAACACAACGACACCATAACCTCGAAATGCCGCGTATTAGTCGCTATCACTTTCCCGCGTATGCCAATCATCCCACATCCTGTAAAATTCTTATTGCGGACGATAGCCACGACAGCCGCCACATTCTTAGAAGCCTACTCAGCCCCTTAGGATTTGACATTATCGAAGCAACGGATGGACAAGAAGCCTTTGAACAAGCTTTAAAATATCACCCAGATGTACTTTTAACCGATATTGTTATGCCTAAACTCGATGGGTTATCACTCACTCGAAAAATTAGACAATATCCTGAACTAAAAGATATTATTATCATCGCCATTTCCGCCAGTGTGTTTGAAACAGACCGAGTTCTTTGCATTGAAGCAGGCTGTCAAAACTTTATCGCAAAACCCATTCCCGCTGATTTACTCCTCAATACCTTACAAGAATATCTCAATTTTATCTGGGTTTATGACATTCCCCTACCTGAACAGCACAACTCCATTAAACCGACACAAACTGCTGTACTGTATCCCCTACATCCTAATCAGCATCAACTAGATACTTTTTACGATTTAGCCTTACAAGGTGATATGCAAGGTATTATTGACTATGGGCAGGAATTAGTCGCAAAAGAACCTGCTTTACAAAACTTTATCGACATGCTGATAAAATTGGCAAAACAGCTACAAGAAAAAGAATTATGTGAATTATTAAAATCTTATATAAAAACTGTTTCCTAACTTAACCTGAGTTCTTCGAGTTTATTTTAAAAAAGACAACAGCTTGTCTGAAGCAGGATTCACAGGATTTTCAGGATTAAAAAGCATCATTCACCTGACTTTTTGTTTTGAGGGTTTTAAATTCTGCTAATTCTGTTAATTCTGAAAATCCTGATTCAGACAATATTTTAATCTTGTCTGGTGAATCTGATTCGCGTGTTCCGATTTTTTCATCCTTCCTTATCGCTATTTTTTTGAAAAAACGAAAAAAAATTATAGTTTACCCTAAATAACTCAATATAATCTCCTTTAAATTCGTTATAAAGCAATTCTTTTGAATTCTTTTATCGCGCTAAATGTGCTAGCCTTAAAAAAAACGTTAAAAATTTAACTTGCTGATAATCTCATCCACCTTTAGACCAATGGAGTGGTTATATGGGATTGCTAACACATTTAGAAAAACCCTCGGTAGCGACAAATACAATCAGTGATGGACAAGTAACTTGTACTTATCACGATATTCCACTGATTTTTGAAAAGTTAGAACATTTTTTTAAAAAACATAAAATTACCCCAGAAACAGGAATTGCTATAGAGTTTTCAAATGAAACTTTTAGTGTTTTGACGCTGTTATATCTGATTCGTCAAGGCTATTGTTTTTTTATTTATCCGCCTCACCCCCATCGCCCCGCGCCGCCCGCATTTTGCCGTTATCATTTACACATTCAAAATACCCGCGATACCACACAAGACAGCCCACCAGAACAGTTTCTCACCCTATCGCCAAATCCTCACGCGACCACAACCACCGCACCACTTGAGCAAGAACGCCTGTATTTACGAACATCAGGCAGTATGGGGATGGCAAAAATTGTCGAATATCACCACAAGGCTTTACTCGCCAATGCTGAACAATGTGTTGACCGTTTCCAACTCACCGCAACAGACAATGTTTTTTTACCTGTCCCTATTTTTCATATGTACGGCTTAGGGGCAGGGTTACTACCTGCTTTATCGGCAAATGCTAATATTGCACTACAAGATAAAACGAATATTTTTCGCTACTTAGCTGTTGATAAACAATTCAAACCAAACAGTGTGTTTTTAACCCCCACACTCTGCCAATTATTAGTTAAAGGTTGTCAAACCCCACGCCATTACCGTCTTATTGTCAGTGCGGGCGATAAAATGCCAAAAACCTTATTTACAGCGGTTGAAGAAAAATTTGGCTTATTAGTTAATTTATACGGCAGTACTGAGATGGGCGCGGTGGCAACATCATGGCTCAGTGACCCCTTAGAAAAACGGGCAAGCGGTTATTTACGTCCATTACCATCAATAACGGCATCTGTGCCTGAACCTGCTACACATTCCCCCCCTTCTGAAAACTCCACAACGGGCGAATTGCATTTGCAATATAGCTATGGTTTTAATCGTTATGTGGACGAATACGCACAGGGATTGAGTAATGCAGAACAGGGACAGCGGGGATTTAAAACAGGAGATTTAGCCAGTTTTTATCCTGATGATTATCTCGTCATTTGGGGACGTTGCGACCATAGCATTAATCGACGTGGCTATCTCGTTATTTTTGCCGAAATTGAGAAAGCTATAGAAAGCCTAACAGGCATAGAAAAAGCGGTGATTGTGCCGATTGAACAAGAAAATGCACAAGGTCAAGGAATTTGTGCCTATTGCACCTTAGCGGCGGAGAACACGTTTACCCCTCAACAGATTCGTGACTCTTGTTTCACTATTTTACCGAATTATGCAGTACCCGATGAAATCAACATTCTAACAACAATGCCCCTGTTACCCAGTGGAAAAGTTGACAGACAAGCGTTAATGCAACAAAGCAAACTTGCTGTTATATCCCCTTAAAATACAAAAAATCAAGGTGTTTGGTATGGAAAACGAAAAAATTATTGAACAATTACAAGATATTATTGCGAATCGTTTGGATGTTAATTTACGCTTAGAAGAGCTAGACGCTCAAGTCTCCTTGTTTGAAGGGGGGTTGGGCTTGGATTCTATTGCGATTATGGAATTTATCAGCCTGATTGAAGAAAACTTCGCTATTAAATTCAGCGAAGATGAACTGAACATGGATTACTTTCAAAACTTAAACAGCGTTGCGCAATTCGTTTCGACCAAACTCGCTCATTAATCTCTCTATCAACGTTGTTATTACGCTGATTATTCTGTTTAAAAAGGTATTGTTATGATTAATACTCGCAAAGAAAATCCGTACTGGGAGCCGTCACGTAAAGGCTTTATCACTAACTATCCGAATTTCCTCCACTGGAAAAAATTGGATGTGGATGAGATGCAAACGGATAGACCGTTAAATCTCTACGTGCATAGCCCTTTCTGTGCGCAACGGTGCTCTTATTGCTACTACCGCACCATTACAAACAGCCGTAAATCTGAGATTGATAGATATGTCGATGCCTTATGCAAGGAAATCACGCTGGCAAACCAACAATTTGGTTTAGGTAAACGTCCTGTGAACTCCGTCTATTTTGGCGGTGGCACACCGACCTTGTTAGCGGGTGATAATCTAAAGCAAATCACCGATACGTTACGGCAACATTTCAATTTAGATAACGCCGAATTTACCGTTGAGGGTGAACCCGTCACCTTAACGGAGAAAAAAGCCGATGTTTTAAAAGAATTAGGCGTTAACCGTATCAGTTTGGGCGTGCAATCCCTCTCCGATGACATTATTAAACTCTCTAACCGCCAAGATACAGAAGCAAAAGTCTTGCGTGCAATTGAATTCGCTAAAAGTACCAACGCTGTTGTTAATATTGACTTAATGAGCGGTTTAGCGGGCGAAAAACCCGATACATGGGAATACAGCGTTAATCGTGCGTTAGAAACAGGTGTGCATAGCATTACCGTCTATAAAATGGAGTTGTACACCAATACGCAATATTTTATTGAAGTGCGGAATGAATCCTTACAACTGCCTTCAGATGACCAAGAATTAGACTTTATGCAGTATGCGCTAAATAAATTTGATGAAGCCCAATATCGCCCTTGGAGTTTCTTCACGTTTACCAAAGAAGGGCGTTATACCCACGTACACGCGCCGAGCATTTGGCGGGGAGATGATTGCTATGCCTTTGGTACGTCAGCCTTTGGACGATTAGGCACTTGGGTTTATCAAAACAGTAATGATGCTGATAAATACATCAGTATGGTAGAAGCGGGGGAATTGCCGATTAATCGTGGGCATTACCTCACATGTTTAGACCAAATGATTCGCGATGTCGTTCTTGGGATGAAACTAATACACCTCGATTTAACCGCTTTCCAAAAGAAACACGGCTTTAAACTCAGTAGTTTATGCGGTGCAGAACTGAATAAATTGCAGGAAGACGGTTATATCACGCTGTCCGATACAGAAGTTGTTTTAACACCGAAGGGCATTCTACACGGTGATTATGTGGGTAAAAGTCTTGGTAAACGTTTAGCGGATATGTACTAATAGCAATAGAAACAAATAGATAATAACCGATTAATATCATGGTTAATCGGTTTTATCCGTTTTCTATGAAGCTACAAAAGCGTATAAAAACCTTGTGCGTTAACAACGTGCTTTTTTATTTCATGCTGACATCGTGTGCTAAAAATATGCTTATCTCTCATACACATAAATTTATTTTTTTCCATGTTGCTAAAGCAGCAGGCATTAGTATTCGTGAAGCGTTAAAAGACCATACAGAAGAGCCAGAACACTTTAAAATTCATCGTCCTGCGAAACACTTAAATGGTCAACTTAATCCCCTTTATACCATGTGGGAAACGATGCTATTGCACGCAAAAGCAAGTGATGCACAAAAAATATTACCCGCAGAACAATTCCAACAATTTTATAAATTTGCCTTTGTGCGTAATCCATGGGATTGGCAAGTTTCTATGTATCACTTTTTACTCAAAGAAACGACAAATCCACGTTATGAATTAGTGAAATCTTTTCCTCATTTCGACGCTTATTTAGACTGGGTGATTCATACAAAAAACCCTTTTCCTAAAGGCGCAACTAAATTGCAAAAAACCGTACTGGCGGATGAACATGGAAAGTTATTAGTTGATTTTGTTGGACGTTATGAAAATTTAAGCCAAGATTTCCAATCTATCTGTCAACACATTGGGCTAGATATTCCCGCCTTACCCCATTTAAATCAGAGTAATCGCACCGATTACCGCCATTATTACACCCCTAAAACGCGCCAACTGGTTGCTGAACATTTCGCGGAAGATATAGAACTCTTCGGTTATCAATTTGATGGTACTTATAGCCCACTGTCATGCCATGACGCATTACTGATGCACGGATAAGTCAGGGTTGAAAAGAGATGAAACAGGATGAACGCAGATAATTGGCAAGACCCTGAGCGGTATTTACCCTCTGCACACACAGCAATCACCTTGCAAGAAGGACATTTAGTGCTTGATGCGTTAAGTGCCTTTCAACGTATCTTATTAATCACGGATGGAACATTAACCGAACTGTTAGAGGCTTACTTACAAGAGCCGATTCACGTCGTCAAACTCGCAGAAACCTTACAAGCAAGCCCACAAGCTATTCCTGCCCTAGAGATTCAGCAGGGACAAGGTATTATTCAACGCGATATTTTATTACAAGGGAAACACAGCGGAAAAAATTGGCTTTATGCAGAATCGATTATTGTCCCTGACCGTTTAAGCCCTGAATTTCGTGAGCAGTTATTAACCAGTCAAGTACCTATTGGTAAATTATGGCTTGCCCATCGTTTAGAAACATTTAAGGAAAAACTGAGTTTTTGCACAGAACCCGCCCAACAACGGGCTCATCACTTTGCATTAGAAAACGACGATATTTTATTTTCTCGCACATATCGCGTTTTTTCTCAAGGCAAAGCCATTATGTTAATTACTGAAAAATTCCCGCAAGCCTTTTATCGTTAAAATAATCGTTACACCGATTTTTATATTTATTATTCATATCAATATCCTCTTGAATTCATGCAATTATTGATATGAACTCAAGAGGAAAAACATCTTAATACACGCGCTTAAAAAACCGTTTTTTCATCACTCAAACTGTCGTCGCAATAGAAAACGCCCACGCAGAAAAAACTCCACCTAATGACCCAAAGACAACCATCATACTAAAGAAAAAATGTTTTAATTTAGGGGCTTTTAATAACAAACTTAATGCACCCATAACTAAACATAATTGTAAAAACAGGGTTGCAGCGTCAAATTTATCACCCGCCAAGTTTAAAACCCGAGACTGAGTTTCCCACTGTTTCGCGCCGATGACTTGCCCTAGCTTCCCGTCAACCTCTTGTACCCAATTTGCCTCACCCACAGCACTAGAGCCTTTGAGAATTTCTTGTTTCTCTTTTTTATACCGTTCGATATCTACGTTTAACGTCTCTGTTGTTTTACGAACAGCCTCAACATGAGTCGGCGCAATTGCACCCGATTCAACCAACATGAGCAATAAATCTCGCCGTCCTTCTACCATATCCTCTTTGATGCCTTTGCCGCTATACCATTGATAAGCAGAAACCATTTCGCTATGCGCTAACAACTCATCAGTGCCAAAACGGTCAGCCCCAACATCATTAATTGCTAATAATGCCGCGAAAAACGTCAGCACAATGCCGATACGTTTTTCAAATTTATCAGATTCATCGACTTCTGGTAATTCTATATCCATGATATTCCTTGTAATTAGTCAATCTGAGTTAAGGATAAAATTAAGATGTAAAAATCTCCTGTTTCAACCGACTTATCAGGAAACTTTCTTTATTTTCGCCGAACTCAGGATTGTTTAGGGGTAATCAACTCATTATAGTAACCGTACCATAAAGTGATTTAAATCTAGGACTGGCAGTCCTCACAGGACTGCCAGTCCTTCGCATCGTTTTATAGTGCGTTTACTATATGAAAAAACATGCAACTTGTTTTGTGCATTGCACAGCGTGCCTATTCATTGTGTCGATAAATACGCAATGACTCAATTCCCTATGCAAAATAAAAACCCTGTTAAGCAAGACCGCCTTAACAGGGTTCGACAATGTACGATTGATACGTGATTAAAGAATAGTAATCAGACTAAGCGGATAACGGACACCATTGAGGTAATCATCGACAGCTCGTAAAACCATAGGGCTACGTAATGGTTGTTCTTGCAACTCTTCACGACTCATCCATACCGTGCGAATGATTTCTTTATCTAAGGGCAAATCAGGTGAATAGTTATGATGCTGACCACAGAAAACAATACGTACATAAGTTGTATCATTGACGGGATTAGTATATTGATAAATTCCAATAATTTCCGTAGGCGTAAAATGCCACGCAGTTTCTTCTAATGTTTCACGTGCAACTGCATCGAGTAAACTTTCAGATTTATCTAAATGCCCCGCAGGTTGATTAAAAACGGCTATGCCTTTGACATCTTCTTCAACCAGTAAAAAACGTCCTTCCGATTCAATCACTGCTGCAACCGTGACATGTGGCAACCAAAATGCCTGTTCTTCTTGTTGTTGTTCCAATTGTGCATAGAGTTTTTCTACTAAAAAAACAGTATCGACGGCGGTTTCAGTGGACTGTAAAAATTCAACGCCAATATCATATTGGTCTTCGTCCACATAGCGACACCACACAACTTTCCCATAAATTTTTAATAAATCGCTAGAAAAATCATAAGGTAAAGGAAAGCTGATGGTCACTGTTTTACCATCTTCCCAAGGGCTTTCAGATTTAAAAGCAAGCCCTCCTGAACTGACATTGCTTAAAAATTGTAAATTAGTTAACGATTCATCGATAAGCGATACCGTGATGGGAATTGCTGCCGAATGCCGTAAATATCTTCTATGCTCCATAGTCATTGCCGTCCTCTCCATTTATTAAGATGGTTTAACTTGCTATTTTATGCTGAAAGTAGGGTAAAACCAAATGGTATGAATAGTTTACATACTATACTGGATGAGTATCTGCTAGCATTGCAAGTTGTTTTGCATATTCGACGATTCGTCCACGTTGAGCCAGCTTTGCCAACCAATCAGCCCGAATTGCATCTTCACCATAAAAAGCTCCTGATAATTGTCCATAAATCGCGCCCGTTGTATCCGCATCATCACCTAAATTAACCGCTTTTAACACGCCATCCGTATAATTATCTGTGTGATAAAACGCCCATAAAGCGGCTTCTAATGCGTTCACTACAAATCCTGTACCACGGATATAGGTTTGCAAATCAAATTTGCTCCAATGCGCGATTACCTCAGGTGGTGGCGGATTTTTATGCTGATAACTTCCGCAGGCAATTGCCTCAATTTCGGGGCATAACGGATGCTCGTCCCAATAATGGGGAATAGGACTATAGCGAGGGCTTAATAATCGTTGTTTCGCCTCTCCACGTAATGCGCCGACTAATAAGCCTGCAAAAAAACGGCAGGCATCGACAGCGATACGCGATGCATGTGTTGTACGCGAACTTGCCGCTGCATATTCAATTGCGAGTGCAGGGCTGTTCGCATAAAACAATGAAATGGGTGCAAGACGCATTAAAGAGCCATTACCCGCAGCAAACACACCATCAATACCACAATAAGGCTCGCGTGTTTTTTCGAAGGTTTGTAAGGCTTGTAAAACCGTATTACCAATATCAAAACATTGTGTCGTACTGCTTAAATATCCTTGGCGATACCACAGCAAATAACGTTCCATTTGGTCAACAGGGTCAAAGGCTTGAGTTGTAATTAAACTATCCGCCAAACACAACGCCATAGATGTGTCATCCGTCCATTGTCCTGCTTCCAACTCAAAAACGCCACCGCCTAACATATCCGTTATAGGCGTAAAATGATAAGGCGTTTGAAACTCTACGCTAGTTCCCAGCGCATCCCCAACAGCAAGCCCTAATAAACAGCCTGTATAACGTTTTAAACAGGTATTATCCATACTTGACGCAATTTACTTTGTGGCTAAAGGTAAGGTGAAATAAAAGCGACTGCCTTCCCCTTGTCGACTTGTCACTCCTGCATGACCACCTAATTTATCGGTAATTCGTCGCACAATTGATAAACCCAAGCCGTGCCCTTCATTTCGTTGCCTATCTCGTTCTAATCGAGAAAATTGGCGAAATAATTTCGCGGTTTCTTCAGGAGACATCCCATGCCCGTTATCTTGTACCCAAAACTCGACAAAATTCCCTTCAAGCAAGGTCGCGCCAATTTCTAACACAGGCGGTTGTCCGCCATATTTCAACCCATTCGTGAGATAATTCATCCAAATTTCTTCAATCCAATCGGCATACCCTAAAACTAAGGGGAACTGTTCAGGCATGAGTAAACGCCCATGAAATTGCGCAATCATGGGGGCTAGTCGATTCTCAACAGATTTAAGCACATCATGCATATTAATGATATTCCGCTGTATATTCTGCTTTTCGACCGTTGCTAACAATAAGAGAGAGTGAATAATCTCGACGGATTTCTTAGAGGATTTAATAATAATTTCAAACGATTTGTTCAAAATCTCTCGACGAGGGTCTGTTTCGGCAATATCTTCAATTTCCTCAAGTCCTAACTCTGCAAAGCCGATGATTGCATTAATCGGATTTTTTAAATCATGCGCGACGGTATGCGCAAATGCCTCTAACTCGCTGTTTTTTTCTATTAAGTTACGATTAGCTTCTTCAGCCTTAACTTCTAACTTAATGATATTATATGATAATATGTAGTTTATCCCCAGCGCGCCCAAAATACACAACAACATAATCATCAATAAATTTAAAACCGCTTCGGTTGTAATTTGGTCATAACGTGCAGTTGATAAACCAATGGTCAAATTACCCACAATCACATCATGTTCATAGCCAGACATGGATAATTTATATTTACTTGTTTTTTTAATTGGATAAGTTGCTTCTACAAATCCTGATGGTTCTGCTGTATTACCCGCTTTCCCCAATTCATTACCAGATGTATCTGTAATAACAATATGATGTAAGCGTTTAGTCTGTACTAACTCCTCTAAATAACTATTAATCTTATTTTGTATATTGAGCACAACTAATGCTTGTAAAACATTATCCTGTGCAACACTTTCTGCTAAATAATCGACGGAATTTTGCGCTTCCGTCGTTAAAATCCGCGAAAAATACAAAATAGAAAATAAGGTTGTTGAACTTGCTGTTACAAAGGCTATCACTAAAAAAGCCAATGACAGCTTATATTTTATACTCATACCAGTCTCCCCAAAATATTTTTATATTCATACTATTACATTCTTTTTAAACAGTTTTTAGTAAGTTTTATAACAATGTTTAACATGAATGTTATTTGTGACTACCCTGTCTTTATTTTAAGAGAAACTTTTTAATAATTGTCATTTTCTCCCGCTTGTTTTTTTAAATTCAGGCGATATAAAAATTAAACAATTGTAATTTATTCACAAAGTGGGAGGTATCGCGATGAAAGAAGCGTTGTCTGTTTATAGTCCTGAAGAAATCGGGCAAAAACTAGCCGCAGAATTGCCTCATTGGTATTACGAAGAAGGATGGATACGTCGTAAGTATAAAACCAGTGGTTGGAAAGGGACTTTAATGCTGGTTAATACCATTGGACATCTGGCAGAGGTCGCATGGCATCATCCTGATTTAACCGTGTCTTATGCATTTGTTATTGTAAAATTGATGACACATTCAGCCAAAGGCATTACAGATAAAGACTTTTTACTGGCAAAACAAATAGAATCTGTCGTATTGTGGCGACCAACAGATGGCATTTTAGAAGGAACACCTGATGACCCCCGCTTTAAATACATCAAATATGAAACGGATTCATAACAGATAATCAGGGTAAAACAGAAGGGGTAGAAAAAATAAAAGGTCGATGCCTTGTAAGCATCGACCTTTATTTTATTAATGTCGTATCCCTGACTTTATAAATTAGGGAGCAACTTTCAACACTTGACCAATTTTGATGGTATAAGGTGATTTGATACTATTCCAACGCGCAATTTCGGTAACGGTGCGACCATAACGTTTAGCAATGTTATAAACAGTGTCACCCTTCACAACGGTATGGGTTTCAGTGGTTACTTCAACAGGCGCAGGTGTTTCAACCACTGGAGGCATAGGCTCGGGTGCTGGTGCTGGAGCAGGTGTTTCAACCACAGGGGCAGGTACTTCAGTTTTAGGCGCGGAGGGAGGAACATCTGCTTCTTTGGTAGAAGAACAACCACCTAAGAAGGCTAAGGAAAGTCCACAAACAACAATGAGACTTTTCACTTGATTTTCTAATAACATAGTGTATATCCCCATGATTTATAAAGCTGGATAGCAAGCTCAGAAAGAAAAAAGACCAACAATTTTTTTATGTGCGACAGTTAAGCAAGTACTTGCATACATTACGACATAAATTGTGCAAAAATGATACAACTTCTTACCACAACTCGCTAGGTATGCAATAAAATATTTTCTATTCTATCTTACATAGTGACGTTGTTTAACTATATATTCAATGACTGTTTGTATAAAATACAATTTTAGGAAAAACGGTCGTTTTTCTTAAAAAAACCAAAGACGATACCATTTGGTCTTTTTACTTAATTGCCCAAGAGGAGCTGAAAATGGATTTAAAAACAATCAGTGATGCTTTAGATAATTTAGTGACTTTAAAAATTCGCACGATTGTCGGAACTTATACAGACATGGATGGACGAATTACGGCAGATGAACATGCCCGTTCTATCGTCTCACAAATTGACCTGCTAGGCGGCGATATTACAACAATAATGCATGACGATTTTCTGATTGCCCCTTTAAATGAAGTGATGCAATTTCACGGTCAGCGTGAATTAAAAGGGCAAGATATTATTCAAGGTAATATCCGTGCATTAAAAGAATTAGTGAGCCTCATTGCCACACTTGCTCACCAACAAAATGAAACACCCAGTTTAAACGCATCCAATAACTCAGCAACTAATAGCGATGCCGCTGTTGGTTAATCTGCCGATTTAGGAAGAGACTTCATTACATGGCGGATAAATTTTCTTTTAAAACGCTTGCGCAAAACGTTTTAACCTTAGAAATCAATACTATCATCAACACCAGTATGATAGGGTGTAAACTGCCTAATTCACGGCGTGAGGCATTGTGGGAAATTGCAGCAGATTATAATCGTGCGATGCGTGAATTAGGTTATCTCCCTGTTGCCGAATTCCATCAATGGGATGGTGCGGGCATTATGTCCTTTTTAGAATTACGTGAACGCGCAAAACTGGCGGGACAACTCATAGAGCAAGAATTAGCACTATCAAAAAATAAGCCGATAGAGCTGATTCAACCGTTGAAAGAGAACTTAACTATTTTTACACGGATAAAAATCCAATCTGAACAAATTGTTTCTATGTTTATTAGCCTCGCCCATCAAGCGGGTGAACACATGGATTTAGATGCAATTAAAGCTCTAGCGAAGAATGACCCCGATTTTCGTGAAAAGACAAAAATATGGAATAACGATTTAGAACGACAACGAATGCAAGATGCAGAATTAGCTGATTTAGATATAAGCCCTTCTCAACTCAGCTTTATCCGTAAAATTTGGGAAATTGGAACAGAACGTATTGTTTTACAAACTGTCATTCAAGTAGAAGGTGATATTACAACCCGAATTTCTGAATATCTCCTGCAACATCCAAATCCTACTATTTTAAAATTGCACAATGAATCCATTCTGACCGCTGTGCAATTCTGGTCGAACCTCGTTAAAACCGTTGGAGAATTTGCAAGCGGTTTAATCAGTAAAGTTATCCGATGAATAACCGTCGTTTACTGGATATTTTTCACGAATTTGCCACCAATAGCACGGTGACAATAGAAACAGACTTAAAAGAAACAGGTCAGCAAGGGCAAGTGTATGCAAGTCAATTTCGTACTATCATCCACCTTGATGGCGATGTCTTATGCATTGTGCCATCGCCAGATTTATATCCTAACGACAAAGAATGGTTAAGCCTGATAGATAAGTATGCAGATAAACACAGCTTTGAAGTCAACCAACTACTGCAACAATTAAAACACTATCAGGATTTCAGCAAAAACTTTATTGCAATTTTAGGATACCTACTCGGTAGCGTAACATGGCTCAGTGTTTGGGTAATGCACTATCAAACCCTGTTACGCTGGCTATTTCCCTTTATCTACCAAAAATATCAATTACACCCATTCCTGATTGGTTTTTACCTTGGTTTTGCCTCCATCCTCATCATTTTTAGCTTTGTTTTCATGTTATGGCTGGGTAAAACCCTGATTCGTCTGGCGCGCGTTTTATTAATTCGATATATCTCGCGTAAACTGAGCACCTTTATTCATTTTGATTAGTCACGCTCATGATAAAAAATTACTATCAAATTCTAAAAGTTCCCCGCGATGCGAGTCCAGACCAAATTAAACGCGCCGCACAAAGTAAAGCCGCCGAAATTACAGAAGCTTACAATATATTAAAAGACCCAAAACAGCGGGATTTACATGATGCAACATTAGACGAGTTTGATAGACGTGTCCGCTTTATCAAACAAAGAAATCATTTAATTTACGCACTGATTCCCCTGATTGGCTATTTTCTCATGGCAGTTTTTATCTATTACGTGCCTTTAGAATTACTACACCATATTGCAGAAACCAGTGTTAAAGAAGGAACAACGATTAATTTAATCGATAAAATGACCGCTATTTTAGAAAGCTATATCCCTTTTATTGCAGTGCTTTTAGTTGCAATTGGGGGATTAGTTGCCATTTGGCGATTTATTTGGATTCGTGGAGAAGACCCACTCCCATAAATGCCAATACAGACCTATAAAAACGATATTTAATTGCGCACTTATATTCAGTGCGCTTTAATCACCACTAAACTAATGCTGTCGCTGTCATTAACGCCCGCACTTTCGCTAAATCATCAACCGTATCTACTCCTATACCAATAAATCCCTGCGTTTGCGTAACCACAATTTTTCCACCTTGGAATAAAACCCGCAATTGCTCTAATGCCTCTGCTTGTTCTAAAGCACACACAGGAAAAGTTGTATATTGCTGTAAATATCCCATGCGATACGCATAAATTCCAATATGACGGAAATAAGCCTCTGTCTCAGATAAGGGCGTATTGGGTATTGTCGTTCCTGTAAAGCCATCACGCCAAAAAGGGATTGGAGCGCGACTAAAGTACAAGGCAAAATGCTGGGCATCCATGACAACTTTTACATGATTTGGATTAAACACGCTTTGCCAATCTTGAATAGCTTCGCACGCTGTCGCCATGTCTGCTTGTGGTTGATTTTCTAAGGTTTCTGCCACCTGACGGATTAAATGAGCGGGTAATAATGGTTCATCACCTTGAACGTTTACCAGAATTTCATCCACAGCTAACCCCATTAACCGCGCCGCTTCCGCAACACGGTCAGTGCCAGACTGATGCGTGGTTGCCGTCATATAAACTTCTGCACCAAACGCCCGACAGACTTCTGCAATCCGTGCGTCATCCGTCGCAATCACAACACGTTTAGCTCCACTTTTTTTTGCATTTTGATAAACATGCCAAATCATGGGTTGTCCTGCAATGTCGGCTAATGCTTTCGCAGGTAAACGACTAGAGGCATAACGGGCAGGGATAATGACAGAAAAAGACATATAAACCACGCTCTATAATGAGAAGTTACGGAGAAAGGCGCACGATTTGCCAAGTTGTATCTGGCAATTGTGAGTATTTAAAACGGTCATGCAAACGGCTTGGGCGTTGTTGCCAAAACTCTATCCGATAAGGTTTCACACGATATCCGCCCCAATGTGGGGGACGCGGTGGGTCTTTATCTTGATAAAGCGCGTTTAATTCATCCACACGATTATCTAACCATTCCCGATTTGGAATCTCTTGGCTTTGTTTTGATGCCCACGCACCGATGCGACTTAAGCGGGGGCGTGAATGATAATAGGCATCAGACTCTTCTTCTGAAACCTTTTCCACCATTCCCATGATATTGACTTGTCTATCTAAATTAGACCAATAGAACAGTAATGTTGCGCGTGGATTATCTTCTAATTGTTGCGCTTTAGGGCTTTCATAATTGGTAAAAAAGACAAAGCCTTGCTCATCAAATCCCTTAAGCAAAATCGTGCGCGCATAAGGCACGGCATCTTTACCCGCAGTGACAACGGTCATGGCATTGGGATTGTTAGGATGAGCTTTTTCTGCATCTTTGAACCACAAATCAAACTGAACAAAAGGATTGGGGTTCATATCACTTTTGCGTAAACCAGCAGTGGTATCCATATAAAATTATTACCTTTTAAGTAAAAATCCTAGTTTATTTAGATAGATAAAATACTTACAAAACAATAAGTTATCTTAATTAAGTATTTCTTTAATTTTTCATATAGTTAAATGACAGGATTTTATTACAAAACTGTATAAAAAAGCTTTTTAGAATTTTAATAAATCCCTTCTCATTTTAGGTACAGTGTTTGCTTTTTTTCGTAAAAAACTATGTAAAACACATACTGTCTATTATGCAGATAATGTATGAAAGTTTATATATGGCAATAAAATAACTAATTGATAAATATCAATTTAAAATTTATTTGCTTTTCATGCAAAGTCTATTTTCAGAACGTTATCAACGGCTAATTACTCGCTTGTGAACTCATGATTCTTATGAAATAAGGCGATTTTATTAAACTTTATCGTGTGGAGGTATTATTCATAATTATTTAATAAATATTGTTATTTTATAATGACTTACTTTGATTTGTTGTATTTTATTTTGAACAAATACGCGATATGGTGTTTTTTTCATCAGAAAGTAACATCAGCAGATTTAGAGTAAAACAATAAAATAATCTCTTGTTATTTGGAGAGTAAAATTGAGGTTATTGAGGTTATCGATGTTAAAAGCAGTCAGCACTTATTTTTTAATAATATCTTGTTTATTTGGCTTTTTAAATGTTAGCCATGCAACAGAGAACGCGATAAACACCGCAGGGAAGAGGATTTTTTATGTCGATTCGTATCATGAAGGATACGAATGGAGTGATAGCATCGTTCATACTGTTCGAGATGTCTTGCAGGACAAAGCTCCACAAGTTGAACTGCAAGTGTTTTATATGGATAGCAAGCGGGGCAAACCTAACGAAGCGACATTACAAGCAACGGCGTTAAAAGCACGTGATGCAATTACGCAATTTCATCCAGATGTCTTAATTGCCTGTGATGATAATGCCGTGAAATATTTGGTTAAACCTTATTATAAGGATGTTGATTTACCCGTTCTTTTTTGTGGGGTGAATTGGGACGCGGGTATTTATGAATTACCTTATCACAATGCAACAGGTATGTTAGAAATTTCATTGTTAGATGAACTGACTAAACATTTAGCACAGTATGCGAAAGGTAATCGCATTGGATATTTAGCAGAGTCTCAAGATTCCCCTAAAAATGTACAATACGCTAAAAAGCTATTTGATATCAATTATGAACAAGTCGTTTTAGCGAAGAATATCGATGAATGGAAAGCGGCCTTTTTAGCGTTGCAGGATAAAGTTGACATGTTGATTTTAGGTAACTTCAGCGCGGTGGAAGGCTTAGATAAACAGGCGTTATTAACTTTCATTTTAACGCATCAAAAAATTCCAACGGGTACGGAAGTACCATGGATAGCGGATTACAGCTTGCTAGCGTTTGCAAAATTGCCAGAAGAACAAGGGGAATGGGTAGCAAACACCGCATTGGATATTTTACAGGGACAGAAAATCGACTCGATCCCTATCACGCGGAATAGTAAGGGCAGGTTATATATCAATTTAAAAATCGGTAATCAATTACGCATTGCCTTTGCTCCTGCATTATTAAAAACAGCAACGCTAATTAAATAGCAACCCTGTTTAACGCGACATTAGTCATAAAATATTTGGTAGTGCTAAACAAGTCAGGGTTTAAATGTATAAAATCTAATTCAGACAAAAGCGTTAGAATTAACGAGAAAAATTATACTGGTTTAACACTACCAAAATATCTATAAGGAGGATAAATGTTAGCTCTTTCAATAAAAAACATTGTTACGATTGCTTGTTTATGCGTTTGGGTCAGCGTGAGCGTTGCAGCAGAAACAGGCGTGAGTATCACGGGTAAAAAGGTGTTTTATGTCGATTCCTATCATGTTGGTTATGAATGGAGTGATGGCATTATGCAAGGTATTCAACAGGTTTTAAAGGCTGAAGGTTCTGAGATTATCTTGCAAACATTTTATATGGATACAAAGCGCGGTGAGCCTGATGATGCCGCGATTCAAGCAATTGCTTTACGAGTACGTGAGGAAATTACAAAGTTTAATCCTGATGTCTTAATTGCTTGTGATGATAGTGCCGTTAAGTTTTTAATTAAGCCTTATTATAAAGACGCTGATTTACCAGTTGTTTTTTGCGGTATTAATTGGGATGCGGGCATTTACGGCTTACCGTATAAAAACACCACGGGCATGATAGAAATCTCTTTGATTAATGAAATTATTGCGCATATTAGCAAATACGCACGTGGCAGCAAAATTGGTTATTTAGCAGGGATTAATAACTCCCCTAAAAATATCGAGTATGCAAAAAAATTGTTTAATATCAATTATGACAAAGTGTACATCGTCAGTAGTGTTGATGAATGGAAAGCATATTTTAGACGGCTACAAGATGAAGTTGATATGGTTATTTTTGGAAATTTCAGCAATCTTGAAGGGATAAACAAGGATGATATTTTAAAATTTGTTTTGGAAAATCAAAAAATTCCAACGGGCACAGATTTACCTTGGCATTCTGAACACACGTTGATTACTTTTGCTAAATCACCAGAAGAACAAGGACAATGGGCAACACAAACTGCCTTAGACATTTTAAAAGGTAAGAATCCGAGTGATATTCCTATTATGCATAATGCAAAAGGAAAATTGTACATTAACCTGAAGTTAGGGAATCAATTACGCATTGCATTTGCGCCAGCTTTATTAAAGATGGCAACTATTATCAAATAGAACATTATCATCTATTTGGTTTTTACAGGATTTTTTATGAGAAATATATTTTTTTCCAATTTTTGTAAAAATGCACTGCATACGCAATCAAAAATTATTTTGTTTGCATTTTTACTCCTATTGGGTTTTGGTACGCCTTTATTTTTAGCAGGCTACCTAACAATTAATACAGTGACTTACTCCATGAGTAAAGCACTATTTTTTAAAGAAATGGATTCCATCTATAACAAAGTGCAAGATGCACATAAAGTTTTAAAAGAGGCGGGGGTTAGTGAATTAGATTTTTACGTAACCTCTTCAAAAGAACATTTATTAGATGAGCTTGCAAAACATTATAAGGATAATCAGGGTAAATTAACGATTTATGATGTATCTACTAAAAAACCAATTTTAGGTGATGGTAGATTAATCTTAAATGAAGCAGATTATAATACGATTCTCAAAGAGAAACAGGGAGTTATTCAGCATACTGTTAACTATATACCCAGTTATACATTTTATACTTTCTTTACTATCGTCCCTGAATGGCAATGGATAGTAATGCTTTCTATTCCTGAACATGTTTTGTTTGTTGAGCGTGATTATTATCTAAAAGTAACTTTTATCACGATTATTGTAACACTCTTTCTGATGTTGTTTATTTCTTACGTCTTTTCTCGCCGTATTAGCCAAAAATTGCAGAATACGCTCAAGAGTCTTGATAGCGTGGAACGTGGGGATTTAACGGCTCGCATTGAAAAAGTAGATAACGATGAATTTGGCGTTATTCAGCAAGGTATTAATCACATGCTGGATCGAATTGCTCAAGTCAATGCTGACTTAAAAGTCAGTCAAGAGCGTTTTAACCTTGCGATGAAAGGCACAAGCGACGGTTTATGGGATTTGGATTTGCATACAGGAGCAGTATTTTATTCGCCTCGTTGGAAAGCGATGTTAGGTCATGGTGAAGACGAAATTGGCAATACCATGAGTGAGTTTCAACGCTTAATACATCCAGATGATTTGGATGAAATTATGCAAAAAGTGGCGGATTATCTTGCGAAAAAAATTCCTACTTATGAAGCAACAATCCGCTTACGTCATAAAGATGGGCATTATATTTGGGTTTTAACGCGCGGCATTGCTTTATGGGATGAAACAGGTAGCGCGTATCGATTTATTGGAACACACGTTGATTTAACAGCACAAAAGCAGGCTGAAGAAAAATTGCGTGAGCAACAGGAATTTTTAAAAGTTGTTATTGACAATATTCCCCAGTATTTATATTGGAAAGATAAGTCAGGACACTATTTAGGTTGCAATCAACATTTTGCCGAAAAAGCAGGCTTTCAATCTGCAACAGATTTAATTGGCTTGGATGATTCAACAATGCCATGGCGCGATCAAGCACATCAGCTTATTTTGCGAGAACAAGAAGCAATGGATAATGATAGGATTTTGAAGTATGTCGATACCTACCGCCAAATTCCATCAGGCGTATTGGGATATTTCGATATCAATCATATTCCCTTGCATGATGCAAATAATCAAGTATTTGGTTTGCTTGGTATGGCTGAGGATATTACTGAACGGAAATTAGCTGAAATTCAGTTAAGCGAAGCAAAAGAAGCGGCAGAATTGGCAAATCGGGCAAAAAGCACTTTCTTAGCCAATATGAGCCATGAATTGCGTACCCCGTTAAATGGAATTTTAGGCTATGCCCAAATTTTAGGGCGTGACCGCCGTTTGATGGATGACCAAATAGAAGGTATTCGGATTATCCAACGGAGCGGTGAATATCTACTCACGTTAATCAATGATATTTTAGACTTATCAAAGATTGAAGCGGATCGCGTTGAGTTGTATTTAGTTGATTTTCATTTACCGAGCTTTATCAGTGATATTGTGGAATTATTTGAAGTTCGTGCGCATCAAAAAGGCATTAGCTTTGTGTATGAACCCTTAACCCCTTTACCGCAGGGCATTCGTGGCGATGAAAAACGCTTGCGCCAAATTATCATTAATTTATTGGGCAATGCGGTGAAATTTACCCGTTATGGGGGGGTTACGCTTAAAGTGAGCTATAACCTTGATACGAAAAAAATGCTATTTCGTATTGAAGATACAGGCACAGGGATTGATAACGATTCGTTAGAAAAAATCTTTTTACCTTTCCATCAAGTTGGAGATATTGCGAATAAAGCGGAAGGAACAGGTTTAGGCTTATCCATTACTAAACGTCTTGTAGAAATGATGGGCGGGACTTTAGAGGTTGAAAGCACCTTTGGTAAAGGCAGTGCATTTACCGTTACCCTTGTATTACCCACAAGTGAGCTAGTGAAACCTAAAGAAATTATCCAACCAATGATTGTCGGCTATGAAGGCATTGCCCGTAAGATATTAGTGATAGACGATAGAGAAGAAAATCGTTCCGTTTTACGGACTTTATTAACATCGCTCGGTTTTATTGTTTTAGAAGGGTGCAATGGTCGAGAGGGGCTAGAACAATTAGCGTTGCAAATGCCTGATATTGTATTGACAGATTTAGTGATGCCTGTGATGGATGGCTTTGAATTTGCGCGTCAAGTGCGTAACCATCTGCATCTGCATCGATTACCCATCATTGCAGTATCTGCCAGCGTGTTTGAACATGAACAACAAGCGAGTTTAGAACATGGTTGTAATGCGTTCTTACCAAAACCAATTAAGGCAGATGATTTATTTAACTGTTTACAACAACATTTAAATCTAATATGGATTTATGAACGTGCCTGTGCAGATGAAGCTACACCAATAGCAGCAACCCTTGACGCCGAAGATAATCAGGCAGGTATAGATACAACGATGACGATAGATTTATCGGCAATAGATGCTAACAATTTACATGAGCTTGTACGACAAGGGGATATTCAGGGGATTATTGACTACGCAAATCTATTGATAGTTCAAAACCCGCATTTAAAACATTTTATGGAGCAAATTAAACGCGCGGCGAAAGACTTTGAAGATGAGGAAATCCTCACATTAATTAAGCCTTATTTACAATCTACGGATTTATGTACTGAAGAAGAAACATAGACAGCATTATCGGGATGGTGTTATATAACCTGAGTTCGGCGAGTTTCTTTTAAAAAGACAACAGCTTGTCTGAATCAGGATTAAAAGATTGTCTGAATCAGAATTTTCAGAATTAAAAAGACAAGAAAATTAAAAGAATAAAAAATTATGTTTTTAATTGTTTTTAATTCTGCTAATTCTGAAAATTCTGTGAATTCTGATTCAGACAAAAAAAGACCTGCTAAGTTTTAAAAACCTAGCAGGTCGCTGTTTTGTTTTATAAAACTCGCCGAACTCAAGTTATTTAACGAATTTTTAACGTTGCTAAACCAATTAAGACTAAAACAACGGTAATAATCCAAAAACGCACAATAACACGCGGTTCTGGCCAGCCTTTTAATTCAAAATGATGATGTAACGGTGCCATGCGGAAAATACGCCGCCCTGTTAATTTATAGGAGGCGACTTGTAGAATCACGGAAATGGTCTCGACAACAAAAACACCGCCCATGATAAAGAGGACTAATTCTTGACGCACAACAACCGCAATCACGCCTAACGCTGCGCCTAACGCAAGTGCACCCACATCGCCCATAAAAACTTGTGCAGGATAGGCATTAAACCATAAAAATCCTAAGCCTGCACCAACCATTGCCCCACAGAAAACAACCACTTCGCCCACGCCTGCAATGTAGGGAATACCGAGATATGTCGCAAATTTAAAATGTCCTGTCACATAGGCAAAAATTCCAAGCGCACCAACAACAAGCACCGTCGGCATAATGGCTAAACCATCCAAACCATCGGTTAAATTAACCGCATTGCTAGTGCCCACAATGACAAAATAAGTCAGTAAAACAAAACTGATTGCAGATAGTGGAATGGTGAAGTCTTTGAAAAAAGGGACAAATAAAGTTGTTTCAGCAGGCGTATGTGCGGTTAAAAAAATAACAATGGCTGCACAAAAACCGACCACCGATTGCATTAGATATTTTTCTTTTGCACTCAATCCTTTAGAATTCTTTTTAATGACTTTACGGTAGTCATCAATCCAACCAATACAGCCGAATAACAGCGTTACGATTAAAACTATCCATGTAAATCGGTTAGTTAAATCTGCCCATAATAGTGTACTAGAAGCAATTGCGACGAGAATCAAAACGCCACCCATTGTCGGTGTGCCTGATTTACTAAAATGTGATTTGGGACCATCATCGCGGACACTTTGCCCAATTTGATAACGGGTTAAGTGTTGAATCATGTTAGGGCCAACGAGTAACGCGACCAATAAAGCCGTTAACGCGCTTAAAATGGCGCGTAAGGTGAGATACTGAAACACGTTAAAAGGACTGTAATAATGTGCGAGTATCTCGCTAATCCAGAGCAGCATAGTTTGGTTATTCTCCTTGTGTGAGTGCTTGGACAACTTTTTCCATTTGCATACTGCGTGAACCCTTGATTAATAAGGTTATATTCGCGCTAACTTCGGTTGACAATGCCTGAATCATTGCGGTCTGATTATCCCAGTGACTCGCGCCTTGCCCAAATGCTTGAACGGCAAAACGGCTCATGTCTCCTACCGCCCATAAGCGTTCTATGCCTAATTCTTTTGCTAATTCCCCCAGTTGTTGGTGAAAAGTCGCGCTTTGTGTCCCTAATTCTTTCATGTCACCCATGACTAGCCAACGAGGTTGAGCGTATTGACTTAATACGGCTAATGCTGCCTTAAAAGATTGTGGGTTTGCATTATACGTGTCATCAATCACTGTGCATCCTTTCTGCCCTTGATAGCGTTGTAAACGCCCTTTGACAGCGGACATATTATTTAAGCCTTGTTGGATATGTGATAGTGCACAACCACTTGCTAAAGCACAGGCACTGGCGGCAAGTGCATTCATGACATTGTGTTGTCCTGCAAGGGGTAGAAAAATGGGAACGTCACCGAGTGGGGTAATGAGGGTAAATTGAGCATGGTCAACCGCGAGTGTGAGTTCTTGAGCGGTAATAGTTGCAGATTTTTGTAAACCGAAGGTGATTATTTTACGCTGACCTGCCAGTTCTTGCCATAAACCGCTATAAAAATCGTCGTGGTTAATAATGGCTATGCCGTTATTGGGCAGGTGTTCGAAAATTTCGCCTTTTGTCCGTGCAACCCCTTCTACACTTTTAAAGCCATCTAAATGGGCAGGTGCACAGAGGGTAACAGCGGCAATCGTGGGTTTTGCTAATTCACATAAATAGGCGATATCGCCGCGTTTACTCGCACCCATTTCTAACACGATAAAATCGTGTTTATCGTTTAAGGTAAATAGGGTAAGCGGTAATCCAATTTCATTGTTTAGATTCCCTTGTGTTGCTAATACGTTTCCCCGTCGCGCCAAAATTTGGCGGGTCATTTCTTTAACGGTGGTTTTGCCGTTACTGCCAGTTATTGCGATGACAGGTTGATTAAACTGTTCTCGCCAATAACGTGCAAGTTGCCCTGCTGCTTGCCATGTATGAGTCACACGAATTTGGGGTAAATCTATGCCCGTATTGACTTGTTCTACTAATGCAGCAACTCCGCCTTGCGACTGAATTTGTGGTAAAAAATCATGTCCATCAAATTGTTGTCCCTTTAAAGCGAGATAAAGCCCTCCTGTTAAAGGGTTACGGGTATCGGTATAACATCCTGTAATTGTGACATTCGCACCGATAAGTTGTCCTTGGAGAACGCGGGCGATTTCTTCTGATGATAACTGAATCATGGTCTGTAAGCAGTCATAAAGTAAAGGTGAGATAAAGAAGCGTTAATACAAAAGAAGTGTTTTTCCCGCCAATGAACCTTGGGGCAGGTAATCATAACAATATTTTAAGTGTGTCCAAATACAGCACAATTCGCTTAGATGAATAAAATTGTTATGACAATAGGTTTCATGCCTATTTATTTGTAGTGGCAAAGATGAATTATCTTTTTAAAAAATAAATAAATTTTTATTAAAAAACATTTCTAGCGTAATATAAACTTATTGGTTTTACATGACTTTTTTATGAGGGGAGAATAAACCCGCATTTTTTACAAAAATTACTATAAAATAGCTACCTTTTTTTATTCTGCGGAACACACGCTTATAACACCTTATGTCTAAATCTAAACCTGTACAGGCTCGTCAAGTTGCATTAACAGTTTTACTTGCTGTTATTCATCAACGTCATTCACTTTCTGAGAGTTTAGATAAGCACTTGCCCCATCTTATGGATGGACGCGAACGTGGATTAGCACAAGCGATTTGCTATGGGGTCATGCGTTATTTACCACAGTTACAATGTATTTTGCAGCAATTATTAAGCAAAGGCTTAAAAGAAAAAGATATTGATATAGAAATTATTTTATTCATTGGTTTATATCAATTATTGTTCATGCGTGTTCCTGCTCACGCGGCAACAACAGCAAGTGTTGAGTTAACCCGTTTTGTCCATAAAGCATGGGCAACAGGGCTAGTTAATGCGGTATTACGGGCTTGTTTGCGCCAACAAACGGCATTATTAGAAATTGTAGAACAAGCACCTGTGAGTCGTTTTGCACATCCTGCATGGTGGTTAGAGAAATTTCAGCAAGACTGGGCAGACAATTGGCAAGCCATCGCACAGGCAAATAATCAACATCCACCACTCACTTTACGGGTTAACGAACGTAAAACCCAGCGTGCTGATTATTTAGCGTTATTACAAACACACGGTATTCAAGCAACCCCCGTTCCCTTCACACAAACAGGCATTTTTTTAGAAAATGCGCTGGATGTACAGCAACTGCCTTATTTTCAGCAAGGATGGATTTCGGTACAAGATGGAGCGGCACAATTAGCAGCCCCCTTACTCGATGTACAGACAGGGATGCGAGTTTTAGACGCATGTGCAGCACCGGGTGGAAAAACGGCACATTTGTTGGAGTGTAGCAACCCGTGTGAGTTGGTTGCTATCGATAATCAAATGGCGCGTGTTGACACAATGCGTCAAGGGTTACAGCGTTTAGAGTTAGTCGCAACAGTGCTATGTGCTGATGCGGGTGAGCCTGCGACATGGTGGGATGGGCAATTATTTGACCGTATATTGCTTGATGTTCCTTGTTCTGCCAGTGGGGTGATTCGTCGCCATCCAGATATTAAACATTTACGTCAGGCTAACGACATTTCGGCATTACTGGCACAACAGGCGCGTTTATTAACGGTTATTTGGTCTTTATTAAAACCAAATGGGAAATTATTGTATGCAACTTGTTCAGTTTTTTCTCAGGAAAATCATTTACAATTGCAACATTTTTTGCAGTCTCATCCTGACGCACTTGCCGTTCCGCTAAAGGCTGAATGGGGACATGCTTTGCCTGTGGGTCGACAGATTTTATCGGGCGAATTTAATTTTGATGGTTTTTATTATGCCTGCCTTGTTAAACAAGATATTTCAGTTATGCGTACCTAAATGTAGCATTTGGGGATTATCTAAATCCTATTATCTTGCTTTTATACGACAAATGTTATGGTTATTAAGTGCCGCTTGCGTACTATTCAGCGTTTCAGCACATGCAGAATTTTTCATTAAGCACGCAAATACTTTTTTAAAAAATGACGTTTATCATCTAAATGCACAATTAAATAATAAATTAACGCCAGAAGTGATTGAAGCGTTAAATAGTGGCGTAGCGATTACGTTAGAATTAGCGATAGATGTGCGACGGGTGCGCTCTTTTTGGTGGGACAATCAAATTGCAAGTTTACGTCAACGTTACCAACTGCGTTACTATCCACTGAATCAGCAGTATGTTGTGTTGTATTTAAATACAGGCATTCAAGAAACTTTTTTAACCTTAAATGCAGCGTTAAGCTCATTAGGAAATTTAAAAGATTTTCCCTTGTTAGATAAAACCCTGATACAAGAAGAAAACCATTATCAAGTTTATTTACAACTTCGCTTAGACATTGAAGCCTTACCCGCCCCTTTACGTCCGATTGCCTATTTTTCTTCGGGATGGCTACTTGATAGTGAGTGGTTTATATGCGATTTAACGCCATAACTTTAAAAACATGGATAAATATTGGAACTGCCGTTATTTTGTTATCTGCCTTGTTATTATCAATGCTGATGACCTCCGACGCGCTACAAAGTTCAACCCGCTTTGACCGTCTTTATACGTTATTATTAGTCGGTAATATTATTGCAATTGTTGCGCTGATTGCTTTAACTCTTTTAAATGTGGGGCAATTAATCCGTCAAGTTCGTAAGCAACGCACAGGCGCACGCCTAACTGTTCGTTTATTTATCTTATTGGTTTTTCTCTCAGTAACACCTGTTTCTATTGTTTACTACTTCGCTTTACAATTTATTAATCAACGTTTAGATAGCTGGTTTAATGTTAGTATTGAACAAGCACTGTCAAATTCATTAAATTTAAGCCAAGCCGCCATTGATGCCCGTCGTCGGGAAGCATTACGTCAAACAGAAGCCATTGCAGAAGCCCTCAGTTTATCCGATGAAACCCAAGCAATCCCACTCGCTTTAGATGAATTACGCGCCCGCAGTGGGGCTTCAGAAATTATGTTATTAACCACAAATGGGCGTTTAATCGCTTCTAATGTGGCTGATACAGGGCAATTATTGCCAACGCAACAACCCAATGACAGCTTATTACTCTATCTAAAACAAGCGCAAAGCTACATCGGTCTTGAACCAACCTCATCACAAGGTTGGACAATTCGAGTAATTGTAAAAATTATGCAAGGCAATGAAGTCTTGTTATTACAAACCTTATTCCCTGTTGCACAGAATATCAAAGAGTTAGCTAGCACCGTACAAGCGACTTATGCAGACTATCAAGAACGCGCCTATTTACACGACCCGTTAAAAATTAGCTTTACCCTTGTTTTATCCTTACTCCTCTTAATCACCATCTTTGGTGCAATTTGGGTGTCCTACTTTATTGCACGACGTTTTGTGACCCCCTTAATCGATTTAGCGGAAGGCACACAAGCGGTTGCACGGGGTAATTACGATAAACAACTGCCCGTTAATCAACTCAACGAATTAGGATTTCTGGTGCAATCCTTTAACGATATGACACGACGCATTGCCTTAGCACAAGAGGCAGTAAAACGGAGTCAAGAAACCACCGATGTACAAAAAATTTACTTAGAAACCGTACTCGGGCGATTATCATCTGGCGTTATATCCCTAGACAATCAATTACATTTGCGAACAACAAACGCGGCAGCTGAACATATTCTTGGTATTCCACTGACTGAATTATTAGGGCAATCTTTATGGGAACTCCAAGAAGCTAACCCACCGCTACAAGCAATCTACATCTTAGTTCAAAAATATCAGAATGATAAAGATGTCTCTGATTGGCGTGAAGAAATGACTTTTTTCGGAACGGGCGGGCGTAAAATTCTCATGTGCCGTGGTACACGCTTAAAACCAGCCTACGAAAATCTGCCCTTAGAAGGAGGTTATGTTCTACTCTTTGACGATATTACTAATTTACTTCAAGCTCAACGCGAAGCGGCTTGGAGCGAAGTTGCACGTCGTCTAGCCCATGAAATTAAAAACCCATTAACCCCCATTCAACTCTCCGCAGAACGATTACGACAAAAATATCTACGCGAAGATAAACCTGATAAACAACTAGAAACCTTAGACCGCATGACCCACACTATCATCCAGCAAGTCGAAGCGATGAAAGAAATGGTTAATGCATTTTCAGACTATGCCCGCACGCCACAAATGAAATGGCAACGGATTAACTTAAATAATCTGATACAAGAAGTCTTAGACCTTTACCAAAGTGAAAAAATCCATTTAACCTTTTTATTAGATGAAGACCTACCCATTATTGAAGCAGATAGAGGACGACTACGACAGGTTTTACACAACCTGATAAAAAACGCCATTGAAGCCAGTCCTGTAGATGCACAAGTGTTAGTACAAACCCGTTACTTATCAGACCCACAGCTAAACTGTGTAGAATTACGCATACAAGATGAAGGGCCTGGTGTACCCGCACAACTATTAGACCAAATATTTGAACCTTATGTCAGCACTAAGCCCAAAGGAACAGGCTTAGGACTCGCGATTGTGAAAAAAATCATTGATGAACATAACGGCATGGTTTGGATTGAAAACACACAAGGGGCTTGTGTCATCATACGCCTCCCGATTATAAATCTCAGCCGTTCAGAAACAACTGCTACATCCCACGTAGAATCCTTATGAATACAACCGCACACATTCTTGTTGTTGACGACGAACCCGATATTCGCAACCTTATGAAAGAAATCCTTGAGGATGAAGGCTTTCTAGTGAGTGTTGCCGAAAATGCAGACACTGCCCGCCAACTACGGCGCGAAATTCAACCCGACTTAATCCTATTAGACATCTGGATGCCCGACACAGATGGCGTAAGCCTTCTCAAAGAATGGCATGACAGCGGACTGATGGACACCCCCGTCATCATGATGTCAGGACATGGCTCAGTAGAAACTGCCGTCGAAGCCACCCGACTCGGCGCATATGACTACATAGAAAAACCCGTTTCCATCTCTAAGCTCCTCATTACCATGAAACGCGCCTTAGAAATGGCAATTCTCCGCCGTGAAAACTACGGACTGCGTAAACACGCCCTCACCGTCTCAGAGCCAATCGGCAATAGCGAAATCATGAGCGCGTTACGAGAACAAGTAAAACGGATTAATCAACATGATACCGCCGTCCTTATCACAGGCGAACCAGGTAGCGGTCGCACCCTCTTTGCCCGCTATATTCACCAAAACAGCCGACGACAATCAGCCCCCTTTGTCAATGTTCGCGTTGCAGGAATGCACCCAGAAAACCAAGCCTTAGAACTATTCGGCAACCAAAACAGCAGCACCCCCTCCCGCCTAGAACAAGCCAACGGTGGTACACTCTTTATTAAAGATGTTGTCGACCTAGATGTTGCGGTACAAGCTCGCCTACTCAACTGCCTAGAAAGTCAATTCTTTTTCCGCAACGGTGGCGCAGAACCAGTACCAATTGATGTCCGTGTGATTGCCGCGACTGACTACGACCTTGACGAAGCCATCAACAACGGACACCTACGCGAAGACCTTTACTACTACCTAAATATCGTCCCTTTACGCATTCCGCCATTACGCGACCACTACGAAGATGTTCCCCAACTCCTAGATTTCTACACCAATCTATTTGTCAATCAAGAAAATCTACCCTATCGTCGCTTTACCGTCGCTGCCCAAAATCGCCTACGCCACTACAATTGGCCGGGTAACGTCCGCGAATTAAAAAACCTCGTGCAACGCCTGCTGATTCTTGGCAATGGCATGACTATCGAACTCAACGAAGTAGAACCTATTCTCAGCAGTCACCAACGTCAAAACAACAACAGCAGTAATAACAACCAATCCATGTACGACCTCCCCCTGCGTGAAGCGCGTGAACAATTCGAACGGGCTTACCTAGAACACCAACTCCAAGAAGTCGGTGGCAATGTCAGCAAAGTTGCTAGCCGCGTTGGACTAGAAAGAACCCACCTGTATCGTAAACTCCGCGCGCTAGACATAGACCCCAAACAAACTAAAAAATAAACAATACTAAATAACCCCATTGCCACAAAACAAAAACTATGAAAATCATTATTCTTGGGGCAGGACAAGTCGGCACTTCACTGGCGAACAACCTATCTGTCGAAGCCAATGACATTACCGTTGTTGACCAAAACGCAAGCCTTTTGCAAAACCTACAAGACCATTTAGACCTACGCACCGTACACGGACACGCCGCCCACCCCAGCGTTCTACTCAAAGCAGGTGCAGAAGATGCCGACATGCTCATTGCTGTTACCAATAGCGATGAAACCAACATGATAGCCTGTCAAATCGCCCACACCCTCTTTCACACCCCCACCAAAATTGCCCGTGTACGCGAAGCAGACTACATCAAACACAAAGACCTATTTGCCCCTGGTGCATTAGCCGTTGATGTACGCATTAGCCCAGAACAACTGGTAACACATTACATTCAACGCCTGATTGATTACCCTGACGCGCTCCAAGTCCTAGATTTCTCTGCGGGTAAAGTCCAACTGGTTGCTGTTAAAGCCTTCTATGGTGGTCCTTTAGTTGGGCAAGCCATTCGAGTATTAGAAGACTACATGCCCGATGTAGAAGCACGCATTGCCGCGATTTTCCGACGGGGTCGCGCCATACTTCCTGAAGGCGACACCATCATTGAAGCAGATGACGAAGTTTTTTTCTTAGCCGCAACCAAACACATTCGTAGCGTTATGGGCTGTTTACGCGAACTAGACCGACCCAGCAAACGCATCATGATTGCAGGCGGGGGCAACATCGGCACACGACTGGCAGCCGCCCTAGAAACCCGTTATCAAGTCAAGCTCATAGAACGCAACGCCACCCGCACCGAAGAAATATCCGAACTCCTGAATAATACGATAGTGCTACACGGTGAAGCGGCGGATGAAGACCTACTCCGTCAAGAAAATATCAGCGAAACCGACATTTTCTGCGCCGTGACCAATGACGACCAAATTAACATCCTTTCCGCCATGCTCGCCAAAAGCATGGGGGCACGCAAAGTAATGGCACTTATCAACCGTGCTGCCTATGTTGACCTTGTACAAAGTAGCACAATAGATATTGCAATCTCCCCACAACAAGCCACTATCGGCACACTACTTGCCCATGTCCGCCGTGGCGATGTTGTCGTTGTCCACTCTCTCCGACGCGGTGCTGCTGAAGCCATTGAAGCCATTGCCCACGGTGACGCAAAAGCCTCAAAAGTCGTTGGCAGACGTATAGACCAAATAAAACTCCCCCCCGGCACAACGATTGGCGCAATTGTTCGTGGTGAACAAGTCATCATGGCACATCATGACACTGTTATAGAAGCAGAAGACCATGTCATCTTATTTTTAATGGACAAAAAACGGATTGATGCTGTAGAACGATTGTTTCAGGTAGGTATTACCTTTTTATAAATCTATCAAACCTGAGTTCGGCAATATTTATAAAATAAAACAAAGACCTGCTAGGTTTTCAAAACCTAGCAGGTCTGTCGGAACACGCGAAAAGGGTTGACCAGACAAGATTAAAACATTGTCTGAATCAGGATTTTCAGAATTAACAGGATTAGCAGGATTTAAAACCCTCAAACCCAAAAGTCAGGTGAATCACGCTTTTTAATCCTGCTAATCCTGATTCAGACAAGTTAATGAAAATAAACCCGTATTTTGCGGATATAAGGTTCAGCTTCAGCTAAGTCGTCGAACTGTTGTGCTAAATGTTGCGCGTCTTGAATATCTTTTGCGACATGAAAGGGCAAATATACATCAACGTTTATGCGGTTAGATAAATAATGCAAGGTCATTTGTTGGATGGCTTTAGAACATTCAATCGATTGCCAACAGTGTTGTAAACGGTCAATAACTTCTTGGCGTAGGGGTAAATGAATATCGGGATGGCGAACAAAATCGTTTTCTGCATCAATATGTACAGTGACATCCGTAACTTCAGCAATGTTATCCATTAATTTTTGACGCACGACTTCCCCAATTTGATGCCCTTCTGACACGCTAATCATTGGATTAACAAGCACATGGACATCAATCAATGCATTTGCGCCCATTTGGCGTGTTCGTAATTCATGCAGGGTACGTACACCATCGACAGTTTTAATCATTGCCTTGATTTGTGCTAATTTACTTTTTTCTAAGCCCGTATCGACCAGTTCTTCAATGCCTCCCCATCCCAATAACCAACCAATATGCATAATCATGATGCTTACCCCAATTGCAGCCAGTGCATCCGCTGCATTCAGGTGAAAAAATAAACTGCCTAAAATACCAATGAAAACAATAACAGATGAAATTGCATCACTCCGATGATGCCAAGCATTTGCCAGTAACATTTTAGAATTAACTTTTTTTGCAATATAAACAGTGTAGTGATACAAGCCTTCTTTGCTTAGAATCGTGATGAGTGCAATTCCTAATGTCAGCGTATTTGGTTGCAATAATAATTGAGGGCTGAGTAAACGGCGTAATCCATCTGCAAAAATGCCAATGCCTACAAGGATTAATAACATGCCAATGATAACCGTTGCTAATGTTTCAAAACGAGCATGTCCATAAGGATGTTTTTCATCCGCAGCTTGTCCGCTGTATTTCGCTGCAACTAAGACAACAAAGTCGCTGAGTAAATCGGAAAGCGTGTGCAATCCATCTGCAATCAATGCTTGAGAATGTCCCACCCAACCAATAAATAGTTGTAGTAGGGTTAAGCATAAATTACAGCCAACACCAACCCATGTAACACGGCGAATTGCTTGATAACGTGGGTCATCAGTAGGTGTATTTATCGTCATAGATACGTTGTGAAACTTGCATGAGGTGAATTGTTTAAGGCTTACATGTCAGTGTAACGTGATAAATTTAAGTCATTATGACGTGCATTAACTTAAACTAATCCGTAAAGCGGCAGCCGTTGCAAATGGTGAGAGGGTTAGGGCTAATGAGAGTAATGCGCCTAAAAAATAAAGTTGTCCCGCAACGGGTAAACCACTGCTAGCCGCATTCACCGCACTTGCCGCAAAAATGAGTACAGGAATAAATAACGGTAATACCAGTAATGACAGTAATAATCCGCCACGCCGTAAACCTACCGTGAGCGCAACCCCAATGCCCCCGACAAGGCTTAAAATAGGTGTGCCGAGTAAAAGCGTTAATAATAAAATACTTATCGCTTCTGCTGGTAAAAACATGAATATTCCCAGTAAAGGCGAGACTAACAGTAATGGCAATCCTGTCACTAGCCAATGTGCTAAGGTTTTCGCAAGAACGAGCAACGGTAAGGGATGCGCACACAAGGCAATTTGTTCTAAACTGCCATCGTCAAAATCTGAACGAAATAAATTATCTAAAGAAAGCATTGCCGCCAGTAATGCAGCAACCCAAATTACCCCAGGTGCAATTTGTTGCAACATTTTCGGGTCAGGTGAGACTCCTAGCGGAAATAGACTGACAACGATAAGAAAAAATAACAGTGGGTTAATTAACTCCGCTCGATGCCGATAAGCCAGCATTAAATCACGTTTTAATAGCACACGAAAAACAGTTAGTTCACTAGACATTGGATATAAAAAGGCAGGTTTTTAAAGGAAATTTAGAGCCAGTTGCCCATAGAATCGGTCATGACGATTTTTATCCATGGATTGACTTGGTTTTGTTGTGTGGTGAAAGAGGCTTGCCAGCGATTAATTGCCGCTAATAAATCCACAGGGCGTACAGGTTTCGCAATATAATCATTCATCCCAGCCGCTAAACATTTTTCGCGATCACCTCGTAGCGCGTGCGCAGTCATTGCAACGATATAAGGGCGTTGGGTTGCTGGCCATGCTTCATGAATGCGTCGTGTTGCTTCAATACCATCCATTTCAGGCATTTGAATATCCATAAAGACAATATCATAAACGTGACGATTAACGGCTTCTATCGCTTCTTGCCCATCATTAGCTAAATCTACCTCATAGCCCATACTGTTAAACAACAAGGCGGCCACTCTACGACTGGTTTCATTGTCTTCTACCACTAAAATTCGCAAAGGAGGGGGTGTTTCTATATGTATGTTCTGTATTTCTTGATTCACTTGCGGCGGTAATGCCAAGTTAATAGTAAAATAGAAGCTAGAGCCTTGATTAACTTGACTTTCAACCCAGATAGTCCCACCCATCAATTGACATAATTGTTGACAGATTGCTAAACCTAAACCAGTTCCACCATAACGGCGCGTGACGGACGCATCTAGCTGGCTAAAAGATTTAAATAAACTGTCTAACTGTTCGATAGGAATTCCAACCCCTGTATCTTTGACCGTACAGAATAATTCAATTTTTTCTGCACTGATGATATGTCGGGTAATTGTCAGGATAATATCGCCTTTTTCTGTAAATTTGACGGCATTATCTAACAAATGATTTAACACTTGCTGAAAGCGAATCATATCGCCAACAACAGTCGTCGGGACATTGCGGTCTAACATAAGGGTTAATTGAATTCCTTTTGTTAACGCTTTTGGCGCAATTCGACGTAAGGTTTTTTCAACCACAGGACGTAATTCGAAGACTTCTTCCTCTAATGTTAATTGTCCAGTGTCTATTTTAGAAAAATCGAGAATATTATCGATTAACTGTAGGAATTCTTGACTACTCCGTTGAATAGTTTCTATTAATTCTGATTGGGTTTCACTTAAAGTCGTTTTATGCAATAAATGTGTTGCACCAACAACGGCATTTAAAGGAGTACGGATTTCATGGCTAATATTGGTTAAAAAATTCGTTTTTGCTTGATTAGCGGCTTCGGCTGTTTCTGTCACCCAATTAAACTGTTTTTGTAAATTTTGCAGATAACGCCCAATTAAAATACTTAAAATCAATAACAGCACTAATACAGCAAAGACAGCCCCATAACTTACCCAGAAAAACCATTGAGCATGGCTATATTGACGATTAACAGTATCGATATTTTGTTTACCAATACTCATTAATTGCATTAATAATGCTTGTAATTGTGTTTCTAATGGAAAAATATTTTCTGATAAAAATCGTTGATTATCAAAAGGTAAATCAGTGAGTAGTGTGTCTAAGAATTGACGATATTGAATAATAACTCGCTCATTCAGCGTAATTGCCTCTTCTAATATTTTTGCTTGTTCACTTGAAGATGTAAATAAACTGCTTAATTGTTGTTGCTTATCTAAGATATTTTCTTGTTTTTGCTTAAGTTCATGGTAAAGCGTTTGTCGAATAATAGGACCTGTTAATAAGGCTATTTTTTGTAAGTGAATTAAACGAAGATGTGTATTGTGAACTAAGTCATATAAAATTTCTTGTTGTAATACATACTGAAAAATGCTTTGTTGTGAATCCTCCTTAATTTTTTGTAACATAAAAATGCTACCTACAACTAGCAACAAACATAAAATAAGTATGCTTAATATAGTTTTTTGCGTGAGAGTTAGATTTATGCTTGGATTTTGTGAAGGATTTGTTTTTAACATAGCGATTATTAGGCAGAAGGACACATAATGCGATAAATTTGTTGTAAAGAAGATTTACCTTTTAATTGTACAGGAGCGAGTGGGTCTATTGGATAGGTAAATGATATTTCTTTAATCATTTGATAGACACTCGCTGACAAAATAATTTCTCCACGTTCTGCTAAATTGACTAAACGTGAGGCAACATTCACAGTATCTCCAATAACTGTATAATTCATATAGTTAGGCGAGCCTACATTGCCGACAATCACTTCTCCCTTATTAACACCTATTCCTAAACCAACATCTACTTGATACTCCGTTTGCCAAGTCTGTCGTAAGGTGATAAATGCGAATTGCATATCAATTGCGGCTTGAATTGCGCGTAAAGCGGCATCCTCTTGGGGAAATGGCACACCAAAACCAATAAGTAAACAATCCCCTGCCATGTTGAAAATCGTACCATCATACTGATAGCCAATTTCTGTCAACATCGTAAAAAACTCATTCAATAAATCAACCACTTCAACAGGTTGTAAAAACTCTGACATGGTTGTAAAACCCCGTAAATCAGCAAACATAATGACCCCATTTAGCCGATTTTTTTGATTGGCTAAGACAATTTCAGCTTTTTGAGGGGTAGCTAAAATTTCATCGACTAATTTTGGGGAAACATAGCGTTTAAAAACATTTTTTAATTGAGACTTTTGTGCTTCTTCTAATTGTTGGCGAACACATTGATAACGCAATAGGGAGCGAATCCGCGCAATTAATTCTTCACGGTTAATCGGTTTAGAAATGAACTCATCCGCGCCTGCCTGAATCCCTTTAATGCGCTCCGTGCGTCCTTCTAACGCAGTGAGTAAAACAACGGGGGTTAAAATGCTTTCATGACGGGCTTTAATCTGACGACAGACTTCAAAGCCGTCCATTTCAGGCATCATGACATCAGATAAAACAAGATTGGGGACTTGATTAATAACCAGTTCTAAGGCTTCTTGTCCTGTGCTGGCGACTAGAACGTTATAACCCTCTTCGCGCAAGTAAGCACTAACTAATAGGGAATCATAGGGTTGGTCATCAACTACGAGAATTTTAACATTGGCGGGAATGGGATTTACAATCGTAAATCCCTCATTTTCTTCTTTAACAGTCGCTAGTAATGACTTTTTTTTTAATTCTGTCGTGATAGAAGGGTGTTTAATTTGATTTAACGCATTTTTAACTTGTTGATATTCTTCTGTTAGTAATGAGAATATCTGCGATAAACTATTAATTTTGTAATTTCTAGCAGATTGTTCTAATTGCTGACTTAATAGGCTTAATCGTGATAAACCAATATTGACACTATTTACTTTGAAAGTATGATTTAACTTAATGATTTTCCCAGTATCTTGTTGCAAGACAGCTTGTTGCAAGGCTTGCATTGCTTGTTCTGATTCTTGCAGATAGCTGCTTATAAATTCGTTAAATAGTACAGCATCCTCTTCGCCTGTAATCGTTAATAGTGCTTCTTTAACATTTTTAATCAGTTGTTCAACCGTTGTAGGAACTTCTTCGGATACTCTTACAACATCATCAACTGTTTGTAAGTTATTGACATTAGCAGAAGGAGTTATGGGCAAAAAAAAACGTTCTAGTACAAGTTTAACCTGTTGATATTCAGCTACTAGATTTGCCACTTTTTCGCTAAGAGCTTGTGTTTCTGCTTGGCGGGCATGTGCTTCGATTTGACGACACCATTCAGAAAGCTCGATAGCCCCTAAACTGGCACTGCTGGATTTTAAACTATGACTTGCACGTTCAACGATATTTAAATCTTGTTTTTCTGGATAAGTTTGAATATTTTCAACAAGTAGCTGACTATCACGTAAATAGGTTTCAACCAACTCTAACAGTAACGCACGTTCATCGCCTACTAATTGGGTTAAAGACTCATGAATTTGATTTTCTAAACTTTCTAAGTCCGTGACTGCTACCGTTGTTGAACTGGCAACTGCGTTTGTGTTTTCCTCAGACAATGTAGGTAAAGTGCTGGGTTCAAGTCCTAACAATCTTTCTAAGGCTTGTTTAACATAAGCAAATTCACGAATAACCCGTTGCGTTTTTACAACGATGTCCGTGCTATCTCCTTGACGAGATTGATGTTCTACTTCTTTACAATGTTCGGCAAGCTCTGTTGCCCCTAAACTGGCACTGCTGGATTTTAAACTATGCGTTACTTGGGCTAATAGTGGTAAATCAATAGCGTGAGGATTTGCAATTGCGGTAATCAACTGTGCAATTAAACCCTCACTCCCCTCTAAATAAGTCGTCATGAGTTCCTGCGCTAATTCAGGTTCATCATCACCGATTAAAGCAGATAACGCTGCCTGCAATTGCTCTGTCAGCACGATTAATTGAGTATTATCAGTCATTATTGTTGATGTCGTTATCGTATTTTGAATATCTACATGTGGTAGTGCTTGTTCTGGTTGTGCCACTACCGTAGTAACGGTTGGTAATGTTTCAGTTTGTGGCTTACCTGTCAATCCACTTTCTATTTTTTTCAATCGTGATGGGCAATGCCACAAAGCAGTCATTAATTCCTCACGGCGCACAGGTTTTGTAATGTAATCATCCATGCCTGCAGCTAAACATTTTTCCCGATATCCCTGCAAAGCATGGGCGGTCATTGCAATAATGTAAGGATTATGGGTTGTAAAATACTGCCAACGTTCACGAATCTGTTGTGTTGCCTCAAATCCGTCCATTTCTGGCATCTGTACATCCATTAAAATAACATCATACATTTGTCTGGCAACAGCTTCTACCGCTTCTTTACCATTGCTGGCAATATCTGCTGAATACCCTAAACGATGTAAGAGGTGTATTGCAACTTTTTGATTTGTTAAATTATCCTCTGCCAATAAAATCCGTAATGGATGTTTTTTCGCCATATTTTGATCAGTGACTGTGATGTGATTGACTTCATCGGCACTGACGGCTTTAGGATTAAAGATTGATTTTACAACAGTTAGTAAATGTTTTGCTTTAACAGGTTTGGTTAAATAGGCAGAGAATAGATGTGGGCTAATATCTGCATGGTGTCGCCCTAAAGAGGTCAACATAATAATGGGTAACGTTTCTATGCTGTATAATTTACGGATTTCGTACGCCAGTGTAATACCATCCATTTCAGGCATTTGCATATCTAGGATTAATAAGTCAAATTTTGTAGGTTGTGCTAAACGTGCAAGTGCTTCTTTGCCTGAAAAAGCCTCTTCAACCACCATTCCCCATTGTTGTGCTTGCAGTTTTAAAATCCGCAAATTCGTGGCATTGTCGTCAATAATCAGCAAGCGTTTACCTTCTAACTCAACGGAAACGTCGCTAACATTTTGTATATTTGGATTTTCTCCGACTTGTGCTGTAATGGTAAAGTGAAATGTTGAGCCTTTGCCTAATTCGCTGTCTATCCAAATCCGCCCTTTCATCAATTCGCATAAGTGTTTAGAAATTGCTAATCCTAACCCAGAGCCACCATATTTACGGGTCATGGAGGCATCAACTTGACTAAATGATTGAAAAAGCCGGTTAATTCTATCTGGTGGAATACCAATGCCTGTATCTTTCACGGCAAAATATAATTCGATTTGTTTTTCTTCTAATAGGGGTTGTGCGGAAATCATCACAACGACTTCCCCTTTTTCTGTGAATTTCACGGCGTTTGTCAATAAATTCACTAAAATCTGTCGTAATCGTGTAACGTCGCCACATAAATATTCAGGAACACGTTGCATTTCATGATCAAAGAACGCAGTTAATTCTAAATTCTTTTCTGCTGCTCGTGGTGCGACTAAATCTAATGCAGACTCGACACATTCCCGTAAATCAAATAAATTTTCTTCTAACTCTAATTTTCCTGCATCGATTTTAGAAAAATCAAGAATATCATTAATTAAGCATAATAATGTATCGCTACTTGTCCGTATGGTTTCTACAAAATCACGTTGTTGTTGGTTTAAATGGGTTTCGCGCAACAATCCAGCCATACCAATCACGGCGTTCATTGGGGTACGAATTTCGTGGCTCATATTGGCTAAAAATTCGCTTTTTGTTTGGCTTGCGGCTTCTGCGGCTTCTTTGGCTTCCTGCAAATCTTGTATGGTTTTTTCTAAGGCTTGATTTGTGAAGGATAGTTCAGCCGTGCGTAACGATACTTGTTCTTCTAAATGTTCACGGTGTTTTGCCAGCATTTGGTCGCGTTTTTGAATTTGCGACAACATGTTATTAAAACCTTTAACCAGTAATCCTAATTCATCATTGCCATAAGAACGCGCTCTAATTCCATAATCTCCTTGTTTTCCAATCAGTCGCGCAGTTTCCACGAGGTGTAATATAGGGCGGGAAATCAGTGGTTGTAAAAACATGGAAACCCCAAACGCAAGCGCAATGCAAACTAGTAAAATAGCTAGAATAATAAATACATATTCGCTCAGTAAACTATTAATTCGCCCTAAATCAGATTGAATATACACAGAACCAATCGGTTTATTTTTAAAAATAATTTGTTCAAAAATATCTAAATGATCTGATTGAAATCGATAGTGTGGGTCTTCGCGTGGTGGTGGCGTAAATGAAATAGATTCATCACGTTGATATACTGCAAATACAGAGCCTTGTTCATCATAAATAACGGCTGCGGTGACATTGGGTTCAAAGCTAAGAGAGGCAAGCGATTCTTTTGCTGCTTCTGGTGCAAGAAAGGTTAAGGGCGCGGTGCTATTTGCGCCTAATACTTTGGCTAAAACGGTGTAATCACGAATCATTGCTGCTCGTAAAGAATTCACTTCGTTTACGGCAAAGAATGTTGAGGCAACGAGTAAGGCGACGATGTTTGTTAACATCGTGATAAATATTAATTTATAACGGATGGAGAAGTTAGCAAATGCTCTCATGCTCTAATCCTGTACAGGACGAACGATTTTAGACAGTCTCAATAAATTAGCATCCGCTTTTATGCCTACTTGCTCTAATTTATTGGGATTAATGGCTAATCGGATTTTATTATCAACGGTAAATAGTTCTATCATGCCACCTTCTAAAGCAAAATTAGGAATATCACTCACCGTTAAAACAGCGTATGAACTTAATCTATTGAGTAAATTTTTTAATTGGTATTGTGCAGATTGACTAATAAATACAATATGACAGTTAGATAAGTCATTTATATCAGATAAGCGAACCGCAATAATTTTTCTACCTTTTGCATTTTGATTTTCTAAGACGTTATCAAGGATTAATTCAAAAGGGTCTAAACCGAAAATACAGATTCGAAAGGCCTGTTGATTGCTTGTAAATGCTGAACTAGGCCATGTCACAAAATTAGCAAAATTATATAAAAAAGCGGCTTTTACTTGATATTCTGCGGCAACAGGCGGATTTGCGAATGTCGCAGCAGAAAAATGGCATCCGAGTAACAGGAGTAAAAACCGTAGTTGGAATGATAACTTTGAAACCACGACATTTCTCAGTAGGAGTAGGAGCTGACATGTTACTAGTTATTCTCACCACAGGCTCATGCAGGGGTGAGTCTATTCTGAACACTGCCCAAAACTTGCTATATTTTGCCTTACTTCGTCAAAAATACGGTAAGAATATATCAATAGTGTTGCTACATCTGGAATCAGCAAGTTAATTCGGTGTGTTATACGTATTGTATAACATTTGATGGCAGGTCATTAGCTATACCTTAAGCAAAATTTAGGCATATGCCAAGACCTTAGGGGATAATTGCTTGTAGGCGGTTATGAAGATTTCTAATTAAGTTTATCGCTTCTTCCCCTCGTTCTGCTTGATAAGCCAATTCAGCAGCTTGAAAAGTTGCTAATTGATTAGTATTTAAATGAGACTGATTATTGCGCACGGTTTCTAATAAAATGTGGGCTTGTTCTAAGTAAAATTGGTTTAAATAATCACGTCCTTCACGAAAAAATATTTCAACTAATGACAGTGATTCTTCAATTGAACCTTCTTCAGCACTGCTTTTTGCCTTTTGTAAAATAATAGCGATATACGCAGGCTGTAAGCCTAAATTAACCAACCGCTCCCACATTTCTCCCGCTCTGTCTAATGCGATGGTAACATTATGTGCGCCAACCGCTTGCTCTTTTGCTCGTACGGCTGCATAGCGTGCTTGTCCCATATGCCCTTGTTCTAAGTTTTGTTCGGCTTCTAATAAACTTTCCTTTGCTGCCTCAAGTTTTGAGGTTGCATAACGTTCTGCTTGCACATCTTCAGCGGCTTTTAACGCTTGGCGAGCATCGCTCATTTCTTGAATAGGGACACTCGCACAACCACCTATAGTCAACAATAAGCACAATACAGTACCAAAGGACTGCGGTACAGTTCGCATGAATGAACTCCACTGGTTAGGAAAGAAGAATATAATAATTTATTCCCTGTTTATTTGAAAATTTAGCTTAATAAGCTGATATTTTCAGGGAAAATGCTAAATAACTAATTAAAAATATTGAAAAGAAGTTAAAGATAACTATAAGTGTTTTTTGGCTAAAATTATTACCAGTGTATAATTGACTGTCAAGAAAACTACGCATTAAATGAAAAAAGCGCGAAATTGCCCTGAAATGTAAAATATCTTCTTTTCAAAAGTTGGGGAATATACGACAGCCATATGTGATATATGCCACGCTGTTGGTTTTTTGCTACGATACCAGCAATTTGCAATTTCATCTTTTCATCTCATTTATTAACCCAGATAAACAAGTAAAATTTATGATGTTAGAAATTCTCGTTTTGTATTACAGTCGTCATGGACATGTGGCACAAATGGCACAAAAGATTGCACGTGGCATTGAATCTGTTGACAATTGCCAAGCAAAATTACGCACCGTCCCCCCTGTTTCCCCCGTGTGTGACGCGACAGAGCCTGCTATTCCTGATAAAGGTGCGCCTTACGTTACGTTAGAAGATTTACAAAACTGTGATGGTTTGGCGTTAGGCAGTCCTTGCCATTTTGGCAATATGGCAGCCCCCGTGAAATATTTTCTTGATCAAACCAGCCGTTTATGGTTGGCTGGCTCATTGGTTGGTAAACCAGCTTGTGTTTTTACAGCGTCTAGTAGTTTGCATGGCGGGCAAGAAACCACTTTATTGTCTATGTTGCCTCCCTTGTTGCACCACGGCATGTTAATTGTGGGAATCCCTTATACAGAAACTGATTTGAGCAATACGCGCAGTGGTGGAACACCTTACGGGGCGAGTCATTTTGCGGGGGGAAATTCGCAGGCAATATTAAGCGATGAAGAACAGCGTTTATGTCGTGCATTAGGAAAACGCTTAGCGGAAACAGCGAAACGTTTAAAACAATCCTTATAAAATAATTGCTAATAATTTTATGGAAATTAGTTTATTCAACAGCCTATTACTGATTAGCATGGCGTTATTTGCGGGTGCGTTAAACAGTATTGCAGGTGGCGGCACATTCTTTACATTCCCTGTCCTGCTTGCGATAGGTGTACCCCCAATTACCGCAAATGCAAGTAATACCGTTGCACTTTGCCCTGCAAGCATTGCGGGAGCTTGGGCATATCGTCAAGAATTGCGCCCCTTAAAAAATCGGTTACTCTCATTAAGTCTTATAGCATTCATTGGCGGGGGTTTGGGCGGGATATTACTGTTATATATTGAAGAACGTCTCTTTACCTATTTGATTCCTTACCTTATTTTACTTGCAACTTTACTATTTGCATTCAGTGATCAGATAAAAAAATATGTTCGTCACACACAAACACATCAACCCGCAAGTTTACAACGGCGTGTATTAGAGACACTCGTAAAATTGTTTACTGCCATCTATGGCGGTTTTTTTGGTGCGGGTTTAGGGATTATGCTTTTAGGGGCGTTAGCGATTAGCCATCAGGAAGAGTTGCATACCCTGAATGCCTTAAAAAATATTCTTTCTGCCATCATCTATAGCGTTGCAGTCATTACCTTTACGCTTGCAGGCGCAGTGAGTTGGTCACATACCCTGATAATGATGTTAGGCACAATTGTTGGGGGATATTTTGGGGTAAGCCTTGCCCGTTGTTTACCACCACACCAGCTTAAACGCTTCATTGTCACCGTAGGTACAGGATTAACGCTTTACTACTTTATCCGCTCAATGCAATGATGAAAAGACTAACATTGCTATCTTGCAAGATTTAGAGTCAACACGCATGGTTATTACACAACACATATCCACGCCCGAGATAATGGAAGCATGGGGAAAACAGATAGCTTTACACTGTCCTAACCGTTTACATATCCATCTCATTGGCGAACTGGGTGCGGGTAAAACAACATTAATGCGTGGTTTTATCACCGCATTAGGACATCAAGGTATCGTCAAAAGTCCTACTTATACCCTTGTTGAACCCTATCATTTACCTGAACATCAAGTTTATCACTTTGATTTATACCGTTTAGCAGACCCTGAAGAACTAGAATTTATGGGAATACATGACTACCTTGCAGAAACCGCTATTTGCGTTTTTGAATGGGCAGAGCGTGGCGGTGACGTGCTAGGGATACCCGACTTGGTCATAGAATTGCATTATCAGACCATAAGTAGCCGTCAATTGAAAATAACGGCAAAAACGCCCTTAGGAATGAAGGTTATAGCTATGTTGATGCCATAAAAATAAAGCAACAGGCTATAACGCTATGTTAACCATTTTATCAATGGATAATGCATCATCATTCAGTAAAACGAGTAAAACCCATTACAATAACGGTTTCACTCTCTACATTTATCACTTGAGGTTTTTATGAAACTGACAAAAATTGTCACAGTAACACTAATTTCTGCATTTATTCTGTCTGGATGCGGTGCTAGCACACAAACCAAAAATGTTGGTGTCGGGGCAGGGGTTGGTGCAGTTGCTGGAGGCGTACTTGGCGGTGTGATTGGACACCAATCAGGAAATAAGAAAGAAGGCGCGATTATCGGTGCAGTTGCAGGAACAATGCTAGGCGCGTTTATTGGGCAACGCATGAGTCAACAAACAGAAGAACTGGAAAAAGTGCCTGGTGTTGAAAACGTCAATTATGACCAAGAACAACAAAAAATCGAAGCCCGCATGAAAATCCTATTTGATTGGGATAAATCTGAGATTAAACCCAGCGAAGCCATCAAATTGGACGAGTTAGCCCAAGTGTTTTCTAAATATCCTGAAAACGTCGTGAGTATTGAAGGTCATACCGATAGCGATGGCACTGACGAATATAATAAAGCTCTCTCTGACCGTCGCGCTTCTTCCGTAGAATTATACCTACGTAGAAAAAATCTCGGTATTTCTAGCTTAAGCTCAGTTGGTTACGGTGAATCAATGCCGATTGCCTCTAATTCAACCGCCGCAGGTAAAGCACAAAATCGTCGCGTAGAAATCAAAATTACGGTTGACCAAAACCGTGCGGCACAATTACAACAGCAATCTCAAGGGCAAGGCACACAACAACTGAAATAATTCTGCCACTGTCCCATCAAGAAAATTAAAAACCCGTTACAACAAATATTGTAACGGGTTTTTATTTAACCTGAGTTTTGCCAGATTTAAAAACTATAGTAAAGTTAGCGTAATACTTCACCTGCATTTAAAATGGTGATTTCAACGCGACGATTTTGTTGGCGACCTGTTGCAGTGTCATTGCTGGCGACAGGGCGAGTTTTACCAAAACCACGAGCTAAAATCCGATTAGAGGCAACCCCGCGTTGTATGAGGGCAAAACGGACAGAATCCGCACGGCGTTCAGATAAGGTTAAGTTGTATTGGTCACTACCGACGCTGTCTGTGTGTCCTTCAACTAATATATTTCTGTCTGTATTTTGTTGTAAAAATACAGCAATTTTGTCGATATTGCTTAAACCACCTGCCATTAATTCCGCTTTGTTGGTTTCAAATAGCACATCGCCTAAGGTTAATACTAAGCCTTTATCGGTTTGTTTACCTTGTAATTCAGATAATTGTGCTTGTAATGCCTTGGTTCTTTCCATTTCAGCTTCTAAGCGTTTTTTAGCGGCTTCGGCTTCTTGGGCTTTCGCTTCGGCGGCTAAACGGGCTTTTTCGGCTTCTTTTTCGCGGGAGGAGATAACAACGTCACTCTTCGCGCCTGATAGTTTGTCGACTTCAGCTTTTGCAACTTTTGCTTCGCCAAGGGCTAAAGCAATTTCAGATTGGCGTTTTGCTAAGTATGCCAGTTGCTTCATATCGGTTGCATTGTCGGCACTCTCTGCTTTTTGTAGTGCTTTTTCAGCATCATACAATTCTAATTGTGCTAATTTTGCAACATCGCTGTTACCTTTTGCTTGCATGTAGGCACTACGGGCATCCGCAAGAATGCTGTCTTTTTCTGCAACGCCACCACAACCCGCAAGGGCTAACATCACCGCACCAACAAGGGGTTTTACCAATAGCGTAGAACGATTGATTTTTAGCATGAGTATTCTCCTAATCTGCTCAGACCATTAGCGCGTTGCGCGGTCAACTTCACGTTTTAAGGTATCAATGCTTTTTTGCATTTCTACCGCAGCTTTACGGGAAGATGCGGCTTCTGCTTTCGCTTCGGCTAATTTGGCATCCATCAGGGCTTGATCGGCTAAGCGTTCCGCAACGTCATATTCTTTTTGTTGAACAGCGGCTTTTGCTTGCTCTAATTTGTCTTGTGCTTGACGCAGTTCGACGTAGTCCCGTGCATCTTTGGTTTGCGCATTGAGAATAAATGCTTCTGTTGTCGCCATTTTCTCTGTTGGGGGTTGTTTTGAGGAGCAACCCGCAAACAGGATAAAACTGCCAAGTAGTATTGGCGTACCTACCCAATGACGTAATTTTTTTGTTGTCATCGTGTGATTCCTTAATGATTCTGGTTAATGAAACAAGAATAAATGGAGATTATAAAAACATGAGGTCTGATGTACTTCACATTGTAACAATATCAATCCGACGTTGGGATAAATTTTATTAATAAGCATGTAATAAGCATGAGAGCTAACGGATATTTCTTGCCTTTTTGCTGATTTATAGTGTTTTGAAAAATGCGATACTATTTTTTAAATCAGTGGCTTGATTTTGCATTTCTGCGCTCGCAGTCGTGGCTTCTTCTACTAATACCGCATTTTGTTGAGTCATTTCATCCATTTGGGCGATGGCTTTATTGATTTGTTGAATTCCTGATGCTTGTTCTAAACAGGCGGCAGAGATTTCAGCAACAATATTGTTTACATGGCTCACTGAAATAACAATGCGTTCTAGCATCTTGCCCGATTCATTAACACGTGTTGTGCCCTCTTCTATTTGTTGCACACTTTGTTGTATCAATTGTTTAATTTCTTTCGCTGCAATTGCGCTACGTTGGGCTAGGTTGCGCACTTCGGTGGCGACAACGGCAAATCCGCGCCCATGTTCGCCCGCACGTGCGGCTTCTACAGCAGCATTGAGGGCAAGTAAATTAGTTTGAAAGGCAATTTCGTCAATAACGCTAATAATATCAGAAATTTGTTTACTACTTTGATTAATTTGCTGCATGGTTTTGATGGCTGTTTGCATCACAGCACCGCCTTGTTGAGCGGCGTTTTGGGCTTCTGTAGCAAGTAGTTTGGCACGTTGTGCATTTTCGGCGTTTTGTTGAATAGTGCCTGTAATTTCTTCAATGCTGGCGGCAGTTTCTTCTAGGGCAGCGGCTTGTTGTTCAGTGCGTTGGCTTAAGTTTTGATTGCCTGCGGAGATGGTTTGACTGGCAGCACTGACGGTATCTGCTGATTGTTGAATTTGATACATAACTTGAATCAGTTGTTGAATCGTGGCATTTACATCGGTTTTTAATAATTGTAAATCGCCTGCATAGTCACGTTGTATCTGTTGAGTTAAATCTCCTTGAGCAACGGCTGAAAAGACACGTATTAATTCGCTAATCATTTGCTGATTATAGTGCAAGGCTTGATTTAAAGTTTCACCAATATTGCGGAAAAATCCATTTTTATCAGTTAATTGTATGCGTTTATCAAATTGTCCTGTAGAAGCTGCTGATACAACCGTTTTTAATTCTTCCTCCATCATTACTTCTGTTGTTCGGTCACGCCATTCTAAAACCCAACCAAGTTTTTCACCTGATTTATTAATCACAATATTAATATTGAGCGAAGCTGTCATCGAACCTATGCGTATATCTTGGGCATATCCCTGAGTCATATTAGCGAGAATTTGCCGTTGTTTCGTTGGATTCTTATGATAGATATCAATTAATTGTCCAACTACAGCATTTGCATTAAAACTAGGTAAAAATTGTTTTAGTGTCGTTTCATTTTGTTTAAAAAAGCGTTGTGCTGCATTATTCACGTAGATAATTCGATAATTATTATCTGCAATTAAAACCCCTGTAGAAACATTATCTAACGCTTCATTAATCCGTAGAGCTTCATCAGCAATATGTTTGTCTTCTACTATTTTCTGATGCAATTGAGTTTGCATGATTTTAAAGGCTTGCAAGAGTTGTCCTGTTTCATCCGTGCTTTTTGGTTCAATCTCGTTATCTAAACGTCCTACTGCGATGGCTTGAGAAATCTTTACGGCTTTATGTAACGGGGTTGCGATTTCGTTGGCTAACCAGTAGATAAGTAAAAGAGCCAGTAACAAGGTTGTGATACCGACAATGGCAGAAACAACGTAGAGGCGTATCAGTGGTTTAAAAAGTTCTGACATAGGAATATTAATGCTAACAACCCAAGTTATTTGGGTTTGACCAATATGAATTTCTGCGCCGTAACTTAATATCATTTCTTGCAAAAGTTTAGAAAAACGATAGAGCATAAAAGCTTTATTTTTTAAAACTGCTTGTATATACACCTCGCTAAAAGTGACTTCGCGAATGGGTTTGCCAAAATTTTCCCCGTTTTTACTGGCAACAACAATTCCAGCACTAGAATAAACAGTAACATAAGCTGTATTAGACCCTTCAACGGTTAGTTCCTGCACCGTATCTTGCAAACTTTGTAAGGGTACAAAGACACCAATTACACCGATAAAAACTTGATTTTGATTAAAAAGAGGAACAGATAACGCCGTGATAAATTCTGATTGTTTCGTGATGGGATTCGTGTAGAGATAAGGTTCTGTAATAAACTCATGTCGTTTATTCTTGGGCACACTATAAAACTCAGCGGTTTCTAAAGGTTGTTCTAGTGTGAGTGAGCGCATAACTAATTCATTTTTTTCATTTCTTAACCAGTACGGCAGAAAACGCCCTGTTGCACTATTCCCTAATACGTTACTAAATGGCTTATCGTTACCATCAAATGCATTAGGCTCAAACGCGGCATAAATACCCACTAACTCAGCCTCACTTTGTAAGGTATTTTTTAATAAAGCATTAACCTGCTCACGATTAATACCTGTCTGTCCTTGTTGTAAAGTTTCTATTAACCGTGCTAAAACTCGTATTTGATTAAGATTTTTTTCAAGTTGTACTTGCATCAAGGTTGCGTAATGGTAAGCTGTTTCACGTGCAATAACGGCGGTTTGTTCCTCAGATAATTGCTGAACTTGATAACCTGAGATTAAGGAAATGCCGCCCAAACTCGCCCCAATGAGTAAAACAACAAAAAAGATTAGCTTTGTACTAATTGTTAGATTTCTAAACCATTTCATCATAGCATTCATCTCTTAACGGTTGTTGCTCATAGTATTTTCTATGCTGGATAGCATGAGGCATCAAAGATAAAAACCCTTGTACGTTATTTAAGCCATAAACAATTGTTAATCACAACATCAAACTTTGCTTTTTAACCTGAGTTTGGCGAATTTCTTTTGTCTGAATCAGGATTAGCAGGATTGAAAAGCATGGTTCACGTTAGTTTTTTGGTTTAAGGGTTTTAAATTCTGTTAATCCTGAAAATCCTGATTCAGACAAGCTGTTGTCTTTTTTAAAAGAAACTCGCAGAACTCAGGTTATAGTACGTTTACTATATATTTTTTATCGAATAAAAAAGGGGATAATGCAAATGCTGCAATACCCCCTGTATTTATACCCCCAAGAGAATTTAAGCGTTTCTTTGATTCACTGCTTCTTGAATTTTCGCAATAAACGCTTTTACTTGTGTATGTTTCATCTTCATCGTTGCCTTATTCACGACTAAGCGCGAACTAATATCAGCAATGTGTTCTAGTGGTTCTAAGCCATTCGCCCGCAAGGTATTCCCCGTATCAACCACATCCACAATTCTATCCGCTAAACCAACTAAGGGCGCAAGTTCCATAGAACCATACAGTTTAATGACTTCTACCTGTTCGCCCCGCTCTGCATAATAACGTTGTGTACAGTTAATATACTTCGTCGCAATGCGTAACCGTTTATGGTGTGGAATTGTATTTGCGAAGCCTGCAACCATCAGACGACAACGCGCAATTTGTAAATCTACAGGTTCGTACAATTCTTCTCCGCCGTATTCCATCAACACATCTTTACCCGCAACGCCAATATCAGCCGCGCCATATTCGACATAAGTCGGCACATCGGTTGCGCGAATAATCACTAACTGCACATCAGATTGATTAGTATCTAAAATCAATTTACGTGAGGTGTCAGGGTCATCAACGGGAATAATGCCCGCATGGGCTAATAACGGTAATGTTTCCTTAAAAATCCGCCCTTTCGATAAAGCAATTTTTAACATAATCAGTTATCTCGACACTCGGCGAATACTTGCACCCAATTGCGTGAGTTTTTCCTCAATCCGTTCATAGCCTCGGTCGATGTGATAAATTCTATCGACCAATGTTTCACCATCCGCGACTAAACCCGCCAGTACAAGACTTGCCGATGCGCGTAAATCAGTCGCCATCACGGGTGCTGCGGTCAGTTGCTCCGTTCCTGTGATAATCGCGGTATTACCTTCAATCACAATTTTCGCGCCTAAACGTTGCAGTTCAGAAACGTGCATAAAGCGATTTTCAAAAATCGTTTCGGTTAAAGTGCTAACGCCATCAGCAACAGCGTTTAACGCCATGAATTGCGCTTGCATGTCCGTTGGGAAAGCGGGATAGGGTGCGGTGTGAATGCTCACCGCTTTAGGGCGACGACCTTGCATATCTAATTCTATCCAGTTGTCGCCTGTCGTAATCGTTGCCCCTGCTTCACGGAGTTTAATTAAAACCGCGTCGAGTAATTTAGCAGAAGTGTCTTTTAACTTAACTTTTCCGCCCGTCATTGCTGCCGCGACTAAATATGTACCTGTTTCAATACGGTCAGGTAAAACGGTGTAAGTCGTGCCGTGTAAGCGTTCTTTGCCCACAATCCGAATGGTGTCAGTGCCTGCGCCCTCAATGTCTGCCCCCATTTGAATTAAGCATTTGGCTAAATCCACTACTTCAGGTTCACGCGCCGCATTTTCGATAATGGTTTCGCCCTCTGCGAGCGTTGCCGCCATCATTAAATTTTCAGTGCCTGTAACCGTGACTAAATCGAGATATAACGTCGCACCTTTTAAGCGTTTGGCTTTGGCTATCACATAACCGCCATCGACACGCACATCTGCGCCCATCGCTTCCAGCCCTGCAATGTGTAAATTCACAGGACGCGCACCTATCGCACAGCCACCCGGTAAAGAGACGGTTGCCTCTCCAAAACGTGCAACTAAAGGCCCTAGCACTAAAATCGATGCCCGCATGGTTTTGACTAACTCATACGGTGCGGTATAGGTATGCACACGGCGACTATTGATGTCGATGTGCATTTTTTCATCTAAAACTAGTTCAACCCCCATGCGACCAAGTAGGCTCATCATGGTAGTAATATCTTGTAAATGTGGAACATTACTTAAATGAACAGTGTCTTCAGTCAGCAATGTTGCGGCAAGAATGGGTAAAGCCGCGTTTTTCGCACCAGAAATGCGGATTTCACCATTTAAGGGATTACCGCCAGCAATCAATAATTTATCCATTTATGCAACTTGTTAGGCTAATTGTGATTTCTTTGCTTTTTCCCAAGATTCTGGGGTGTAGGTTTTTAATGCTAACGCATGGATAGCATTCATTTTAATGGCATCATCTAACAGGGCATAAACGGCTTGATGTTGTTTTACCATTGATAAATTAGTAAACGCTTCGCTCACGACAATTGCTTCAAAGTGGCTACCGTCTTCGCTATGTACTTCAACGATAGCATTTGGTAAGCCGTCTTCAATCATTTCTTTAACTTGCATGGGTAACATAAAAATCTCCATGAACAGGATGGATAGTTGATAAAAAATCTTATATTGGTTGAATAATCGCTTGTTTTTTCAACATTAAGCGTTTTTCAGTCTGTTGGCGAAAATAGCGTTTAATGATAAAAATGAGACGCAAAACAAACGCTAAGATAAAAGCATAAAACAAGAATAGAAACATTTGTTTTAAATAGTATTGCTGTTTGTCTGTAAATTGTTCGTTACTGCGCACGGTAAAAAATTGGGTTATTTGGGTTAAAACCTGAGCAAATGGCGTTTCTTCAGTTGTGACTTCACTGGGGGGCGTTGCTGGTTTAAATGGGGCTGGTGTATATGGTTTTAATGCAACGACTTCTTTTTTTACAGCAACTGTTGTTTTATCTGTTTCTGCGGCTGATGGGGTAGTAATGGGTGCAGGCGTTGCGCTGGTCGCAACAGGGGCAACTACTTCATTATTTATAGGTTTTTCCACACTGTTTTCTACGGGAGTAGCACTCACAGCGGGCATTATTTCTGTCGTACTGGGTGCAGGTGCGACAGTTTCGTTATTTGCAGGTTTTTCCGCGCTGGTTTCTTTGGTTTCTGTTGGTGTTGTGCTGGCTTCTGGAGCTGTTTCTGTGGTGCTAGGTGCAGGCGTAGCGGTTTCAACAGGTGCGACAGTTTCAGTATTTGCAGATGTTTCCGCAGTATTTATCACTGCCTCACACGGTAGCGTCGCACGTCCTGAGAGATGGTCATCCCACGCTAAAATTTGTTGCCCAATTTGTTGAATAGCAGAAATACGGTCGATTTGTTGCAAGGTTGCTTCATCAGGAACATTCACGCTTGACCCTAATTTAATAGAAAAAACATTGCAAGGATAAATAAATACATCAGGGTTAGTCTGTAATAAGCCTAAAAGAATTTGTTGACGTGTAACAGTCGCATCAGTTCGCATTTGTCCTGCAACTTGCCATAAATCAGCGGTGCTATTTATTTGATAACTTGATGTCGCATAAAGAGAATTTATCAGGATAAGAGAAAAGAGAAAAGAAACAAGTTGTAATTTTTTCATCTGGTTGCCTACCTATCCTATTCATGTGAGAAATTAACAACATCATAGACGACGAGCGATATCTTGCAAGCCTTTTTGTTTATCCCCTTATACACGCAAAAGTCGGCAAAAAAATGGCAAAAAAATAGGTAAAACTTGTCAGCGTGTCTAAGATAAATCAAACTAAAATGAATCCTGCCCGCATTTCGTCAGCACTAGAAACATGATTTTAAAAAACGTATTACGCGCTACTTCGCCAAAAACAACAATTTTCAACGCGGATTTATAAAACCACCATGTCCAAGCCCGATATTCAAACCTTTGTCGATGCCATTCGGCAACATTTAAGTTATTCCCTCGGTGTGCAACCAACGCAAGCATCACTGCATGATTTATTCATGGCGGTTGGATTAGCAACGCGCAATTTTATGTTAGATAAAATGTTTTTAACAGAACAGCGTTATGCACAGCAGGAAGCGAAACGGCTGTATTATCTGTCAATGGAGTTCTTAGTTGGGCGGTCACTGGCAAATAATTTATATAATTTGGGGCTTTATGATATTTGTCGCCAAGCCGTGCAAGCGTTTAATGTGGACTTTGATGAATTATTAGAAGTAGAACTCGATGCCGCTTTAGGTAACGGCGGGCTTGGACGGCTTGCGGCGTGTTTTCTCGATTCCTTAGCCACGTTAGACATGCCAGGTTATGGTTATGGAATTAATTACGAATACGGCTTGTTTAAACAAGATATTATTGCTGGTAAGCAGGTTGAAAAGCCTGACCATTGGCTAATTCGTGATACACCGTGGTTAATTGAACGACAAGATTATGCCTGTTTTATCCCCTTATATGGGCGTGTGGTGCAAACCCGTGACCGTGCGGGGAAAATGTTGCCAACATGGGTCGATTGGAAGGTTTTAATTGGCGTACCGCATGATATGCCAATTGTTGGGTATAGCGGTAATACTGTGAATTATCTGCGTTTATACTCAGCAATGTCTTCTGATGAATTCGATATGAATTTATTCAATGCAGGGGATTACATCAAAGCCGTTGAGCAAAAAATCTCTTCAGAAAATATCTCGAAAGTGCTTTACCCCTCCGACCAAGTGCGTGTCGGTAAAGAATTACGCTTAATTCAAGAATATTTCTTTATCGCTTGCGCAATTCGTGATGTTATCCGCATTCACCGCGAAAAATATCATCGTTTAGACAATTTAGCCGATAAAGTTGCCTTTCAACTCAATGATACCCACCCCGCGCTTGCCATTGCTGAATTAATGCGCACATTAACTGATGAGTATGATTTTAGTTGGAAAAAAGCGTGGGAAATGACGGTGAGCATGTGCGGTTATACCAATCATACCTTATTGCCAGAAGCCTTAGAAAAATGGTCAGTTGCCTTGCTCGAACACGTTTTACCGCGTCATTTGCAAATTATCTACGAAATCAATCACCGCTTTTTGCAACAAGTCGCACTACAATATCCCAGTGATGTCGGACGTTTACAACGCATGTCGATTATTGAAGAGGGCGATGATAAGCAAGTCCGTATGGCAAATTTAGCGATTATCGGTAGCCATTCTATTAACGGTGTCGCAGCGATTCATTCCGATTTAGTAAAAAAGAATTTAGTCCCCGATTTTTACGAATATTTCCCTGAACGTTTTAATAATAAAACCAATGGCGTGACTCCACGCCGTTGGCTACTCAATGCCAATCCCGCACTTGCAGAATTAATTACACAAACGATAGGCACGCAATGGACAACAGACTTATCACAATTACGCGATTTAGAAGCTTTTTGTGAAGATAGCGAATTTCAAGCCGCTTTTTTACACATTAAACGGACAAATAAGCAACGCTTGGCAACGTTAATCGCCGAAGAAATCCGCGTGATTCTCAATCCAGACGCTTTATTTGATATTCAAATCAAGCGATTGCATGAATATAAACGCCAGTTATTAAACGCCATGCACATCATTCACCAATACTTATCTATTGTTGAAGATGGTGTCGTCTTACCACATCCCAAAGTTTATATTTTTGCAGGAAAAGCCGCACCGGGTTATTTTATGGCAAAGTTAATTATTAATTTAATCAACAACCTTGCTGAAGTAATTAACCACGACCCGCGTGTTAGAGGCATGTTAAACGTGATTTTTATGCGTGACTATAAAGTGTCATTGGCTGAAAAAATTATTCCTGCTGCGGATTTAAGTGAACAAATTTCAACCGCTGGGATGGAAGCCTCAGGCACAGGCAATATGAAGTTTGCCATGAATGGCGCGTTAACTATCGGTACGCTAGACGGCGCAAATGTGGAAATTCGGGAAGAAGTGGGTGCGGAAAATATTTATATTTTCGGTCTAAAAGTCGATGATATTGCCAGAATGCAACGGCTAGGCTCTTATAAATCATGGGATTATTATCACCATAATCCCATGATTCGTCGCGTCATGGATGCGATTAACACTGACCGTTTTTGTCCGCGTGAAAGTGGTTTGTTTAAACCTATTTTTGACACCATTATGTTTAATGACCGCTATTATCATCTTGCTGATTTAGATAGCTATATTCAAACACAAGCGCAAGTTCTGACCGATTTCGGCAGTAAACCACATTGGGCAAAGAAAGCTATTTTAAATGTGGCACGTATGGGGAAATTTTCCAGTGACCGCACTATTAATGAATATGCCCGCGAAATCTGGGGGATTCAATCGATTGAATAAATGGTTTGCATCAAGATTCACTGAATTTTCAGGATTAAGTAGGATTAAACTGCTAAACGGTAAAAATCCTGATTCAAACCATTAAAATCCATTTTTGACTTTATTAAACACTGATTAGATTAAAAAACTATGTTTACAGGCATTATACAAACCGTCGGCAAAATTGCCCAAATCGAGAAAACAGGCGTGGATGCACGTTTTTACATCAATACAGGGGCGTTACCGCTGGCGGATGTCAATATTGGCGATAGCATCGCCGTGAATGGGGTTTGCTTAACCGCTGTGACCTTAATGCCTGATGGTTTTTGGGCGGATGTATCGGGCGAAACCCTTTCGCGCACGACATTAGGCAATTTACATACGGGTAGCCCTGTTAATTTAGAAAAAGCCTTAACCCCGCAAACGCCATTAGGGGGGCATATTGTCGCAGGACATGTGGACGGTGTCGGCACAGTCAGCCAATGCTATAACGACGGGCGGTCATTGCGGATTCATATCCAAGCCCCTGCGGAATTGGCGAAATATATCGCTGAAAAAGGCTCTATTTGCTTAGATGGTATTAGTTTAACCGTGAATCGGGTGATAGGTGCAGAATTTACGGTGAACATCGTCCCGCATACTGCACAGATGACAACGTGGAAATATTTACAGGTTGGTCAAGCCGTGAATTTAGAGGTTGATGTCATTGCGCGTTATTTAGAACGCTTAATGCTCGGTCAAAAAGCGGCAGACCCTGAAGCAAGTGGAATTAGTGAAAATTTTCTGCGTGAACATGGGTTTATGTCTTAATTTGTTGTCATGATGAATGTTTAAACTAACCTGAGTTCGGCGAGATTTATAAAACAGAGACCTACTAGGTTTTGAAAACCTAGTAGGTCTGTCGGGGCACACGAAAAGGATTCATCAGACAAGAGTAAAACATGTATCTTTTTTAAAAATCTCGCCATACTTGGGTTCTTGTAATGAAAAATATGCAATGTTTTTTGTCTGCACTTAAGGGGTAAAACCAATGACGATGATTACTAATTTTTCTCAGCTCGATTTAAGCAGACGTTATAGTTATGCGGATTATTTAACGTGGAAATTTGATGATGCGGTGGAGTTAATCAAGGGACATATTATGTTAATGTCGCCCGCGCCGAATTTAAAACATCAGCGGATTTCCCGTGAACTTTCTCAGAAAATCAATCAGTTTTTGTACAAACAAAAGTGTGAGCTATTTGTTGCCCCTTTTGATGTCAAACTGTATGACAGTCGAAAATCGCAGTTGTCTGACCGTGAAGTTTACAGCGTTGTACAGCCTGATTTATGTGTGATTTGTGACCCTGAGAAGTTGACAGAACAGGGGTGTAATGGTGCGCCTGATTGGATTATCGAGATTTTATCTAAGGGTAATTCAAAAAAGGAAATGCGTTTAAAGTATGAATTGTATGAAGAAAGTGGCGTAACTGAGTATTGGCTTGTGTATCCCTATGAGCAAGCTGTTTATCAATTCGTATTAAATCCTGAGACGGCAAAATATCAATTAGTTGCGATGTATGCCGAGGATGAAATTGCAACGCCAACGCTTTTTCCTGAATTAAAAATTGAGTTAGGTGATATTTTTGTGGAGTAAAAACAGCGGATAATTGATTGCTCACCATCATTAATTTTTTAATGCGTTTAAACAATAAAAAACCTGCTAGGTTTTGAAAATCTAGCAGGTTTTTTTATTTAAAAAACTTGGATTATGCTTGTTGTCTTAGGGCTTCAATACGATCATCAATGCTAGGATGGCTAGAGAATAATTGTTGAATGAGACCAACAGATTGGCTGCTGTGTATGCCAAATGCGCTCATTTGTGCGGGCATTTCGCCTGTATGTGCTTGTTGTAAGCGTTGTAAGGCGTGAATCATTTTGTTTGCCCCTTCTAAACGGGCTGCCCCTGCATCTGCGCGGAATTCGCGTAGCCGTGAGAACCACATGACGATAGGCATCGCAAGGATACCAAAGACAATTTCAGCGATAATGCTGGTAATAAAGTAGCCTAAACCAGGCCCAGAACTTTCTTCGTCTTCACCACGAAATAGTCCATCAACAAAGTGTCCAACTAGACGGGCTAAGAGAATGACGAAGGTGTTAACCACGCCTTGTACGAGGGTTAAGGCAACCATGTCTCCGTTAGCAACGTGGCTGACTTCGTGTGCTAAAACTGCTTCTACTTCATCACGGTTCATGCCATTGAGTAATCCTGTACTCACCGCAACTAGCGCGTTATTCCGATTCATTCCTGTTGCAAAAGCGTTCATGTCAGGTGAATCGTATATAGCAACTTCAGGCATTCCAATACCCGATTTTTGTGCTTGACGTTGTACGGTTTCGATTAACCATTGTTCTGTACTGTTCCTAGGGCTTTCAATGACTTCAGCCCCCATCATGGTTTTTGCACTCCATTTTGATATGGCGAGGGAGATAAACGCACCCCCCATCCCAAAGATAAAGGCAAAAATGATAAGTCCTGATAAAGTTGTTTGATTTGCGCCAAAAATGGAGGCGACAATACTGAGCAGGACAACAACGGCAATGTTGGTAATTATCAGTAAGATGGTACTTTTCATGGTCTGACTCACTCCTTAAACCGAATGTAAAAACAGGGTTATACAGCAAATAAATGACGTGATGTTGTCACTTAGCTAGGTATTTTCTAGTCTGACATATTATGGCTAGTGGTAGGATTTATCAAGTGTGTTTCAAGGGGACATGGGTGAGAATATTGTTTGATAAATACCTGAAAATCTATTTAGGGGATGTGTCTAACGATGGAGGAGGAGGGGGTTCAGTTGCAATCGTGTTAGCTTGGTATGTCGTTTCTGGGTGCAGTTTTTCGTCTGTTTTGGGTGGGAGTAGGGCTTCTAATTGTGTTTGTTCTATTTTTACGCCTGTATTGAGGTAGGCATATAAGTCGTGTGCAAAGCCATCGAGTTCGTTAAAAAGGCTTCTATTGCCACGAATCAGTGCGTTGTAGCCTAAAACAGCAGGAATTGCCACCGCTAACCCGATAGCCGTCATAATTAAGGCTTCGCCAACGGGGGCGGCAACGGTTTCTAAACTGGCATTTCCTTGTGCACTGATGGACATCAACGCGCCATAAATGCCAATGACTGTTCCTAGTAGTCCGACAAAAGGTGCGGTACTGCTGATGCTGGCTAAGATGCTTAAGCCTGCGTTGAGTTTTTCATGTTCTGCATTCATTACGCGACGCATTGCCCGTGTAATAAATTCGCTTTGGCTGCAAATCGTGCCTGAACGTTGGGTGACAAATTCTGCATGATGGGCTGCGGCAATCACGCCTTGAAGTGCAAGCCGCGAAAAGGGGTCTTTGGCTTTATGGGTTGCTAACCATTGAATTAATTCTTCTAATGTAATGACGTTGTTAAAAAAATGTTGAAAACGATGCACTTGGATATAGGTAAACCAGAGTTTTAATAATTTCGTGATGATGAGATACCACGATAAAATTGACATAAGGACGAGTAAGCCCAAGATACTTAATGCAATTTGATTGTCTGCAATATGTTGTAAAAACTCATTAAATCCAAAGTGAGGCATTTGTTTGTCCTTTTAGCGTAGTTCCCATTTAATTGGAATCGTAATCCATTCTTCAATATTTTTACCCGCCCGTTTTGCAGGAATATAACGCCAACGCATCACTGCCTCATAGGCGGCTTGGTCAAGACGGTTAAAATAACTACTTTGTTTAATCTCAGCTTTTTCTGCATAGCCTGATGTATTGACGAGTACATGGACTAATACCGTGCCTTGTTCATTATTTTTTCGTGATAAGGGGGGATAAATGGGTTTAGGATTATGTAAGGACTCGGCTTGATAATCTGCGGTTACATAACTACTGTCGCTGTCACTTTCTGGGAGTGCATCGGTTTTATATTTTGCCCATAGACTTAGCCCTGTTGGCATTACAGGTGAAGAATTGACAGCTGGATGATTTTCCGTCGTCACTTTGTCAACGGTATTCATCAATTTTGCCGCTTTAGATGAATCTGTTTTAGAATGTTCTGTTGTGGTTACAGCTTGTTTAACAGGGTTAGTGGCAAGCTTTTGTACGGATTTAATAGGCGTTTTTACCACAGGTTTCTGTGTTGATACTGTTCTATCTGCATTGACGATGGATTTTTCTTTTACTGATACTGATGATTTTGGCGATGTAACCAGTGGTTTTGTTACATGAATAGCAGATATTGGCTGAATTGTTGATAACAGTGAAGGGTCTGACAACGGTTGAGGTTGTTCTATTGCTGTAGAGACGGCTGATAAAACAGTGGGGGTTGTTGGTATGGATGATGATGTGCTTGTTTGATTTACAGTTACTGTTTTAACAGGATGAATCAAGTGGACATTAAACACTTTTTCCTGTTTATGAGGTGTGATAACAATCGGTGTAGTAGTTGTTTGAAAATTCCCCAAAAACTGCCAAATCGCCCAGCCATGAACAGCAATAAGAATGAGCAAGACAGTGAGCTTATTCAGTGCCTTTAGAATAAACATAAGCCTTTCACACGGTTGATTTTATAAAGAAACAAGGGCAGGATAATACAATAAATGACACTGTCCAGTATAACGGATAGCTGGGAAAGGTAAACCTATTTGCGCTAAGAAAAAAGGAGGGGACAAATAAAATCTACTTTGTACCCCTCCGAAAAGATTCAGGAGCTATACCACTCGTTAAATACTTATTCAAGAAACTTGCCAAGTCTTTACTTCCCATTAAATACATCATTTTTTATCCTGTTATACAACAGACAAACTCATTGTACTTCTACAAAATTAGCCCTTATGCTGCCAAAAATTTATAATACAGTCTCTTAGTTATTTGTCATTTACGCTTTAAATTAAGAATGTGCGTTTTTTTATAAACAAGCCAATGGTGAGGTGTGTGTGAATATTTTATCGCTCAATCTAGTCTTAGTGATTCCACTTATTGGCGCACTATTACTGGCTATCATGGGACATAAACGCGGTGCGGGTTGGCTTAATATATTCATTGCCAGTGCTAATTTTCTCGCTTCTCTTTGGCTTGTTATAGATATTCTACAAGTTGGCAGTTTTGTAACAGAGAATCAATTTTTCTTTGTCGATGCTTTTAATATTTATCTAGTGACCCTAACAACCTTTGTCGGGATGAATACCGCAATTTTTTCCCGTCCTTACATGCGTTACGAAGTGCAAAAAGGGCGTATTACCCCGTTACGGATGCGCTTGTATCACACCATGTATCAAGCCTTTATTTTTGCTATGTTACTCGCATTGACAACAAATAATTTGGGCTTACTGTGGGTTGCGATGGAAGCTGCTACATTGTCGACCGTGTTACTAGTTAGTTTGTACCGCACCCCAGAATCAATTGAAGCAGCTTGGAAATACTTTATTCTCTGCGGCGTTGGTATTGCACAAGCCTTATTTGGGACAGTCTTACTTTACTTTGCCGCTGAAAAAGTCGTTGTTGACCATCACGATGCACTTTCATGGACAGTCCTACAAGGCTATGCCTCACAACTAGAACCAACGGTTTTAAGCATTGCCTTTGTTTTTTTACTCGTTGGTTATGGCACAAAAGTTGGGCTAGTTCCCCTACATAACTGGTTGCCCGATGCCCATTCAGAAGGCCCTACGCCGATGTCCGCTGTTTTATCAGGCTTATTACTCAATGTGGCGTTATACGCATTAGTCCGCATTAAAATCATTGTGGATGGTTCGTTAAAAACAGATATGGCGAGTCATTTAATGATGGGATTTGGCTTACTCTCTTTTCTGGTTGCTGCATTTTTCCTGCATAGACAACGAGATATTAAGCGACTGTACAGTTACTCATCGATTGAACATATGGGGCTGATGACCTTTGCCTTTGGCTTGGGTACACCACTTGCCACGTTTGGCGCGTTGTTACATATGACAGTACACGCACTAACCAAATCAGCAATATTCATTACCGTAGGACACGCCACCCACATTGCTGGGTCGCAACAATTAGACAAAATACGTGGACTAATGCGTACACAACCCAGTCTTGCATGGGCTTTACTGTTAGGAACAGCCGCCATTGCAGGCTTCCCTCCTTTTGGGGTTTTTGTCAGTGAATTCATACTCATTAGTGCAACACTAAAAGACTATCCATGGCTTACGCCTTTTTTAGCTATCGGCTTAGGTGTTGCGTTTGCGGGCTTATTTAAACATGTTCAACCCATGATTTATGGAGAAGCACCTGCAAAACAAATTGCCGTTCATGCCAATATGCTCCCTGTTTTATTACAACTAGGGCTAGTCTTATGGTTAGGGTTAGCAATTCCCTATTTTCTCGCGCAATGGTTTGAACAATCAGTTGTGCTGATTACAGGGCAGGCTTTATGGAGTTATTTGTAACCTGAGTTCGGCGAGATTCTTTTAAAAAGACAACAGCTTGTCTGAATCAGGATTTTCAGAATTCACAGGATTTAAACCCCTTAAACCAAGAAATTAATGCGAATCACGCTTTTTAATTCTGCTAATTCTGAAAATTCTGTGAATTCTGATTCAGACAAAAAAAGACCTGCTAGGTTTTGAAAACCTAGCAGGTCTGTCGGAACACGCGAAATTAAGAAGACATAAAAAAACCTACAAACACTTTACGTTGCTTGTAGGTTTCTGTACCCATTAACAATAAATCACTTAATTTTTAATCGTTACTGGATAAGTTTCAATCGCTTCTTTAAACGTTTTTTCGGTTAAATCAACAAACTGACCTTTCACATCTAACATTAATTCAACAGTGACACGGTAGTTATGAAATAAACGGCTACTAAAACTCTCAATCAAGCCAGATTGTGCGACAACAATACTTTCTACATCTTTCGCTGCACCAAAAGATTTTAACTGTTGGCTACCAGCTTCTGTATAAATACCAAGCAATTCAATTTGCTGTTGTGTTAAGTGGACAACCAAATCATGATTAATGGCGGCGAATTTCTTTGCAGTTGCAAACGCTTTGTTGCTTAGTTCAGACCATTTCTGAATTTGTTCTTGCATTTCAATCACCTTGTATGAATAAGAAGCTAGCAAAATAAATACGATTGACTAACCGTGTGTTTACCTTACTTCACTAACTTAAGAATAGGATTAAACCCTGCAACATCCTTGGTATTTTGTTCTGCGAGAGAAACTAATTGCGTTTTAACACCCACCATCATTTCCATCGTAGTACGGAAGTTTTCCAGCACTTTCCGATTAAACTCTTCAAACGCGGTTGATTGCGCACTTAAAACATCTTGAAAATTTTTTGCTTGGCTGATGGCTTCCATATATTTAGTGCCACTTTCCATATAAAGACTAATTAAATTCATTTGTTGCTGTGCTAAACCAGTGAACAAATTACGGTTGATTTCTGCAAACTGTTGAAAAGAATCGATCGTGTTTTTATTCAATCCTGACCATTGTTGTAGATTTTCTGACATGAAATTCACCTCGCAAAAATAAATAAGATTTAGACAGGTTTAGACGGAGAAGGACGTTTTTTTGCCGTGGATTTTGCGGCGTGGCTTCGTGCTTTTGGAGAAACTACTTTTTTAACAGGGCTTGCCACCGCTGCGGGAGTTTCTGGTTTTTCATCAACCAATAAAGAGGTTTGGGTTGCAGTCTCTGCTTGTGCAACAGAGGTTTCTACCACAGTTTTTACTGTTTCAACGATAGTTTTTTCTACTGCGGGAGTATCTGTTTTTTCATCAATCAATAAAGAAGTTTGGGTTACAGTCTCTGCTTGTGCAACAGGCGTTTCTACCACGGTTTCAACTGTTTCAACAATAGTTTTTTCTACTGCGGTGACAGTTTCTACAATAGGAGCTACTACATTAGCTGTTGCGGTTGTTATCACGTCCGCTGTTTTTTGCACGGTTTCTGCTGATTTCTCCACTGCTTTATCAGCAACCGTTAAAACTGCCTTAATCTTTTCTTCCGTTAACTGACTGGATTGTCTATAACTTTGTTCGGCTAACTTGGTAAAGTCCACTTGTAAGTCAACAATCATTTTTAAAATGGACTGATAGTGGTTTAAAAGGCTTTGATTGACCTCGTTTAACACTGCAAACTGTTTTGTAAAAACATGCGAAAAATCTTTAACTTCGCTAAAAGCACGCAGCTGTTTTGCACCACTTTCCATATATAACCCAACCATATCTAATTGCTTTTGAGTCAGGTTTTTAAAAAAAGTATTTTGTAAGTCTGCAAATTGTTGGACTGACAAAAATGCATTTTTGTTAAGTTCAGACCAGTTTTTGAACTGCATAGGCATGGATAAAAAAACCTCTTAAAGAATAAACGACTTAGCTCACCAGTAAATTTCTATATCATAAAGCCTTTACGGCATTATCCATGCGGGGAGAAAGGGGTATTATTTATGACATAAGAATTTACAAATAACCATAAAAAATCTTTATTTTGTGCAATAAACTGTTTGAAATGATAAATCTTAACTTTTTGTGCATTGCAACAAGCGATTAATTCAAACAGTAATCAATAAAAATTAGATTGTCAAGATTTTTATGATGGCTAACGCTGTAACGCCTTTAGATATCATCAGATTTACCGTTATTAGATTTCTGAATAGTATAAGATGTTTATATTGCAGTGCTATTGCGTTATTAGCAGGATGTGACGCAGTGAAGAGTTAAATAACCTGAGTTCGGCGAATTTCTTTTAAAAAGACAACAGTTTGTCTGAATCAGAATTTTCAGAATTAACAGAATTTTCAGAATTAAAAAGACAAGAAAATTAAAAGAATAAAAAATTATGTTTTTAATTGTTTTTAATTCTGCTAATTCTGAAAATTCTGTGAATTCTGATTCAGACAAAAAAAGACCTGCGAGGTTTTGAAAACCTAGCAGGTCTCTGTTTTACTTTATAAAACTCGCCGAACTCAGGTTAAATAAGGTAGATGGGTGCTATAAATAACGTATTAAGCACCCACTGCGTTATTTATTCTTGCCGAGTGCCACCGCGTGCGGTGTTCTTAACTGTTGGTTCTTCAGGCTCTGTGGGTGCAGAACCCAGTAAATAATAATCCATAACTTTTTTGGCAATGGGTGCCGCAGTACCGCTACCGCTTCCACCGTTTTCTATAATCACCGCAACGGCAATGCGGGGGTCTTCTACAGGGGCAAAGGCAACAAAAAGTGCATGGTCGTGAAAGCGTTTTTCTAAGCGTTTCGCGTCGTAACGTTCATCTTGTTTAATCCCCACAACTTGCGCTGTGCCCGTTTTCCCTGCAAAGCGATAGGCAGAGCCTAAACCAACTTTACGGGCTGTACCACGGTTGCCATGCACGACATCAACCATGCCTGCAATCCCTAATTGCCAATATTCGTCATATTTTAAGGTAATTGCATTTTTAGGTTCGGCACGGACTAAGACACTTTCATTGGTATTAGTGTCGTCAACCGTAAAGACAACTCGAGGTTGGCGGATTTGTCCATGCATACTTAAGGTTGCTGTTGCAACAGCCAATTGTATCGGGGTTGCCAGCATAAAGCCTTGTCCGATACCTGCAATCAGTGTTTCCCCTGGAAACCAAACGCTTTTTCGTACATCACGTTTCCATTCTCGTGAAGGCATTAAGCCACTGAGTTCCCCATCAATATCAATGCCTGTTGGTTTGCCAAACCCGAAGCGGGTCATAAAGTTGTGTAGGCGGTCTATGCCTAAGTCATTGGCAAGGGAGTAAAAATAAACGTCGCAGGATTGCTCAACGGCTTGGCGGAAATTCACAAAGCCATGTCCGCTTTTTTTCCAATCGCGGTAACGGTGTGAATAATCAGGCAAACTAAACCAACCTGGACACCATGTGCGACTGTTTTCCGCGCGTAATCCATATTCTAAACCAGCTAATCCGACAAAGGCTTTCACGGTAGAACCAGGGGGATATTGTCCACGCAAGACCCGATTAAATAAGGGACGTTCTGGTGCGTATAACAGTGCATGATAGGTTTTAGTATCAATGCCATTCACAAATAGATTGGGGTCAAAATTGGGCATACTGGCAAGGGCTAAAATAGCCCCTTTATCAGGTTCTATTGCAACAATTGCCCCACGCTCGTTAGCAAGCACTTGTTCTGCATAAGTTTGTAATTTGATATCTATATTGAGATATAAATTTTTACCCGGTATTGGGGGGGTGCGCTCTAACACGCGAACAACGCGCCCTGTTACATTAGTTTCTACTTGTTGAAAACCAACTTTTCCATGTAATTCTGTTTCATAGGTTTTTTCTACCCCTGTTTTACCGATGTAATCACTACCGCTGTAATTAGATTGGTCGATATTTTGTAATTCTTGTTCGCTAATACGTCCAACATAGCCAATCACATGTGAACCTGTGTTGCCTAAAGGATAGTAACGACTTAGATTTGCTGTAATATCAATTCCTTGAAAGCGGTGGCGTTGTACGGAAAATTTCGCAACTTCTAATTCGGTTAAGCGAAAACGAAGAGGGATGGAATCAAAACGCCGTTTTAATTTTAATTGTCGTTTAAAGCGTTCTATATCAGAGGGTTCTATCCGCACAACTTGCCCAAGACGTTGTAACATTTCATCTAAATCCCCTTCTACTTGTTCAGGCACAACTTCAAGGGTGTAAGAGGTGCGATTTTCTGCCAGCACAACGCCGTTACGGTCATAAATTAAGCCACGGGTGGGCGGTAATGGCAGAATTTTTAAGCGATTTTTTTCAGACAGTGTGGTATAGCGTTCATGATTAATGACTTGCAAAAATACCAAGCGCGTGACGATGAGAGATAAACCGACCATCATGCACAGCCATGCGACGATGAGACGGCTTTTAAAAAGGCGATTTTCTCGAACAATGTCTTTTAAAATAAATGGGGTTGGATGGGGAGAGGACATGTTTTAGGCAATAGGCGGGGACGGTGAAAGGGAGTCGTTGCTGATGTGCTCTCTGAGTAGTAGGCGTGTACATCGGCAAAAAGTCATAACCATGAATCTGTTTTATCGAGTGATAGGTTGAGTATCGAGGTTAAATTCTACAATAAACTGTGAACCCTGATTAAGCGTACTTTGACACCAAACTTGCCCTTGCTGGGCTTCTGTCAGTTTTTTAACGATAAATAGCCCTAAGCCTGAAGAGTGTTCATTGCCTGTTGGTTTAGGCGTAAGACGGGTGAACTTTCCGAACAATTTTTGTTGATCTTCTTTACTAAGCCCCGGCCCTTCATCGGCAACGGTGCAGCGTACTTTGTCACTATGACTGCTTAAACAAATGGTCACTTGTTTATGGTGTAGGGAATATTTAACGGCGTTGGAGATGAGGTTTTCTAAAATTTGATGTACACGGATTTCATCCGCATAAATCAGATAGTTAGGTTTATCAGTAATACATTTAATCTGAATATTTTTTTCTTCTGCACGGCGTTTATATTGCATAATCAGGGCGTTGACAAGGGGGAGTAAATCCATTTTTCTAAAAGCAAAGGGCATTGCACCTGATTCAATACGGTTGACATCAATTAAATCTTTAACCAGATTCAGCATTTGTAGAGAGCTATGCCGAATTAATCGCGCGAATTTTACAACATCATTTTTGGGTAAACGGTCATAATCAGTTTCTATTTCTTCGGCATATACTTTGATATTAGAAAGTGGATTTTTAATATCATGGGCGGTAATACTTAAAAATTCATTTTTTTCTTGGTTAAGTTGTATTAGTTGGGCGTTTTTTTCTCGCAATTCACCCACTCGAGCCTGCACCATTAACTCTAAATTCTGTCTGTATCCTTCTAACGTCATGATATTATTGTAAGCCCGCAAGCAGCTGGTAATTAAAGCAAATAATTTCTGTGCGGTTAATTCTGTTTTATTCGCATAATAATTAATTTCATATTTGCTGATGACTTCTTTTTCTGGCGCATACCCTGGTTGACCTGTGCGTAAAATAATTTGTGCAAAATGGTTACGGCAGGTTTCGCGGACATATTCTACAAAGATAAGTCCAGCGTCTGGGGTTTCCATCACGACATCTAATAAAATAATTGCAATATCAGAATGTTGAGACAATATTGCTTGTGCTTCTATACCTGAGTAAGCACTTAAAATTGTTAGTGATTTGTTTTGAAAAGTAAATTTATCTAAGACAAGTCGTGTGATTTGATGCATATATTGATCATCATCCACAACTAATAATTTCCATGTTTCAGTTTGTTGCTTTTCGTGTTGCTCATCATCAGCAAACAAAATTGCTTCATCGGTTTTTAGACTAGAAGAGTTTGAACTCATAATGCTTAATAACCTTAATTATTTAATAAATACAGTTTATTATAATTTCTTTACTTTATATCAGCTTAGTTTATCTCTGTGGTGATGAATTGTATAGAAAGATAATCAAGTATCAGGGATGATTGCACAATAATAAAGTCTATGCTTGATTAACTTCACCATTGGGAAATAAGACGTTGTTATTTACGTTTTTTTGCGATTATTTCACGTTATTTCATGATGACAACAGGATATTTTTGTCATGATAAAATCAATTTTGTCTTTTAATGGGTTATTGGTGTCGGGCGAATTGTATTGGGTGATAATGGCACGCCTTGTGTGGGTAATACCGTAAAACTGCTACTGTTTTCAACGTCATTAATCACTAATTGGCAAGCCGTTTGTAAAGAAAGCGAGGCATTTAAATAATGACTGGGTAATAGGGCAATATCGCCAAGCAATTGCGTTTCTGGGGCACGAATTTGAATAGTGCCATCAATGCCTAATGCGGAAGAGGCATCAAGCAGGCTGTCACTGGAAGCGATAAAATTACCCGCAATAATTTGAATATTCCCCCCATGCCCTGCAAAAGCGTTAGCACGAAGTGTGCCCTGATTTAAAATCATAAAATGTGGAGAGTGTCGTAAACCAATATTTAAATTTCCGCCTTGGTCGGTGGATTTTGTGCCCGTCGCTTCTGCGGTTATTTGACTGTTTAGTAAGTAAAGCGATTGATTAATCTCTAAATAAATATTACCGCCACCCGCTGTACGTGCTTCAGTTGTAATCACGCTGTTGTCCGTGAGTTGTAAAACATCTGCGCGAATTTGAATATTGCCTGCATTACCTGTGCTCGTACTTTGTACACTGATTTTACTATTTTTTTCTAAATTGATTGTGTGGGCTGTTACTGCAATTTCGCCCCCATGTCCTGTGCCACTGCTAGGCGCGATAATATCGCCCCCCTTGCTCAATAAAATACGTTCTGCCTGTATGACAATGCTACCTGCTTGTCCTGTTGAGCCGACAAAGGTTGCAGACTGAATTCGTCCACCTTGCAGGATTTGCAAATAAGGGCTATTGATTTCTATCGCCCCCCCATTTCCTCTGTTTAATACCCCTGATTGTCCTGCGCTACTACTGATTAAACTGAGTTTATCGCCTGTTTCTGTCTGTATCAGCACAAAATCACTTGCATTAATGCGTATCGTTCCCCCCTGTCCTGCGCTCAAGGTACTGCTATCGATAAAACTGCCTTGATTAATCACTAATTCAGCGACTTCTACTTGAATCGTCCCAGCTACGCCATCTGCCTGTTCACCCAAAGCAACGCTGATACCACTTTGATTGTCTAGTTGTAATGTGTTAGCGTGAATCTGAATAATGCCACTACCGCCCGTTCCTCGCGCAAGACTGAGAATAGCACCTTGCTCATTTAACTGAATCAGAGGCGCGTCGATCAGTAAATTACCCGCTGACCCTGTCGATGTGCTTTCACTGCTGGCAGAAATCCCACTTTGTTGTTGAATATCAATAAATTCACTTGCAGTAATTTCAATATTACCACTGTTGCCATCGCCTGCTGTCACAGAACCTATACCTGCACCATTGTGTAGCTGTACACGCTCGGCTTGAATCACAATATTACCCGCTTGTCCGCTACTGTTGCGCTGTAAACGTGCCCGAACAATCGTATCAGGGTCAACTAAGGTTAAATCCGCGCTCGTCAACTGAATATCGCCTCCTCGCCCGCCCGTGCCGAACTTATCCGCTGTTATCCGCGATTGTTGGCTGAGTTGCATAGACTCATCCGCAATAATAGAAACACCGCTTGCTTGCGTACCATTTCCATACGTATCCGCGAATAAATAAGCATTACTTGCGATAAATTGCCCTGCACGAATATAAATTTGTCCACTTTGCGTACCACTGACATCAACATCCCCCAACCCTACGCCGTTGCTCAACGTTGGGCGAATTTGTCCTGTTGAGCGCGTTATTTGCACCGTTCCCCAATGCTCAACACGCTCCTGTGCATTAATACCCAGCCCCACAGTACCCACAGCCTTTGTCGCAATGAATACCAACTGCCCCCCCGTTGCAAACAAAGTACTATTATTTAAAAAAATATCACCACCAACTAAACCTAAAGTTTTCCCTGCACGCACGGATAATAAGCCATTATCAACGGTAATGGGCGCGGGCGTTGCCGAAAGAAAGCCAAAAGCCAGCGGAGAGGCAGTGGTTAAACGACTATTTTGGGAAAGGTGGGTAAAAAAGACTTGTTGGTCAGTAAATTGTAGATAATCCGCCGTACTGATATAAAAACTATTGGGAACGTTTAGAACGGCATGTTCTCCAAAAATTACCCCAGCAGGGTTTAAAAAGTAAAAACTTGCATTTGCCATATTAGTTGTAATACGCCCATCAATGACAGAAGCATTACCGCCAGTCACACGACTAATAACTTGCTGAATATCTGCTGACCCTAAAAAAACGGCTGTTTCATGAGGTTGCAAATTAAACTGGGAAAAGCTATGAAATAAATTTGTACCCTGTTGTTGTCCTAAAACAGCGGAAATTTGATAATTTGGTGCATTTAATCCAGTTTGCTGCCCTAAACTACCGTCGACAATCACTTCTGCAACACTGCTGATTGTCCAAAAAAACAAACTGTATAAGAGAATCAGACGGAATCTGGAAGGCGAGTGCATTCTATATATCTCCGTTCTATATTATTTTTAAACAGTATTGCAAAAAAATAGGGTTTTTAGCCAGATTTATAAAAAAAGCGATTACGGTACAATACTGGCTCTTTGTTCCCCGCTAGAAAGTTTAAAATTTATGTCTTCCACTGCATCATTTCCCCAAATTTCCCACACAAACTCACGAGAAGTACAACTAGATTTCTTCCGTGGTTTAGCACTTTGTATTATTTTTATTGCGCATATTCCTGATAATTGGTTAGCAAACTACACCTATGGGCGTTTTGGTTTTAGCGACTCTGCGGAACTGTTTATTTTTGTCTCTGGTTATACGGCAGCCCGCGCATTTGGGCGAACATTTACCCAACTGGGTTTTTGGGTGGGCACAATACGTGTTTTGCACCGCTGTTGGCAGTTATACATCGCCCATCTTGCCCTGTTTTTCTTACTCGCTGCCATTTGTGCAGCGGGCAATAAATTACACTACATTGATTATATTGGACGTTTAAATTTATATTTTTTCTTTGAACGGACACCAGAAGCAATTGTCGGCTTATTTTCTTTAAGCTACGTTCCTAATTACTTTGATATTTTACCCATGTATATTGTGATTTTAGCGTGTGTTCCATTAATGATGTTATTAGCACGCTTACATTTAATATTAGTCCCTGTAATGTGTTTAAGTATTTATTTAGGGATGTGGTGGTTTAACTGGGCATTACCCGCAGAAATTGATAGCGATAGACCTTGGTTTTTTAACCCATTTGGCTGGCAATTATTATTTTTTACAGGATTTTTACTAGGTGCAGGCTGGATGCAAGCACCGCGTTCAAGTCATGTTTTAGCCTTAATCTGCCTCTTATTTATTCTATTAAGCATTCCTTTAAGTAATTTTCCTATTTACTCTCAATCTATTTGGCTCAACAACTTGCGTTTAAATATAGACCCCTTAGTCATTAAAACAAATTTTGGTATTTTGCGCTGGATACACTTTTTAGCCTTAGCAGGATTAACTCAATATTTATTACTGTATTGGCAATCATTTTTTCACACTCGTTTTGCTCAATACACGGCAAAAATTGGACAACAAGGATTAGCCTTATTTCTATGCAGTATGATTTTGTCCTATGTTGCAGGCATGATAATGGATTACACAGGACGGCATATATTAGATACCATATTGATTAATATGTTTGGTTTGTACTGCTTATGGATATTGGCTTATATGATAGGCTGGTTTAAAACAGTGCCTTGGAAAAATAAAACGGTGATGTGTTTAAATTAACCTGATAAAGAAAGACTAGGCTATTAGCGACCTTAAGAAATCCCCAAACTTTTGAACATCACCCATTAATTAAGGTAATATGACGACTTTACCCAACAGACTAAGATTTGAATAACCATGATTAGTGTCATCGAACTACGCCAAAAATTTCTAAATTATTTTGCCTCTAAAGGACACACCATTGTTTCTAGTAGCCCTTTAGTGCCCGGTAATGACCCCACTTTATTATTTACAAACGCGGGCATGGTGCAGTTTAAAGATACGTTCTTAGGCTTAGAAAAACGTGATTATAAAAGAGCGGTTACTTGTCAACGTTGCGTCCGCGCAGGAGGCAAGCATAACGATTTAGAAAATGTCGGTTATACCGCTCGGCATCATACGTTTTTTGAAATGTTGGGCAATTTCAGTTTTGGCGACTATTTTAAGCGGGAAGCAATTCAATTCGCTTGGGAATTTTTAACCAAAGAATTAGGCTTACCGCCTGAAAAATTGTGGGTGACGGTTTATGAAGAGGATAGGGAAGCGGAAGACATTTGGTTAAAAGAAATGAAAATCGACCCAACGCGATTTTCTCGTTGTGGCAAACATTCCAACTTTTGGATGATGGGCGATACAGGTCCGTGTGGTCCTTGTAGCGAAATTTTCTACGACCACGGCGAAGGCATTTTCGGAGGCCCTCCTGGTAGTCCTGATGAAGATGGCGACCGTTATATCGAAATTTGGAACTTGGTGTTTATGCAGTTTAACCGCGACACTAATGGTACTTTAACCCCTTTACCGCATCCCTCTGTTGATACTGGCATGGGCTTGGAACGCTTGGCAGCAGTTCTGCAACATGTTCATTCTAATTATGAAATTGATTTATTCCAAGCCTTATTAAAAGCAGTTGGCGAAATTACTAACCGTAGCGACTACAGCAATAGCTCGTTGCGTGTGATTGCCGACCATATTCGCGCTTGTGCCTTTTTAATTGTTGATGGGGTTATTCCTTCTAACGAAGGGCGGGGCTATGTGTTACGGCGGATTATTCGCCGTGCTGTGCGTCATGGTTATAAATTGGGATTACATGAGCCCTTTTTCTATCGCCTAGTCGCTGCTTTAGATAAAGAAATGGGTGCAGCTTATCCCGAATTACGTCAAGCAACGGATTTAGTCAGCCGTTTATTAAAACAAGAAGAAGAACGTTTTGCCGAAACCTTAAGTCATGGCATGGTTTTGCTGAATGAAGCCATGCAACACTTGAAAGGTAGCACGGTCATTGCGGGTGAGGTGGTTTTTAAACTTTATGATACTTATGGCTTTCCGACCGATTTAACAGCGGACATTGCCCGCGAGCATCAGTTAAGTATTGATGCGGAAGGCTTTGAGCGATGTATGAATGAGCAACGCACCCGCGCCCGTGAAGCCGGACATTTTAAAGTGGATTTGTCCAATGTTGCTTTAACCGCTGATTGTCAAAGCACGTTTACAGGTTATGAAGCTGTTGCGGGAGAAGGCACGATTACCGCGCTATTTCTCGATGGGCATGAAGTTGAACAGCTCAACGCAGGGCAAACAGGACAAATTATTTTAGACCAAACGCCGTTTTATGCTGAATCAGGTGGGCAAGCGGGTGATAAAGGTCAATTAAGCAATGTGAATGCCTTATTTACCGTGAGCGATACGCAAAAAATCGGACATGCTAATGCTCACATTGGTAAATTGACACAAGGTACGCTCCGTAAAGGCGATAAATTACAAGCACAAATTGATGTCGTCGCTCGCCAAGCAACAGCGCGTCATCATTCTGCAACCCATTTATTACACGCAGCTTTGCGTCAAGTGTTAGGCGAGCATGTGAAGCAAAAAGGCTCATCGGTTGATGCAGAACGTTTGCGTTTTGACTTTTCGCATTATGAAGCCATTACTCCCGAACAATTAGCCCAGATTGAACGCATTGTTAATGAAAAAATACTGAATAACAGCGTTGTACAAACAAAAGTCATGAATTTAGACGATGCGGTTAAAAGTGGTGCGATGGCGTTATTTGGCGAGAAGTATGAGGATGACGTGCGCGTGCTGTCTATGGCGGATAATTTCTCCGTAGAACTGTGTGGCGGGACACATGTGCAACGGGTGGGCGATATTGGTTTATTTAAAATTCTGTCAGAATCAGGCGTTGCGGCAGGTGTGCGACGGATTGAAGCGATTGCAGGCACGCAGACACTGGCATGGGTTAGCGAGACTGAACAACATTTAAATCATGTTTTAAGCACGTTAAAAACCAGCCGTGATGGATTAGATAACCGCTTACAGCAATTACTCGAGCAAATTCGTAACAGCGAAAAAGAGTTGTCACGTTTACAAAGTAAACTTGCGAGCAGTCAAGGCGATGATTTAGCAGGAAAAGCCATTGATATTAATGGCGTTCACGTTTTAGCGCAACGTTTAGATAATGTTGATGTGAAGCAGTTACGCGAGACTTTAGACCAGCTTAAAAATAAATTAGCTTCAGCGGTTATCGTGTTAGCTGCTGTAAAAGAGGATAAAGTATCTTTAGTTGCGGGGGTGACTGCGGATGTGATGGGCAAGGTCAAAGCAGGCGATTTAGTCAATCATGTTGCGCAACAAGTTGGCGGAAAAGGGGGCGGTCGTCCTGATATGGCGCAAGCGGGTGGCAGTGACCCTAAACCCTTACCCCAAGCCTTAAGCAGTGTCGCTGAGTGGGTGAAAGAACGATTGTAATTTAAATTAACTAACTGTCTTTATTAAAAAGACTTTGCAACCTAATTAAGGGGGTAAGGTCTTTTTTTGTCTGAATCAGAATTCACAGAATTAGCAGGATTAAAAAGCGTGATTCACCTGACTTTTTGGTTGGTTTGAGGATTTTAAATCCTGCTAATCCTGCTAATCCTGAAAATCCTGATTCAGACAATGTTTTAATTCTGCCAGTCCTTCAAACCTTTTCGCGTGTTCCGACAAACCTGCTAAGTTTTGAAAACATAGCAACTCTTTGTTTTTTATAAAATTCCCCAAGCTCAAGTTGATTAACTCTGTCAGTCCTTCAAGGGCTGGCAGAGCTTTTCATACGCTTAAATTAATTCTGCTTTTGCCAAACAGCGAAATATTCCAGTTGGTTTTCATCGCCTGTGTGGGTGTACACAGGGATAGCTTGTATATCCAGAATTTCCAAGGTTTGGCGTAAACAATGTTCAAAACTCAGGCTATCCCAAACTTGCACGTTTTCACGTCGACGACGCACATGCGCAAGATGTTCTGCTAGCTCTTCCTCGCGCCGTGTATTGTTAAAGACATCCGCATGAATATGTTTGAAAAAGTCTAAATATTGTGTATCTGTCACTGCGCACACATTCTCTTGATATGCCTGTAATAAGTGGCTAAATGGGGTTAACTCTCTGTTTTTATCAGAGCCATACCGTTTATCAGGCACAGCTAGCACCGCGTAACCACCTGTTTTTAAAACGCGGAAAATTCCCCGTAAGGCTTTAATCGGGTTTGCGGTATCTTCTAAAACTCCCGCACAAATCACGAAATCAAACGATTGACGCGGGAACATGCCTAAGCCGTCTTTATCTAAATCTAAAACATAATCAACCGTGACCAACTCAGCGGGGTTTAACTCAGAGAATATTTGTTGCGCTTGTTCTCGACTAATCGCATCGGCATACACTAATTCACACGTATCAGGCAATAAGGCGGGTAAGTGTAATGCGCCAATCTCTAAGCCTTGCCCATGCAGTAACTGATAACCCGCGTTACGGTGAATAAGGCTTGCTATCGGTAGCCGTTGTGGCGGTTTATGCCCTTTATATTGTGTGAGCGTGTTTAAGCTCTCTAACTCGGCTGTTAATAGCGCGTCTAATGTTGGTGGCGGGGGCAGAATAAATAAGTCTTCGCTAGGTTGTGGCGTTGCTACTGTTGTTGCTACAGGATTGTCGCTAGTTTCTGTTATTAATACGCTTTGTTTAACATAGGATTTATCACGGCTATGTAAAATTGTTGGTAAGAGTCCCGACACGCGCGGCGGCCATGCAAGGGCAAAATCTTCTGTCACTACCGTTAAATTAGGATTATAAGCGGGGTCATTGGGTGGCTCACCTAAATAACTATAAGCCCAGCGTTGTTTCATATAATCCATTTCGCTTTGGAAACGTTGGATTTTTTCAGGGGTGTCTTCTTTTCCTCGGCTAATCGATTCGTGGTGATACAATTCTGCGTAGGGTGTCCACACATTCCACAAGCCTAATTTTTCGCGCACCCGCAAGCAGAAATCCACATCATTAAAGGCAATACGTAGATTTTTTGCGTCTAAACCGCCAACAGCGAAATAGACTTCTTTGCGCATAATCATGCACGCGCCTGTTACGGCAGAAAAGTTTTGTTGTAAAACGGCTCGCCCAAAATAACCCGCGTCATTTTTCGGGAAATATTTATGCGAATGTCCTGCAACCCCACCCAGCGCGACGATAACCCCGCCATGTTGTAAGGTATTGTTAGGATACCATAAACGCGCACCAACAATGCCGACCTCAGGACGGAGTGCGTGCCCGACCATTTCGCCCAACCAATCGGGAGAAATTACTTCTAAATCATTATTTAATAGCCCAATTAATGAACCATTGGCATATTCTGCGGCTAAATTGTTAATTGCGGAATAATTAAACGGTTTAGGATAACGAATAATCCGCGCTTTGCCACTGTCCGCAAGGGCTTGTAAATAATCTAGGGTGTCCGCGTCGTTGCTGTTGTTATCGACGATAATGATTTCATAAGCAGGATAAGCGGTTTTTTCTAAAATGCTATCAATGCAGACTTTTAGCACATTTAAGCCGTTGAAGGTCGGAATTAATAAGCTCACCAAGGGTAATTTTTCAGGTAAGCCATATTTAACCCGATTCGCGCCTTTTAATTCAGGGGCATCGATAACAGTTGCGTTAATCCCTTGTCCGTCTAAATAGGCTTGGATGGCTTTTTGTGCGGCAATTTGTGCATAGGGTTTTTCATCACTGCTAACGGCGGTACTGCCTGCAATCGCTCGCCAATGGTATAACACATGCGGAATATGGCGAATTTGTTCCGTTTTGAGTAATGGCAGTAAACGCAGGACTAAGTCGTAATCTTGCGCACCATCGTAGCCTGTGCGTAATCCGCCAACTTGTTGAATTAGGCTCGCACGATAGACGGCTAAGTGATTGACGAAGTTGTAGCAAAGAAATAAATCAGGATTCCAATCGGGTTTAAAATGCACGTCGTAGCGGTCATTTTCTTCATTAATTTTATCCTCGTCGGAATACCAGAGCATTGCCTCGGGATTTTCTAAAATATCCTTTGCGACCCAAAATAAGGCATGTTTGGCTAATTGGTCATCGTGGTCGATAAAGCCAATAAATTCACCCGTCGCAAGGGCTAACGCGCTGTTGCTGGCGGCGGCAATGTGTCCGTTTTTTTCCCGATAAACAACTTTGATTCGTGCATCTTTTGCGGCATATTCTGCCAAAATTTCCCGCACATGGGATTTTGGCGAAGCATCATCAGCAATACATAATTCCCAATGCGGATAAATTTGTTGAATGACGGATTCTATCGCCTCCCGTAAAAACGCTTCAGGCGTGTTATAAGTCGGCATAATGATGGAAATTAACGGCGGATTAATCCACTGTGCAACAAATTGTTTCGCTTGCTCTTCCAGTGTTGGGGTTAATTCATCATAAGTGGAAAACCAACGCGCATAATCTCTTGGATTGTGCACGGTTTCTTGAAAATTTAAGCCTGCTTGCTGGGTTTGAAACCGTGACCGCCAGTCGGCTATCTCAGTTAAAACTCGTTGAATACTGTCTTTTGCCGTTAAGCCTTGTTTTTTCAGCATTAAAGCTAAAATTGCTTGGGTTGCAGTGTTGCCAATTTTCCACGTTAATGACTCAAAAGTGGCTTGAATATTAACGCCGAGTGAATTAACCCAATGATTTAACCGTTCGACATGATGGGCTTGACGACGGGTATTTGCAGTTAATTCGCCAATGGTTTGGTCTTGTTGTTTATAACGATTTTGTAGGGCATTGTAATCGGCTTGTAGCGCGTCAAACTGCTGTTTAACCTGCATTAATTGGCTTTGGTAGTTATCATGCAAGTGATGAATTTTTTCGGCTAACTGATTTAATTCAAGATGATGTTGTTCTTTGAGGGAATCATACTGATAGTGTGCGGTTTGTTGTTGCGCTTGTAACCGTTGAATAAACTCAACTTGCTGTTGAATATATTGTTCTTTTTCCGCTAAATGTTGCTTTAATTGTGGTAAAACCATTGCTTGTTGTTGTGCAACTTGTTTTAACTGATTTAATTCTTGCGTTAATGCCTGCACGCTGTCTTGACTGTCTTGTAAACTGGCGACATGTTTGGCAATGGTTTTTTGCTGTTCTAATGCGTGTTCTTCGGCAATTGCTTGCTGATTTTCATAACGTTGTAACGCTTCAACCGCACCTTGTGACAAACTTGGCACAGATTTCACAAAAATTGAATTGTCTTCAAACCATTGAATTAATTGCCATTGACAATAATTGACATAACCGCGTTGTAGCGTGCTATCGCCTTGTTGACGATACAATTGCGGGTCGATAAAGGCTAAGATTTCGCGCTCGGCGGGTAAATGCAAGCCATGAATGCCTAAAGCAGTTAATTGTTCGTATAAATGCAAGGTGCTAGCGATAGGCTCACGCATTAATTGTTCATAAGAAATAATAATGCGCGGATGTCCTTGTGTCGCTTGCAGGGCGTGCAAAGTATATTTTTCCCATAGTGCTAACCCTGCGGGAATGCTGATGCCGTCGCGTTTGTGTAATGATTGCGCGACTTGGATAGGACTGCGATGGACGAAGAGAAAGACAGGAACTTCTAATAAAGGCAACCACACAGGCAAGGTAATAGATAAACGCGGGTCTTTAATCATCCAAGGGCGATAACCATCTAAACCGCTGATAATATCCTGCACGTCGGGTTTAAACCGTGTTATCAATTCGGGGGTAATTTGCTCGGCGGAAAATGTACTGATTCTATCCCACGCCAAGCCCATCGCTTGCATTATTTCTTCATTAGTATGTACGACATCCCAACGTTCCCAATAACCTTTGGGATTATCTTCTGTGGCGGTTAAAGCCGCTTTAGTTGGTGAACTGCCCCGCTCTGGCGCGAAATACGCCCCCATCATATTGAGCAACCGCGCAACGCTAGACGTTCCCGCGCGGTGCATTCCTAAAACAATCAGTTGCACGAGTAATAACTCCCTAAATCGATAACAATAAAATACCGTGCATTGTACGGGAAAGCAGTTAGTGTGGGTATGCTAACCTGAGTTCTGCGAGTTTCTGTTAAAAAGACAAGCGTTTGTCTGAATCTTGTCTGGTGAATCCTTTTCGCGTGTTCCGACAGACCTGCTAGGTTTTGAAAACCTAGCAGGTCTTTTTTTGTCTGAACCAGAATTCACAGAATTTTCAGAATTAGCAGAATTAAAAACAATTAAAAACAATTAAAAACATAATTTTTTATTCTTTTAATTTTCTTGTCTTTTTAATTCTGAAAATTCTGTTAATTCTGAAAATCCTGATTCAGACAATGTTTTAAAATCGTTTGGGTGATTCGTTCCATCGGGGCGCGTAAACGTTCTACATCATGGACGATATAGCCCGCAGTCACATCTTGGCTTTGTTTATGATTTAACAAGCGTTTTACTGCATAACTAGAGATTTCTAGGCTTTCCGCAAGTGTCGCAAAAGTACGGCGTAAATCGTGGCAAGTGAAATTAATACCTGACTTTTCTGTAATTAATTTTAATTGTTGGCGTAATTCAATGAATGGCTTTTGTGTCGCAGGATTGGGAAAAACCCAAATACTGTTTGTGAGTTGTTGGCGACGTTGTAACAGACTGTAGAGATATTCGCTTAATGGCAGGGTATGCGGTTGTGCGTTTTTTGTTTCTGTAATCGTCATGGTTTTTTCTTGTAAATCAATGGATGACCATTGCAGTGTTGCAGCTTCTTGTTTGCGTAGCCCTGTGAGGAGTAAAAGCTGAAAATAGTCGCGTAATGTTGTGTTTTCTAACTGTTCGACGGCTTGCCACCATGCAATGAGCTGATGATTTTTAATAAATCGTTGGCGACGCGGAATGACTTTCCATTGACGTTTATCATGCAACACATTAACAGGATTCACATTCATTAACTCCTCATGGCTGGCAATGGCAAAGTTGAAGAGTGTTCGCAATAATCTAAAACTTAAATTAGCGTAAGCGTCGCCATGTGCTTGGCAAATATGTTGATAATGTTCTGCAATGTTTGTGCGGTTAATCTCGGTAATTTGTTTGTGATGCCATGTTGCAAAGACCCGTTCGAAACACTTTTGATATAAATAACACGTTTTAGGCTTTAAAGTCCGTGTATTCATAAAGTCTTTAAAAACCGCGTGTAAAGTGATTGTTTTGCGCCGTTCTAAGGCTTTTTGTTGGTTGGGATTAATGCCAACCGCAATGTCAGCCAGTAATTTTTTAGCAATCACCCGTGCTTGTTCCGCCGTAAAAACGGTTTGTTTTCCGATAGTGACTCGACAGGCTTTACCGCAAATACTGTTTTCGACAATATAGGTTTTTGAGCCTTTGGTGACTCGTAGCCCAAAGCCTTTTAATTCTGTGTCGCGGTAAAAAACTTGTCCTGTTTCGGGATAAGGTAATTTTTCAACACTGGTTTTTGTGAGTTTTAGCGCGTTATTGGCGGACATAGCAGATAAATAGATAGCGTGTAACGGAAGTAATAAGCCTAGATTATAGGCATTTGTATCAAGTCTATAAAATGTTTAGCGTCTATCACATCCTTTTCATTTGGTCAGTAGATGACTTTCAGTCATAATTGACAACAATTTTTACTGTTCAGGCTGTCACTGCTTATGCACTACTGTTTCACCTTTGTTTGTCAACAAGGCGAGCTAGAAATCAAGGCATTACTGCTTGCCATTTCCTTAAAAACCTTTCTCCGCTGTAATTATGAACTGGTTGCTACAGTGCCAACGCCTGCGACAGATTGGGGTACGCCTCAACCGTCAACACTGGAATTATTAAAAAGTCTAGGCGTGCGTGTTGTTCCCATCACAAATTGGGTCGATACGCAATACCCCATTGGCAATAAAATCGCTTGTTTAGGCATAGAAACCAGTGCGGAAAAAATCTTTTTTCTCGATAGTGATATTTTATGTTATCAAGAATTTACACCCGCTTATGATTGGTTGCGTCCTGTTTTACATGCAAAACCCGTCGATTTAGGTGCGTTTACGACAGAACCTAAATTTTGGACATCTGTTTATGAACTATTTAACTTACCTGTACCAGCGCGTTATGTTTTTAGTAGCGTCAGTCAAGAATTGCTACACCCTTATTTTAATGCGGGTTTTTTAGGCATTCCGAACCAATCCCAATTTGCGCAAACATGGGCGGATAGTTGTCGGCGGATTTTACAAAGTGGCATTATTGCAGAACGTCCCCGCTGGTTAGACCAGTTAGCCCTACCTGTGACATTGGCAAGATTGGGTATGGATTTCAGTTGTTTAGATGAACGCTTTAATTATCCCGCACATTTAAAGCCGTTTCATCCGCAAGCGGTTTTATGTCATTATCACAAACCCAGCGTTTTACGGCGTGAACCTGCATTAAATCAGGTTGTTAATCGGCTTGTGCGGGCATATCCTGCTTTACAGCAACAAATGGCAAACTTGCCTGAATGGGACATTTTAAGTAAGCCTTATCAGGTTGAGAAAAAAACGCATTGGTTTAGCCGTTCACCACCATTACAACCCAGTGCGCAACAAGCCCGCCCAGAAGCCTTTATTACAGGGCTTCCACGTAGTGGCACGAGTTATTTATGTCGCTTACTGCATAAAGTAGAAAATTGTGTGGTGATTAATGAACCGACACAAATTTTTCAACCTTTACAGCAACCTTTCCCGCCTTATCAAATTGCTTTGTATTATCAAGAAGTACGGCGCGATATTTTGAACGGGCAAGCGATAGAAAATAAAATCAAAGATGGGGAAGTGATTGAAGATACAGCTATCATTGATACACGCGAAACTTATTTGCCTAGCGTGTATCGTCCTGATTTTGTCCTGTTTACTAAAAATACACTGGCGTATTTAGCCCGTATGCAACAATTGCGAACCGTGATGCCACACGCGCCTATTATCGTTTGCGTGCGTCATCCTATTGATACCATTGCTTCGTGGAAAGGTACATTTAACCATTTAAAACAAGCCAGTGTAGAAACTTTTCCTGTGGGACATTATCAAGATAGTGCATTAGCAGGGTGGCAACGGCAACGCTTGCAACGAATTGCAGACACAGTGGATGTTGCTTTAAAACGGGTTTTGCTTTGGTGTTATTTAGCAGAAACGATTTTAAGCGTACAAACGGATGTGCATTTAGTCCGTTATGAGCAGTTAGTCTTAAATCCCGTGGATAGCCTAAGAACGATTTTTCAGAAAATCCCACAAGCCCCTACGTTACATTTACCCGCGAGTATTCAACCCTCTGAAATTCGCCATAAACGTACAACCTTAGACGCGCATGATTTGCAATTGATTGATGATTTATGTAGCGAATACCTGCACGCATTCGGTTATAACAAAGGGGGCAATTAATGCTGATTTCCGTGCACATCCCTAAAACCGCAGGCACAAGTTTAGGCAATGCGTTAACCCAAACAGTTGGCGATAAACTCTTGTTAGATTATGCCGATAAGCCCTTATCCGATGATTGGCAACATCGCTATATGCGTCTGCGTCGTCGCTTACAACTGCGTTTTCAACCCCAAACGGTTTTAAATACTTATCAAGCGGTACATGGACATTTTATTGCGGATAAATATGCTTTTTTAGGTGAAACTGCGCAATTTTGTACCTTTTTTCGTGAACCTATCGCCCGTTTAGTTTCGCATTATTGGCATTGGCAACGTCATCCCGATTTGCAAAATAGCATGTGTCGACAGTTGATAAGTCAACAGCTTTCTATTACCGCTTTTGCCAATTTGCCCAAGCAACGTCAATTTTATGCCCTGTTCTGTGGCAAGATTCCATTAAATCAATTTCATTTTGTGGGTTTAACAGAAGCTTATGCCGACAGTATCGCGCTTTTTAACAAACTGTTTAATCTGAATTTACCCGTTTTAATGGAAAATGAAGGGCAAGGACAGGATTATGCGCAATGGCTAAAAGAGCAAGGGGCTTATATTGACATTCAGGCAATTCAACAAGAAAATCAACGCCATTATTCCACCGCGTGCCGTCGTTTTGAACAACTTTGCACGCTCCATTTCAACCGTCAAGAATACTGAACGGTCAGCCTTTTTCTAATTAACACATGACTGTAAATACTACTTTAATCCCACTTTGTGTCGACCTTGACGATACACTGATTAAAACCGATATGCTGTATGAAGGGTTTATTAAGCTGTTAAAGAAAAAACCTTTCTTATTACTTCTATTGCCTTTTTGGCTATTCAAGGGTAAAGCCTATTTAAAAACCAAATTAAATGAACATGTTGACTTTGATGTCACTTGTTTACCGTATCATGAAGAATTCATCGAGTATTTAAAAAATGAACGGCAAACAGGTAGGCAACTGTTATTAGTCACTGCCTCACATGAATCCATCGCGCAAAAAATTGCTGACCATTTAGGCATTTTTAATGCGGTGCTGGCGACGAATGCGACCCGTAATTTAAAAGGCATGGCAAAAGCGCAATTTTTACATGACTATTTTGCAGGACAACCCTTTGCCTACGCGGGCGATAGTCGCGCCGATTTAGCTGTTTGGCAACATGCGCAAGCAGGCGTGCTAGTCAATACATCCCGCAGTGTGACGCAACAAGCCAAGCAATTAACGCAAATTATCGCTGAATTTCCCCGCAAAACACGCTGGGTTAAAGCGATTCCTGCCGCGTTACGGATGCATCAATGGGTGAAAAATACTTTAATTTTCATTCCATTGTTAGCGTCGCAACAAATTTTAAACTTACCACTGTTAGAAAATGCCATTTTCGCATTTTTTGCCTTTAGCTTTGCCGCTTCCAGTGCTTATATTCTCAATGATTTATTAGACTTAGAGGCTGACCGCCATCATCACCGTAAACGCAAACGTCCCTTTGCATCGGGCGCAATCCCGATACAAATTGGTTTATTGCTATTTCCTGCTTGCTTACTCGTTAGTTTATTACTGTCGCTCGCGTTACCGCCGAAGTTTTGGGCCGTATTGGGGATTTATTACGTTTTAACCCTTGCTTACTCGTTTGTCTTAAAAAGCATGGTTTTAATCGATGTTTTTTGTCTTGCTACGCTCTACACCTTACGGGTGATTGCAGGCTCTGCCGCGATGACAGACTCTGTGGTTTCACACTGGTTACTGGCATTTTCTCTATTTATTTTCCTCTGTTTAGCGGTGGTAAAACGTCATTCCGAAATGTTGGTATTACGGCGGAATAATCAAACCAGTGCGAAAGGGCGGGGCTATGTGGCGGATGATTTAGAAATTTTAGCCTCGATAGGCGTATCAAGTGGCTTTATCTCCGTGTTAGTCTTGGCGTTATATGTTCACAACATCCGTGATATGTACAGCTCACCCGATTTATTATGGTTTGTTTGCGTGATTTTATTGTATTGGATTAGCCGCGTTTGGCTGATTTCGCACCGTGGCGGTATGCACGATGACCCGATAGTTTTCGCCCTGCGTGACCGTGTCAGCCATATTGTTGCGCTGATGATTTTTATCATTGTTTTACTAGCAAAATTTCTCTAACCGAACACATCACAATGACAACTTATCAATCATGGGGACGCTATCCCAGCACAGAACAAACCATTTTCCCTGTGCAATGGGCAAGCGATAACATTCCAGTGCTTGCACGTAAACCTGTACTTGCCTATGGCAAAGGGCGCAGTTATGGCGATGTGTGCTTGAATGACAAAGGCATTTTATTAGACACCCGTTATTTAAATCACTTTATCCAGTTTGACCGCACAACGGGCATATTACGTTGTGAATCAGGCGTTTCTTTACAAGAAATTTTACAATTTATCGTACCAATGGGCTGGTTTTTACCCGTCACACCAGGAACGCAATTTGTCACGCTAGGCGGGGCAATCGCAAACGATGTGCATGGTAAAAATCACCATATTGCGGGGACTTTTGGCTGTCATGTGCGACAATTTGAATTATTACGCTCTGATGGACAACGCTTATTATGTTCTAAAACTAATAATTCCGACTGGTTTGGCGCGACAATTGGCGGTTTAGGCTTAACAGGTTTAATCACGTGGGCAGAAATTCAACTCATTCCAATGAATAACCCCTTTATTCAAATGGAAAGTATTAAATTTCATAGTATTGAGGAGTTTCTTGCCTTATCCAAAGCTTCAGAAAAAGATTATATTTATACCGTTGCATGGTTAGACTGTTTACAAGAAAAACGCAGTCGGGGGCTATTTATGCAAGGCAATCACGCCCCACCCTTATTTGACCAAGAACCCGCCCCGAAAAAACTGTCGAAATGGCTTTCTGTCCCGTTAGACATGCCTAATTTTGTTTTAAATCATGCCAGCGTTAAAGCCTTTAATTTCCTGTATTTTAACAAGCAAGTGCCCGAAGTGACTCGTGGTGTTAGCCATTATTTACCCTTCTTTTACCCCTTAGACAGCGTACAACGTTGGAATCGGATTTATGGCAAACGGGGATTTTTCCAATATCAATGCGTGGTTTCAGAAAATGACCCGCATGTAATTAAAAGTATTTTGGCAGAAATTGCTAAAAGTGGGGAAGGCTCGTTCCTCTCCGTGATTAAAATCTTTGGCAAAATTCCGTCCGCTGGCTTACTCTCGTTTCCCCGCGCAGGTATCACGCTTGCCTTAGATTTTGCCAATAAAGGCGATGCGACACATAAACTATTTGCGCGTTTAGATGCCATTGTGCGCGAAGATGGGGGACGTTTATACCCTGCAAAAGATGCCCGTATGGCTGGCAGTGATTTCAAGCATTTCTATCCTGAATGGGAAAGATTTCAAACTTTTATAGACCCTCATTTTTCCTCTAGTTTCTGGCGTAGAGTCACCCAACGACCAGCGAAAAACGGATAATATTTTATGAAACGTATTTTAATTCTTGGCGCAACATCGATGATTGCGCAATCGCTCGCCAAACGCTTCGCACAACGTGGGGAGCATTTATTTTTAGTCGGACGTGATGCGCAAAAATTGCAGGTAATTCAAGCAGATTTAAAAACCCGTGGTGCGTCTAGCAGTGATTTTTTAGCCGTCGATTTAAGTGATATAACGCAACATAAAACGGTGTTAAGCACCGCAGAAAAAGCGTTACAACAAATTGATATTGTCGTGATTGCTTATGGAACATTAGGCGACCAACAAGCCGCAGAACAAGATTTTAAAGTAGCAGAAAAAGAGTTCATCACGAATTTCTTAAGCGTTGCCTCTTTACTAACTGACTTAGGCAATTATTTTGAAAAACGTAAACAAGGCAGTATCGTTGTTATTTCCTCCATTGCAGGCGATAGAGGGCGACAAAGCAATTATGTGTATGGGTCTGCAAAAGGAGCATTAAGTCTGTTTTTACAAGGTTTACGCAATCGCTTATTTAAATCAGGCGTGCAAGTCCTCACCGTTAAACCGGGTTTTGTCGATACACCAATGACCGCCTCAATTAAAAAGAACTTCTTATTCGCAAGCCCTGATAAAGTGGCACAAGATATTGATAACGCGATTACAAAAGGAAAAAAAGTGCTTTATACGCCTTGGTTCTGGCAAGGGATTATGTTGATTATTAAATCAATTCCCGAAGCAATTTTTGTCAAAATGAAATTGTGATTTGTGCGCGTTGGATAAAATAACTCGAGTTCTGCAAGATTTATAAAATAAAACAGAGACCTGCTAGGTTTTAAAAACCTAGCAGGTCTGTCGGAACACGCGAAAAGGGTTGAAGGACTGGCAGAGATTACTCTCCTGTTTTTCATCAAGATTCATCAGAAGAGATTAAAACATTGTCTGAATCAGGATTTTCAGGATTAACAGGATTTAAAACCCTTAAACCAAAAAGTTAAGGTCAGGTGAATCACGCTTTTTAATCCTGCTAATCCTGAAAATCCTGTGAATCCTGATTCAGACAAAAGCCTTTTTTGTCAAAATTAAGCGGGCTGTTTAAAATGATTGGAATGTTGTATCAACATCGCTAATTTTTGCTTTGCTGACCCGTTTGCTAATACCTCTCTTGCTTTTGCAATGCCTTGCATAATATCACTTGCCATACCTGATACGTACAATGTCGCGCCTGCGTTGAGAAGCACTACATCACGAGCAGGACTGGTTTGATTGTCTAAAACGCGATTAACTAGGGTTAAACTTTCCGCGACAGAATTTACTTGAATCGTACTTAATGGCGCAGTTTGAATGCCAAATAATTCAGGTTCTATGGTATAGCTGCGAATATTGCCATCTTTTAACTCAGCAACATACGTCGGTGCGGCAACGCTGATTTCGTCTAAACCATCCGCAGAATGCACCACTAACACATGGCGACTGCCTAAGCGTTTTAATACCTCGGCAACAGGTTCTAACCAATCGCGGCTATAAACGCCCAACAACTGATTTGGGGCTTTAGCAGGGTTAGTCATTGGACCTAATAAATTAAAAATCGTTCGCACTGCCATTTCACGACGGGGCACAATGGCATGTTTCATGGCGGTATGATGTTGAGGGGCGAACATAAAACCCACGCCGATTTTTTCCACACAATCCGCAATTTGCTCAGGGGTTAAATCTAATTTTACCCCTAATGCCTCTAAAATATCCGCACTGCCTGAACGGCTAGACACAGAACGATTGCCATGTTTAGCCACATGTGCGCCCGCTGCCGCAACCACAAAGGCACTGGTTGTCGAAATATTAAACGTACTCTGCCCATCGCCCCCTGTGCCAACAATATCAACAAGATTAGGTACATCAACCTTGACAGGGATAGCAAGGTCGCGCATCACCTGCGTTGCGGCTGTAATTTCCTCGACGGTTTCCCCTTTCATGCGCAGTCCTATTAAAAAACCGCCAATTTGCGCAGGGGTTGCTTGTCCTGTCATGATTTCTGTCATTACGGATAACATCTCCTCACGACTTAAATCTTGTTTTTCAATAATGGCTTTTAATGCCGTTTTTATATCCATATTTTTTTACTCTATATGATGCGGTTATCTCAGTCACTTAACATTATAACCCTCATCAAAAGGCTCGCAATTGTGACTGATGCCCATTAAAAAACTTATGCTATGATGAATTGCACAATTTAATTTCTCATTTTACTTTCTTTGCCACCACAAGAAGGATACTTGCCATGTTGCCACAAATTAAAAAAATCCTTTATCCTGCTGATTTAGGCGAACAATCTCGTATCGTGTTACGTTACGCCATCAGCATGGCACAAAAATACGGCGCGACTATTCGTATTGTTCACGTGTTAGAACCCTTAGGCACTGTCGGTGCTGCTTTATTAGAAACTTATATTCCCCGCGATATGGCGGAAAAAATGCACACAGACGCAATTAACGAAGTCCGCACTAAAATGCAACAACGTTTAGAAGCCTTTTGTGCTGAAGAATTGCACACCACCTCCGCAGAAAGCCACCTGATTGATAGTATTCAAGTATTAGACGGCTCTGTTGCACAGACCATTGTCGACGAAGCGAAAAAAATAGAAGCCGACATGATTATCATGGGTACACATAACTATACAATGTTGGGCGAATTCTTCATTGGCTCAGTTGCGCGTCGTGTGACCCAAATTGCTCAAATTCCCGTTTTAGTCGTTCCCATGCACATTAATAAAACCTTCGAATCCTAAAAATAGCTGTCGCGTCATCTGCTATCTATCTAGCTATTATCATCAAAGGAGAAACCAACATGTTGCCCAATGTAAGAAAAATTCTATATGCAACTGACATGGGCGAAAACGCTGACATCGTCTTTCGCTATGCAATCAGTCTCACCCATCGCTATAACGCTCACCTCACACTTGTCCACGTGACCGAACAGCTTGGTACATTTGGCGAAGCCCTATTTGAAGCACATTTCCCCGAAGAAAAAGCCAAACAAATGCACACGGAAGCGGTGGAAAAAGTACAAAAAAAAATGCAAAGTGAATTAGAAGCGTTTTGCATCAATGAATTGAAGAACTCTGAAGTTACCCAACATTTAGTAGAAAGTATCACCGTTATTGAAGGTCATAGCCCCGCACAAGCCATTGTCGACTACGCCAAAACACAAGAGATAGACATGATAGTGATGGGAACACGGGAACATACTGCATTAGGAGAGCTATTTATTGGTTCTGTTGCGCGACGTGTCACTCAATTATCAGCAATTCCAGTTCTCATCGTTCCCATTCAATCAAATACATCAAATGAGGAAAGCTAATGCGCATTCACTATTTGCAACATGTCCCGTTTGAAGGTCTCGCCAGTATTGCAACATGGATAGAAAACAATGGTCATACAGTGAGTGCAACGCGGTTTTTTCATGATGAACCATTGCCCGACCTATCACAATTCGATTGTTTAATTGTCTTAGGCGGGCCGATGAATGTGTATGAAGTAGAACAATTTGCTTGGTTGACCCGCGAAAAAGCTTTTATTCATCAAGCGATTCAAATGAATAAAAAAGTATTGGGCATTTGCTTAGGGGCGCAATTGATTGCGGACGTATTAGGCGCGAGCGTTACACGCAATCCACAAAAAGAAATTGGTTGGTTTCCGATTGAGTTAGTAAACCCAAGCATTAGCACAGCGATTTTAGGCGAAGCAACAAGCGATTTCCCTGTTTTTCATTGGCATGGTGATACCTTTGCGTTACCTGAACATGCGACACTTTTAGCGAAAAGCATCGCATGTCAACACCAAGCCTTTTTATACAATAACCGCGTCATTGGTTTACAGTTTCACCTAGAGTCCACGCCTGCCAGTGTGCAAGACATTGTCGCTAATTGTCGAGCTGAACTGATTGCCGACACTTATGTACAAACTGAAGCGGATTTATTAGCAACGACTACTTATTTTTCTGCAATTCAGTCCCGTGCATGGCAAGTTTTGGATTATTTAGCAAAACTTTAAACCGCTAATCTGAATCTAAAATATGAACCGCAGAGTATTTGAAGAGCTTTGGCAACAATTACGGACTAAAAAACCGCAAGCAACCGATTTTTTAGAAGGCATTAATATTAAAAATCTTCGTGGCATCAAAGATTTAACTATTAACTTTACCTTTCCTGTTACCGTCATCGCGGGTGCAAATGCTTCTGGTAAATCAACTTTATTATTTGCCTGTGCTTGTGCTTATCATGTGGAAGGAGCAGGCATTAAAGATTATGTTCCTACTACCCTATTTCCCAATTTAAAAACCAAGCAAGTCAACACGCCTTATGATAAGGAGTTAGAAACTGCATTTGAATTTTATTACATCGCTAATAGAGAACGCCTGTCGATGCGGTGGGCAAAGGGAAAAAGCTGGAATCGTAGCTATATGGGCAAAAAAGGGGGAGCGCAACCTAAGCGACAATTGTATTTACGCACGCTTGCCAATTTAACCAGCCCTAGTGAAGTGCGAAGCGTTCTCCAACTCACGAAAACAGAAGTAGAGACAAATCAAGTTACCGCAGATTTATTAGCCTTTGCACAACATGTTTTACCGATGCGCTATCAAACGGTTCAAATGTTATCTAAAGGGGATAAAGACTTACTGTTTGCTACACGGGAAGAAACAAACACACAATATTCTGAATTCCATATGTCCGCAGGTGAACGCGCTGTATTACGAATTTCGAAAGATATTTCCCGTTTAAAAAATGCGTTGATTCTTATTGATGAATTAGAAGCGGGTTTACATCCCTTTACACAACAACAGATTATGCTAGAGCTACAACGGTTAGCTGTGCGTAATGATTTACAAATTATCGTTACATCGCATAGCCCCGTTGTTTTGGAAAGTGTGCCATTAGAAGCGCGTATTTTCTTAGAACGAATCGCTGATAATGTATCGGCAGTGCCTGCTTATAAAAATATTTTTCAAAAAGCCTTTTATGGGCAATCGTTAGAAAAAATGAGTATTTTATGTGAGGATGATATTGCGGAGGCTTTTCTATTAGGTGTACTAGATGAGATTAATCCGCGATTAGGTTTAACCCCTGATGATATTTATGTCGGACGTGATACAGGAAAAGAACTATTTCCCCAACATATAGAAGCAATTGCCAAATTCAAACAATTAGACAGTTTTATTTTTGTCTTAGATGGTGATGCAAAAACATTAGATGCCAAATTACGCGAAACAGGTAGCCGTTTTGGGCACAGTATTACGCCTTTATATTTACCGCAAGAAATTCCTGAAGCGTGGGCATGGCAAATATTAAAGCAACATAGTCCTTATCATGCGCAAGCCTTAGGTATTCAAGAAAAAGACCTGCTTGATTTAATTGAACGGCAAGATAAGTTATTTGATAACGCAACGGATAAGCCCACGAATAAATTAAAAAATAAGTTTTATACTTTTTGTGAATCGCTTAAACGTTCTACAGCAGAAGTAATGCGTCAAATAGCACGATTAGAAGCCCGACAACTGGAGGAAGGCGGAGAGATGCAACTCTTTATAAATGATTTCACTGAGCAATTGCGTCGTTGGCAGGCAAGACAATAAAAGGTCTGAATCAGGATTTTCAGAATTTAAAACCCGCAAACCAAAAAGTCAGGTGAATCACGCTTTTTAATCCTGAAAATCCTGATTCAGACAAAAAAAAGACCTGCTAGGTTTTGAAAACCTAGTAGGTCTCTGTTTTACTTTATAATACTCGCAAAACTGGGATTATTGTTGTGCGGGTGTTTGTGGCGGTAAAGCGGGCATATTGGGCATTGGATGACCTGTTGGCGGCATTCCTTGCATCCCTTGTGGCAGTTGTTGTCCACCTTGGCGCAATTGTTCCATTTGTTTGCGGATATTGCCTTGTATGCTTTGTACCATTTCTTGTTCAGTCATGGTTTTGAAATCTGTGGGTAATGCAAAGGTTTCATCGGTAGTTGGTATGTCAATTTTTATACTCAGAATTTCATGACGCACTTCGCCATCTGTGCCTACGCTTTTCATGGGCATACCCATTGTGCTGGCATCAGGTTCTAATGTCGCCTGTGCTTTTGCACATACATCATTCATGGGAAACATACTCATCATTTTTTTGCGAGATTTTGACATCTCTTGCATGGTTTTTAAGAACACGTCGACATAAGGGATTTTGTAGGCATCTGTAGAAAAATAATCATCTGAACAAGTTTTTCCATTAGCTACAACTTGATAATGCATGGTCTTATAGCCAGCAACGTCGCTACCTGCCTCTTTTTTCACTAATTCAGCGTTAACAGGGGCTTGTTTAGGCATTTCTACGCCTTTAGGGAGGTTAGGTTCTACCGCTTTATCCATTGAGATGGTTACAATGGTTTTTTGTTTAATATCTACGGCATACATTAAACGGGATTTGAAATCAACGAGCATATATTGACTGGGGTTATGTTCGTTATTCATCCGTGCATGTTCGTCGTTGATAATGACTTGTTGAATTTGTCCTTGTGCATTTTTATGTTCAATGACGGTAGCAGACCAAACAGGTAATGCGCTGAGACTACTAAGCCCTAAGAGTAGGCAGGAAATGGATTTTTTCATGTTAAATGTAAATTCCTCATCAGATTGATTGTGAGTTTTATGGGGAGATGAATTAAACGCATCTGTTTTAATTGGTAAACATTACGCGCTAATAAAGAGGGACACAACTTAAGATTTCTTAATCAAATTAATCAATTTATTGAATTGTTTTTAATCTGATTATTTTTTATTAATTGTGCTTTACGTGCTACTTTTTGGATAAAGTAAGCTAACGTCTAAAACACCTTGACAACCCCCTGTTAGGGCTTTATCCACGAGGGTATCGAGGGTAGCATCAGGAAATGTAAAGACATGGCTCATGATTTTAACCAGCATGGGAAAATTTAATCCTGCAACAATTTTTACATGATAGTGATTTAACAGGCTGATAGCGATATTACAAGGGGTTGCACCGAATAAGTCGGTTAAAACCAGTACGCCGTCGCCTTCTTCTAAACTGGCATATATTTCTTCTGCGTAGTAGCAAAAAGCCAGCGGGTCGCTGTTATGATGCACAGGTAATGCTTTAATATTTAAGGGCAATTTATTGGCAAACATTTGTTGCAGGCTATCGATAAGGCTGATACCAATGTCATCATGGGTGATAAGAAAAACGCCAACGCTCATACGTAGTGTGTAAGGTAGTTGTAGGTCATCAATGGCATAAAGACGCGCAAAATCGCGTCTTTATAGTGAATAGTGGTTTTATTCTGTAATGGTAACATCAATCGTTTTTTCGTTACTGATGACCGTTCCATCATTTAAACGGTAGCCAAAACTGATGTTTAACATGCCTGTGGCAACAAATTGTCCTGCATATAGGCTCACATCCAGTAGTTCGCTGTTTAAGGTAACAGCTGGTTTAAACGCGGCTAATTGGCTGTTATCTTGATTCCAAACATGAACATTTACGCCGTTGTCGAGCATGAAATAAACAGGTTGGAATTCAGGCATTTCGGGCACGCTGAAACGGGCATAAATGACAATATCGGCAATTTGTCCGACATGTTCAGGGGCAACTTTAATTTGTCCGTCAACACGCACTTTGTCGCTTAAGTGTTGGCTAACACTGATAACAGGGTCAGCCTCATTAACAGCAATCCCACCGAAAAAGCGGGCATTGCTTGCACCACTGCCTAACTCTGGAAATTTACTGGTAATTTCGGCAGTTTTTTCATCCCACATAAATACGCCAACGTTGGTATTAGCATATAAACGGCTGGATTTGCTGGGGTCTATGGCTAGGCGTTTAACTCCAATTTCTTTATCAGCGGGAAAACCGTCGTTCATGGCTGTCCATGTCATTCCGCCGTCGGTGGTTTTATACACACCTTGTCCTGTGTTGCCTGCCCAAACACTGCGAGAAATCCCTGCATAAAGGGTGTCTGGGGTTTGTGGGTCGGCAACAAGGGTTTGTACAGAATAGTTGTTTAAATCAATGCCTGCTGTGGTTAAATAATGAGAAAACTCAACCCAATTTGCCCCGCCATCTGTGGATTTATATAAATGTCCTTTTCCGCCGAGCATGTCTTCATCTTTGGAGATGTAAAGCGTATCGGTTTGATGTGGGTCAATTAGCCACGTGGCATGTGCCGTTTTATCCCAAATGCGTTGCCATGTTGTCCCGCCATCAGTACTTTTAAATACGCCCCAGACTGCATTGCTACTACTACCGAGTTTGCCACTGGTCACAGGAATTTGTCGCCCGCTCGCGTATAAAACTTGTGGCTTTTTCGGGTCTATGAGCAGACCAAATTTATTAATAACGTCTAAGCCTTGCTGTAAAAGTGTCCATGTTGTGCCTGCATCTGTACTTTTATATAAGCTGGAATTGGCTTTGCTATAAATAATATTGGGGTTACTGGGGTCTATGGCAATAACGGTTTGTGTTAATGTTGCCCATGTTGCGCCACTGTCAGTACTTTTATAAGCCCTACCTAAATCGCTAAGTCCTGAAGAGTGACTGCTACCGTATAAAATGCTGGGGGTTTGTGGGTTGAGGGCGAAAACAAAAACGGGTTGGCGATTAAAGCGTACTGTTTCCCATGTTTTTCCGCTATCGTCGCTTTTATAAATATCGACATAGAGTTGGGCAGGATTTTGGGGATTAATCAGTAAATTAGAAAATTCATCGATGGTGCTGACATCGCGGTTGATGGGAAGGGCTTGCCATTCGGTTGCGAAAGCATTAACCGCAGTGCAGAAACTGCAAGAGACAACTATTTGTAAAATAAATTTAGCAAGTTTGCTGTTTTTCAACATAATTTAATATCCTTGTCATTATTATTACTGCATGGCGATGGTGGTAAGCAGGGCAATGCTGGATGCTATGATAGGTCATCCAGCTTGTTAAGGAAAAGTGTAATATTCAGGTAGTTTTAGAACCTGTGAGGGTTTGCACACAAGACAACGCGGTTGTGCATGGGCAAAACAAGTGAAATTGTGGAGAAATTCTTATTTTTTCACATATTGTGTATAGAGTTTTTTCGCTTCTTTCTGTCCGTCAGTAATTTGCTGTTTAGACAGTTTTTCCATGACTTCATTACGCGCTTTTGCGGCATCTTGTCGACCACTGGTCGCAGCGAGTGAAAACCAGATGTAAGATTGTTGAAAATCTTGTGTCACGCCATAGCCATAATAGTACATCGTACCGAGTTTAAAAAACGCATCACTATTGCCTTGCTCTGCTGCTTTTTTATACCATTCAGCGGCTTGTTTAAAGTCTTGAACCGCGCCACTGCCTTCATAAAAGCGATTACCTTTTTCGTATTCTGACGCGCCATTAATCGACGGTGCTTGTATGGCACTGCTGGCTTCTTCCGCAGAAACAATACTGGCTTTATCACTATTATTATTGCCTAAGCCTTGGATAATACTTTGCGCGATATTGCGGGCTTTCTGACTACCTTGCCCTGATAAATCGGTAATAATAACAACGCGCAACATGCCATAACGTCCAAGACAACTGACTAGGGCTTTAAATTGATAATCAGCCGTTTTGCGATAAGCGGCTAAGATTTCCCCGTTGCTATTGGCATTAACCCGTTGAAAACCATCTTTAACTAAGACATTTTGACCGACAGAAACACATTTAGCGGTGTCAAACGTAAGACCTTCACGATTTTCATAGGCAATATAAGGCGGTTGAGGATTTTCTTTAGACTCAGTTGCTTGTGCATATAAGGATAAGCAACACATTGCCAATGGTAAATATTTAAGGCTGTTCAGTAACATAGTTAATCCCTCAAATCTGGTGACACTTATGATAAGCTAAACAAACAAAATATTGTTTGTGCGGTTGGTGCAAAAAGAGGCACATGGGTTAAGATTACGCTGACACTGTGCCAGCGATTAAAAAACACTTTGCAAAAAGATTCAAGCACTTTGAAAGTGATTTAACAATTAGCCACTCAGTTTTATAACGGACTTTTTTTAGTCAATCCATTAATACTACAACGTTTTAAACACGCACGATATTTTCAACGCAACGAGTTCTATATCAATCATTTTGGGTGAATTCATATGCTTCATTTATTGGGTATTCGTCATCATGGCGCGGGGTCTGCGCGGAGTTTATTAGCCGCTTTAGGAGAAATAAAACCCACTGCAATCGTTATTGAAGCCCCCAGCGATGGTGAAACAGCGTTGCCGTTAGTCACTGATAAAGAAATGTCTCCGCCTGTTGCCTTGTTATTTTACGACATGGATGCATTGGAACATGCCGTATTTTATCCCTTTGCTGAATTTTCCCCCGAATGGCAAGCGATTCAATATGCAATGAAACATGATGTCGAAATCTTTTTCATGGATTTACCGCAAACACATCAAATTGCTATCAATAAAGCCCGTGCTTTAGCACTGCAACAAGCCATTGAAAAAGCACAAGCAGAAGCGACCAGCTTAGAAAAAACAGAAGAAACATCTACAGACACAAGCACAGTAGAAACACAGGAAACACCGCCCGCCGATATTTCTAACGACACACCCAATACAGAAGACACTCACGTTAAAACCCCGCTTAATTATTTAGACCCGTTAGACCTACTCGCCGAAGCAGCAGGCTTTAAAGATGGCGAACGCTGGTGGGAATACATGGTCGAACAACGTTCAGACGTTGGCAGTTTAGCCTTATTTAAAGGCATTGAAGAAGCAATGACTGCCTTACGCGAGACCATAGGCAATGCCTTATATGGCGATAATGAAGAACGTCAACAGCACGAAGTTTTGCGTGAAGCATGGATGCGTAAAACTTTACGCCAAGTTAAAAAAGCAGGACATGAACAAATTGCCGTCGTTTGCGGTGCGTGGCATGTCCCCGCTTTAGCGCAAGAAGTTCCCGCAAAAACCGATGATGCCGTTTTAAAAGGTTTACCAAAAGCCAAAGTACAAGCCACATGGGTCCCTTGGAGCTATGAACGCTTAACTTATGCAAGCGGATACGGCGCAGGCATTCATGCCCCAGGTTGGTATCAACATTTGTGGGAATCGCACACCAAGCCCGAACAACGCGCCCACCACATCAGCACCCGCTGGCTTGCAAAAGTTGCTAAACACTTACGCAATCAGGTAGGCATAGATGCACCGACATCTAATGTTATCGATGCCATTCGCTTGGCAGAATCGCTCGCTGCCTTGCGAGAAAAACCTGTTCCTGATTTAGAAGAGTTAAACGATGCCGTTTTAGCCAGTTTATGCTTTGGCAGTGAAACCCCACTCACCGTGATTTATGACGGTTTAATGATTAATAACCGTTTGGGAAAAGTCCCCAGCACCGCGCCAACAGTGCCTTTACGCCAAGATTTAACGCGCTTACAAAAAAAATTACGTTTGGAAGAATCGCCTGATAACAAAGAATTAAAACTAGATTTACGCAAAGACACTGATTTAACCAAATCACAACTGTTTCACCGTTTACGTTTACTCGATATTCCGTGGGGAAAATTCCTGTCCGCAGGGTCAAGCAAAGGCACATTTGCTGAAGAATGGCGATTACAATGGCAACCCGAATTTTCCATTCGCATTATTGAAGCCAGCATTTGGGGCGGGACAGTGCTTGAAGCGAGCACGCGCTTTGTTTGTGACAAACTGGAAAAAGCCGACGATTTAGCCGTTATCAGTCAACTACTCGATAACGTTTTAAAAGCGGAATTACCGAAAGCGATTCAAGTCGCAATGCGCTGTTTAGAAGCAAAAACCGCATTAGCGCATGATGTGACTCAATTGATGGAAGCCTTACCCGCCTTAATTGAAGTGCTACGTTATGGTTCTGTACGCCGTTTTAAAACCGACTCTATTGAACATGTCGTAACAACTTTAACCACAAGGGTTTGCATCGGCTTGCCTAATGCTTGCAGTACTTTAGACGACGATGCAGCACGCGCCATGTATCAACACATTGTTAAAATGAACAGTGCCATTAACCTGTTACAAAATGACAATTTAAGCGGTGACTGGCAAGCAACTTTATTAAAACTGGTTCACCAAATTGGCTTACATGGTTTAGTGGGCGGTGGTTGTTGCCGTCTGTTATCCAATGCTCATGTGATAGACAGTGAAAGCGTTGCAACCCTGTTAAGTCTTGCCCTTTCCCCTGCCAATGACCCAAACTATGCCAGCTCATGGCTCAGTGGCTTTTTACAAAATAGTGGCGCAATTCTACTGCACGACGACGCATTATTTCAGCTCTTAGACCAATGGTTAAGCCAACTTACCGCTGACACCTTTATACACCTGCTCCCCTTATTACGACGGACATTTAGCAATTTTGCCCACAGCGAACGGGTACGCATTGGTGAGCGTGCCGCACAAGGAGCGCAATCTGTCAGTCTGACACAGATGATAACGACCCAATTAGCTGATAATAACGTTGATAATATTAAAAATGTTCTACCGTTATTAGCAAAAATGTTAGGACTAAACTATCCGACTGTTACCGAAGGATAATTTGTGATGAATTCCCATGAACTTTTAACCTTTTTACTGGTTTCCGTTCTACTGTTTGGTTCTACTGCCTATATGATGGGACAAGCCGTTGCAGGACAATGGCAATCCCACTATTTATTAATTGGATACAGTCTATTACTCACGCTTTTTGAACGCTTTATATTATTTGCCCTCTTTAAACAAGACTTACTATCGATAACAGGCTATTTACTAGATTTTCTACTTATTTACGCTTTTTCACGCTTAGGCTACCGTTTAACCCAAGTGCATAAAATGGTGACACAATACCCTTGGTTATATGAAAAAGTTACTCCGTTTAACTGGCGGGAAAAATCCCCCGTATAAGTTTCTGTCCTATTAATTATGAATAAAATTCGTATTGCAACCCGTAAAAGTCCCTTAGCATTATGGCAAGCCTACCATGTCCGCGACACCCTACAAGGCATTTACCCACAATTAAGCCTTGAAATCGTCGAAATGACGACAAAAGGCGACAAAATACTCGATGCACCGCTCGCTAAAATTGGCGGTAAAGGCTTATTTGTTAAAGAATTAGAACAAGGGTTGTTAGAAAACAGTGTTGATATTGCCGTCCACTCCATGAAAGATGTACCGATAGAATTTCCTGACGGCTTACATTTACCCGTTATCATGCGACGTGAAGACCCTTTCGACGCATTTGTTTCCAACACTTACGCCCATTTTTCAGACTTACCACAAGGCGCGATTGTTGGCACTTCTAGCTTACGTCGTCAATGCCAACTGCTCGCCCTGCGCCCTGATTTACAAATTCGTACGCTACGGGGCAATGTCGGAACTCGCTTAAGTAAATTAGATAATGGCGAATATCAAGCCATTGTTTTAGCTGTCAGTGGGTTAAAACGTTTAGGCTTAGAAAATCGGATTCGTTATGCATTTAACGCAGATGAATTACTCCCCGCGATTGGACAAGGTGCATTAGGGATTGAATGCCGTGCGGATGATGTGGAAACTAATCAATTAATTGCGGTATTGAATGACCCAGAAACCCATCAACGGGTGATTGCGGAGCGGATGATTAACACCCGTTTAGGCGGGAGTTGCCAAGTACCGATTGGCGGTTTTGCCGAAATTATCGGGGATGAAATGAGCGTGCGTGGCTTAGTCGCAGATGTTGCAGGTCAGCAAATACTCCGTGCGCAAGCTATTGGAGATATTGATAAAGCCAGCTTATTGGGTGAGTTGGTTGCGCAACAGTTATTAACCCAAGGGGCAAAACAATTGTTGCAGGCGTTGACAGAGACTTAAAGCTTAAAGAAAGGACTGGCAGTCCTCACAGGACTGCCAGTCCTCTGCATTGTTTTATAGTACGTTTACTATATTACGGCATATCCGCCACTCGTGTATTGCCTAAACTATCGGCAACATTGGGTAAACTCCAAACTAACGTATGTAATTTTAACAAAGTGCTACGGCTGGTTAATAACTTACGCTTTTCATCCAAACTTAAACTGTGGATGCCATCCTCTAACAACTTATAAATAATCCCTTGTAGTTCATGTTGATAACGTTTTGCTATTTCATACGGTTGCATCTCTGGCAATAGTGCAGTGTGTAGTGCGTTGACATAAGGGTCGACTAAGACTTGCACAAAACGACTGGGGTAATTGGTTTCAAGGGGGTCGGGTAAATGTTCATTGACTTGCAGACGTTGTACGACATATGGCGGGTTGGTTTCTTCTGGGGTTAAAAATAAGCCATAACGACGGGCTAAACGTCCTAAAGAAACATGACTTAGTAACATCGACAGTGGAATTGAGAGCACTAAACCCGCTAAAACAGGGGTAAACCACCAGAAAAATGCTTCCACGTAATGATAAGAGACCCAACCCGCTATAAAACCAATCACAGTATGGCTTGCATGGGCAGACAGTGCTTCTAAAAAGTTGGTGTGATGGTCATCGCGTTTTTGTGTCATCCATGAAATATTACTGCGCAATAAAATCGCCAGCACAAAACGCGATTGAAATAACATCATAATCGGTGCAAGTAAGGTCGAGAAAAAGGTTTCAATCACGACACTGAGGCTAAGTTTTAATAAACCGCCATAGTGTCTTAACATTCCCTTGCGTGTCGCAATAATCACTAAACTTAATATCTTTGGTAAAAATAGAAAGGTTAAGGTAAACGCCAAAACGGTCGCCATTTCTACCGTGTAAGAAACAGGCCAAACGGGAAATAAGGTGTCGCCAAAAAAATAGACAGGTTCAGTTTGCGCACGGAAATAGGCATCGATACCTGTCACGATTAAAAACAGTAACCACAAAGGCGAGGCGAGATAAGACATAATCCCCATTAACAAGTGTAAACGGTTAATTGGGTGCAAGCCTTTGGCAAATAAAATGCGGGTATGTTGCAAATTGCCCTGACACCAACGACGGTCACGCTTGGCGTAATCAATTAAAGTCGGGGGAATTTCTTCATAACTGCCACCAATATCATACGCTAGCCAGACATCCCAGCCCGCACGGCGTAACATGGCAGCTTCGATAAAATCGTGGCTAAAAATATCCCCGCCAAAAGGTTCTTTACCAGGTAAGCGTGGCAAACCGCAGTGATCCATAAAGGCTTTAACCCGCAAAATAGAATTATGTCCCCAATAATTCCCTTCATTTAATTGCCAAAAATTTAAACCCGCCGTAAAAATGGGATTATAGACATTACTGGCAAATTGCTGAATTCGCGCAAATAAGGATTCTTTATTAATCGGCAGGGGAGATACTTGTAATAAAGCAACGTGTTGATTTTTTTCCATCAACCGCACCATTTTTACCAGCGTTTCGCCTGACATGATGCTATCTGCATCCAGAATAATCATAAACAGGTAATGTGCGCCCCAACGTTGGCAAAAGTCTTTAATATTCCCAACCTTACGCTCGCTGTTTTTCTCCCGATTGCGGTAGTAAACGTTGATTTTTCCTTGCATGGCTTGTTGCAATAACTGCCAGCGCATTTCTTCTTCAATCCAAATATCAGGATCGCGGGTATCGCTGATGATGAAAATATCAAAACAGCTATGTTTCCCTGTACTAATCAATGATTCACAAATCGACGTTAACCCTGCAAAAACCCGACGCGGGTCTTCATTATAAATCGGCATAATAATCGCCGTTTTACTGCTGGGCGGAATGGCATCATCAGCGGGTAAACTGGCGGAAATCGCAAAGCGGTCACGACGAAACAGGCAGATAATAAAACCGAAAAACGCTGTCCAAAATGAAAAGCAAATCCATGTAAACAAAATTGAGTATAAAATCAACATGGTTAATTCTAAAACGGTAATCCCATCTTTTTGAAAAACCATGGTTAATAAACCTAACGCAAATAAGGTGGTAATCCCTACCAGCGAAAAGAGCAAAAAGCGGCGGAATCCTTCGGATTGTGTAACCGCTTCAAAAGTGTTCATAACGTAGCCTCGTCGACGAAAGGTAAAGTTGTTTTTAGGGAGACATTCCAGTAAAACTGGCTATTTTAGTCTGCTCAATTCTGCATGAATAGAGAGGAATCTTGCGATGCAACAATTTTTCTATTTGCAAAAAATGTGTTGAGTAAACTAGTCAGGGAACGTATTTTTAATTTTTCATGAAAACAATGGCAAGTTAGATATCTCTATCATGCGTCATCGCTATTTCATATTTCATTGGCATACTGATAACGACAGGTTGTTTTCTTTTGTTAAGAATGACAGGTGATTACAACAAATCGTGCATTTTAATTTGCTGGATAAAGATGCCCATCCAAAGGTGAAACGCTCGCAAGCCCCTGTCTGTCTGATTTTTACGCAAGATGGTTTTCGAGTTTCTTGATAACAATAACTTTTTTAGCTATCTCATTTCTATGATGCAATCAGGTTTACAAGAATTTTGGCGCGTGACCAGTTTAATCATTGTCATGCTTATCATAGGGTTTATTTTTGACCACCCTTTATTTTTTTTAGTGATTGCTTGTTTACTGTATTTAAACTGGCATTTATATAATTTATTTCGCTTAATTAACTGGTTTCGTGAAAAGCGTAAAACGCCGTTACCTGATGCGTTTGGTTTATGGGGCGAAACTTTTTACCAGTTTTATCGGTTACAACAGCGTAATCGTAAGCGTAAGCGTAAATTGACAACCATGTTAAAACGCATCCGTCGTTCTATCGCAGCAATGCCTGATGCGGCGGTGATTTTGCACGGTAATAATTTTGAAATTGAATGGTTTAATAAAATGGCTCAGGTTTTATTAGGCTTGCAAGCCCCGCAAGACCGTGAGCAACCGATTACAAATCTGATTCGTTATCCCAGTTTTGCGCAGTTTTTAAAAACAGGGAATAAAGAGGATTCTATTGTCTTAACCGCACCGAATGACCCAACGTTAATATTACGAGTTAATATAGTGCCTTATGCGGGTAATCGGCATTTACTCATTGCCCGCGATATTACCCGTATTCAACGTTTAGAGCAGATGCGTCGTGATTTTATTGCGAATGTTTCTCATGAGTTGCGAACCCCATTAACGGTGATTGCAGGATTTTTAGAAACGATTAATGACCCTGACGACCCTTGTGCGCAGCAGTGGCAACGCCCTTTATTGTTGATGACGCAACAAACCGCACGGATGCGGAATATTGTCGATGATTTATTGTTACTTTCCCGTTTAGAGTCGGAAGTGCATTTAAATACGGTAGAAAAGGTTGATGTGATTGAAATGTTGCATGATATTTGTGAGGAGGCGCAAATTTTAAGCGGTGAATATCGTCATCACATTATGTTAGAAACGGATAAAACAGCGGTGTTGTACGGTCATACGGAAGAAATTCGTAGTGCGTTTTCTAATTTAATTTTTAATGCCATTCGTTATACCCCTGAAGAGGGTAACATCGATGTGGCATGGTATCGGGATGAGCAAGGGGTACATTTAAGGGTGACTGATACGGGAGAGGGTATCCCGCCTGAACATATTCCGCGTTTAACCGAGCGTTTTTATCGGGTTGATATTGCTCGCTCGCGCAATCGGGGCGGTACAGGCTTAGGGCTTGCGATTGTGAAACATGTGTTAAATCGGCATAAAGGGCAGTTACGGATAGAAAGTATTGTCGGTAAGGGCAGTACGTTTTGGTGTGATTTTCCGCTTGATGCGAATAAAGCGCAGTATGAGAAGTTGCAGGGGATAGATGATAATGAGTAACTTTACCAGAGTTCTGCGATATTTATAAAATAAAACAGAGACCTGCTAGATTTTCAAAACCTAGCAGGTCTTTTTTTGTCTGAATCAGAATTTTCAGAATTAGCAGAATTAAAAAGCGTTATTCGTATTAATTTTTTGTTTGAGGGTTTTAAATCCTGATTCAGACAAGCTGTTGTCTTTTTAAAAGAAACTCGCCGAATTCAGGTTATTTTTTACACTTCACAGGCTGATTGTTTGCATTCTGGTAGGTTTAAAGATTGACTAAAGTAGTCGTGTAAAAAGGTATCAAAAGGTGCTTGTGGGCTGTTTTCTAGCTGGCTTTGTTCTTCTAATGATTGTTGTGCTAATGTTTGGAAAAATTGTTGTTGTGCTGTACTCAAGATTGTCGTTTTATAGTATTCCGCGTGTTGCAGTGAATAGCGTTTTGCAAATTCGTGGAAACTTTCTCGATATTGACGCATTTCAGCTAAAACTCGCGCTGAAGGTGTGCGTTCTGGGTCTTTTACCATCTCTTGATAGGTGGCTAGGATAGGGCTGTAAATCGCCTGTGTTTCTTGGCGGTCTAGTATCTCTGCAATTGCTTGCATTTGTTCTAATATTTCCTCCATCCAATCCCGCAGTAATATATTTTCTTCACCGCGTCGTAGTTGCAGTTGTGGGTCTCGCCCGCGATGTGTGACTGCCATGATGTTTAAGTCTATGGTTTGTTTTTCACAAGCATCGATTTTAGGACTGTCTTGTAAGAGGCAGTAGATCATTAATAGGTGTGAGAAATATAACTGTTCTTGTGTGATGCCTAGTGGTTCGAATGGATTAATATCAATGGAGCGGAGTTCAATATAGCTGACACCGCGATGTTTTAATGCATGAGTTGGTTTTTCTAAGAAGGCAGGCGGCTGTTTAGGTCTCACTGTGCTGTAGTATTCGTTTTCGATTTGTAGGATGTTGCTGTTGAGTTGGCGGTATTCGCCATCGACGAATATGCCAATATTGGCGTATTCAGGGCAGGGGGTTTCTATTGCCCGCGTCAGGCTACAAATATAGTTGTCTAAGTTGTCGTAACTTACCTTTACGCCTGTTTTGCCTTCTTTGCGGTTTTGGTAGCCGATGTCGCTCATGCGTAGTGAGGTTGCATAGGGTTTGTAGTAGGTACAGCTATCAAATTCGGGCAGTGTGGTTTTACGTCCAGAGAGGAAAGATTTACAGACAGCGGGCGACGCGCCAAAGAGAAAGGGAATTATCCAGCCGTAGCGTTGTAAATTACGAATCACTGCAAAATAGTAGTCATCTTGTAGTGTGCGGAGGCTGTGCTGCTTGCCTTCTAATTCGTGTAAAAATGTCCAAATGTCAGGCGTAAATGAGTAGTTAAAGTGAATGCCTGCAATAACTTGCATGACTCGCCCGTAGCGGTAGCCTAGTCCATTGCGGTAGATGGTTTTCATCTTCCCTGCGTTGGAATTGCCGTATTGGGCTATTGGAATACTTGGTTCACCAGCAACGACGCAGGGCATACTGTTTGCCCATAAAATTTCTTGTTGTAGTTGTTGATAGACAAAGCGTTGAGTCGATTCTAAAAATTTGAGTGGTGCTTGTAGGTCGTTGCTGGGCGGGGTAATAAATTCGAGTAAGGCTTCAGAATAATCCGTTGTAATATGGGGGTTGGTTAATGCTGAGCCTAAGACGCGCGGATGCGGGGTTTGTGCAATCCGACCATCAAATGCAACACGTAAACTCTCTTTTTCTAAACCGATGGTACTTTGCTTAAGGAGTTGTGCTTGTTGATGGCTATGGAAAGCGGTTAAACGGTTTTCTAGGAGTGCGTACACGGTTTTTCTTCGGCTTGGTGTGGGAAGTGAATTAGCAATGTAATGTCAGTGGGTGAATTATTCAATTTGTTATCTACCGATAACTATTCAGGTTCATTATTTTATAACCTAGTTTTAATGAGTTAGTTTTCTTTTTTTGCATGACAGTGACGGATCAAGGCGATTTTTAACGTATTAGTTGGAATAGCTATGCCGTTATAATGTTTATTTTATTGGTCATCGCTTAGGGATGGAAGCGATAAATTTGTTTTATAATAACAAGTTATAAAGGTAGCTATTATGAGTCAAACGAATCAGAATGCCAATAATTTACGTTGGCACGTAGCAAGTGTGACCCGACAACGACGTGCCGAGTTAAATCATCATAAAAGTACAGTGTTGTGGTTTACGGGCTTATCAGGTGCGGGTAAATCAACGTTAGCCCATGCAGTAGAAGAACAGCTTTATCAGCGGGGGTATCATACTTTTGTGTTGGATGGGGATAATGTTCGGCATGGGTTGTGTGGTGATTTGGGATTTTCTGCGGAAGATCGGGTGGAAAATATTCGGCGGGTGGGGGAGGTCACAAAGTTATTTGTTGAAGCGGGTGTGATTGTTTTGACTGCATTTATTTCGCCGTTTCGTGCTGACCGTGATCGGGTGCGTTATTTATTGAAAGATGATTTTATCGAGATTTTTTGTGACTGTCCTATCAATGTGTGTGAAGAGCGGGATGTAAAAGGCTTGTACCGACGGGCAAGATCGGGTGAGATTAAGGAGTTTACGGGGATTTCTTCGCCTTATGAAATGCCTGAACAGCCTGAGTTAACGATTAATACGGCAATAAATTCGTTAGATGATTGTGTTGAACAAGTTTTACATTTTTTAAAACAACGAGCTATCTATAAATAGCTCTGTATCAGTTAGTTAATTTTTCTGCAAAATTCAGTTATGCTGTTTTTATTTACTTTACCTTTCTTCATCTCATTTGGTTTTTATTTATGAAACCTAAAATAACTCATGTAGTCATATTGCTGGGCTTGCTTCAGCTAACAGCTTGTAATGACAGTACATCATCAAATTCTAGTTCTAACGGTGGCACAGTTTCAGGTTATACCGTTACAGGACAAATCAGTGTGAGTGCTAACACGGCAACGGATAGTGATGTCAATGATGTAAATGCATCTACGTCTGTTTCTAATAATAGTGTGCAGACTGCGCAGAGTATTCCTAACCCTGTTATTTTGGGGGGTTATGTTAATGTCGCGGGTGCAGGTAATGCAGGACGTAGCAAAACCAACGGCGATACGATTGACACCTATCAAGTTGATTTACGGACAGGACAAATCGTTAATTTATTTATCGCTGAACCTAATGTTGCGGTCAATGATTTGGATTTATATCTGTTAGATGTTAATGGACAAGTATTTGATGCCTCTTTAGGCGAAGGCACAAAAACTGAAACGTTGACCGTACGAGCAAATGGTCGTTATTACATTCAAGTTGTTGCCAATGCAGGCGCGTCTAGTTATCTGCTGAATATTAGCCAGAATTTGAATACTATCGTTTCTGCTAGTGAAGAGGCTAATGCCTTAGTGTTGAGTGATAACTTCGAAGCGGGCAACGCCATTGTGCAGTTAAATGAAGAATATGGCTTGCAAGCACAAAGTAATTTACACAGTTTAGGGGCATACACGGAAAGTACAGATATGAGCCGTCGGATGTTATTCAATTTTGATACGGATAGTTTAACGGCACAATCAACAGACAGCGGGATGACATTCGCCAGTGATGAACTGCGCGATAAATACGCAACTTTAATGCGAATTAAAGCGTTACGCCGTCAACCCAATATCAGTGAAGCCTCTCCTAACTACTATTTGCAAAGTTTTCGCTTACCAAGCGACACTTATTATAAATTGCAATGGCATTACGACATGATTAACACCGCGCAAGCGTGGGATATTACAACAGGGAGTAGTAGCGTACTTGTTGCCGTGATTGATACAGGTGTGCTCGTTAATCACCCTGAGTTAAAAGGTAAAATCACACAAGGCTACGATTTTATTAAAGACCGCACGGTTGCAGGCGATGGTGATGGCATTGATTCAAATCCTAATGATGTTGGTGACAGCATTACAGGCGGGAGCAGTTTTCATGGTAGCCATGTAGCAGGCACGATTGCCGCTGATACCAATAATTCTACTGGTGTTTCTGGGGTCGGTTGGCAAACCCGCATTATGCCCTTACGGGTCTTAGGTCGTGGTGGGGTTGGGACAGAATACGATGCAGAACAAGCGGTTCGTTATGCCGCTGGCTTATCTAATGATTCTGGCACTGTTCCGACAAAACGCGCCGATATTATGAATTTAAGCCTTGGGGGTCGGCGGATTTCTTCAGGCTTTCAACAAGCCGTAACTGCCGCAAGAAATGCGGGTGTGATTGTCGTTGCCGCTGCGGGTAACGAATCAACCAGTACCCCCAGCTATCCCGCTGCATTAACGGGCGTTATCTCCGTTAGCGCGGTAGATATTAACAAACGCCTAGCCTCTTACTCTAATTATGGTTCTAGCATTGATATTGCTGCCCCTGGGGGAGATAACACTTCCGACGTGGATGGGGACGGCAATCCCGACATGATTTTAAGCACCGTTGGTGATGACCGCTCAGGCAGTAGCAATATTCAATACTCCTACGGCTATTCTAGCGGTACATCTATGGCATCTCCTCACGTATCAGGTGTTATTGCCTTGATGAAAGCAGTTTATCCCAACATGACTCCGCAAATTTTGGATGGTCTGATTACGTCGGGCAAACTCACTGATGACTTAGGCGCGACAGGACGAGATGATAACTACGGATATGGATTAATTAATGCACAAAAAGCGGTGTCTGCGGCATTAGCAGCGGCTAATAACTCCACAACAGATGTTACTGCCGAATTGATTGCAACCCCGCGTTCACTCAATTTTGGAACTAATGAATCCAGCACGACACTGACCTTAAGTAATGGCGGTACACGAAGCCTAAGCGTTTCCAGTATCAGCAATGATTCAGGCGGATTCCTCACCGTTACCCGTTCTAGCGTCAACAACAGCGGTTTAGGTGATTACACCGTAACGGTCAACCGTTCAGGACTTTCCGCAGGTACTTACTCTGCCACCATTACCATACGGAGCAGTTCAAATACGCTCAGTATCCCTGTCATTATGCAAGTTGCAGGACAAACCAGTAGTAGCAGTGGTAATGCAGGACATCACTATGTCTTATTAATCAATCCTGACACCTTAACGACCGTGAAAGAAGACCGTGTTACCGCTTCAAATGGGGTTTATAGCTACCGCTTTACAGGAGTACAAGCAGGGACTTATATCGTCATTGCGGGGACAGATTCTGATAATGATGGTTACATCTGCGAATCAGGAGAAGCCTGCGGTGGATATCTCACGCGAACTAATCCTACTGAACTGAATATAACAGGCAACCGTAGTCAGCTCAATTTCTCCACAGGCTTTAATGTGCAATACAACATTATCGCCGCGAGCTTAAGCAATGTGACGGATGAAGTTGATATTGATAACAATATTGATACCGCTACTCAAGGCTATGCCCGCTTAAAAGACTATCGCGAAGTCTCAGAATAAACGGTTTATGTAACCGTTCAATCATCACAAAAAAAAGGACTGACCGCTATCAAGCGTTCAGTCCTTCCTTTTATAGTAAACGCACTATAAAACGACATGAAGGACTGGCAGTCCTCACAGGACTGCCAGTCCTAGATTTAAATCACTTTATGGTACGGTTACTATATTAAAAACCCACTAGGAGGAGAACACATGGGCTATCGATTATCAAAAATCTATACTCGCACAGGTGACACAGGCGAAACAGGTTTAGGCGATGGCAGTCGAGTTGAAAAAGATTCAAACTGGATAGAAGCTTACGGCACTGTTGACGAACTCAATAGCCTCATCGGTATGTTGCTAGCGCATGAACTTCCTGCCAATATCCATGACTGTTTAATGACGATTCAACATGATTTATTCGACTTAGGCGGTGAACTCTGTATGCCTAACTATCAAATTATCACCCCTGACTATATCACTCGCCTAGAAAACACCCTCGACACGTTCAATGCCGACTTGCCCCCGCTTAAAAATTTCATTCTTCCGAGTGGCAACATGGCAACAGCAACATGTCATCTTGCTCGTACCGTTTGCCGTCGCGCAGAACGCCGTGTTGTCAGCCTAATGCGCACTGTTAGCATTAATCCCGAAGGCTTAAAATACCTTAACCGCTTATCTGATTTACTCTTTGTCCTTGCTCGAGTGCTTGCTCGTTTAAACGGAGAGGAAGAAGTGCTATGGCAAAAAAACTATGGAAAGGTAAACGTGTAATTTAACCTGAGTTTGGCGGGATTTATAAAACAAAACAAAGACCTGCTAGGTTTTCAAAACCTAGCAGGTCTGTCGGAACACGCGAAAAGGATTCATCAGACAAGATTAAAACATTGTCTGAATCAGAATTTTCAGAATTAAAAAGACAAGAAAATTAAAAGAATAAAAAATTATGTTTTTAATTGTTTTTAATTCTGCTAATTCTGAAAATTCTGATTCAGACAAAAAAAGACCTGCTAAGTTTTTTAAAAACTAGCAGGTCTTTTCTTTAATTATCTGACTAACGCTTGTTTCCTCATTAGGGTTATCCCCACTAATAAGATGATAGCCATTCATTCACAAGAGGATAAACCAATGCGTTCTATTTTATATAGTGTTTTCACCAGTTTACTGCTGAGTAATGCAGTTCAAGCCGTTGATGATAAAACATTACCAGCGTTAAAGCTCCCAACAGGATTTAAAATCACAACTTATGCCCATGTTCCCGAAGCGCGTTCTTTAGCCGTGGATAGTCAAACAGGCGTGGTCTATGTCAGCTCGCGTAACGGTGACACAATACATGCGCTGATTGATAAAAATCATGATGCAACAGCAGAAATAATTATTCCTATTATCAGTAAGTTAAACTCACCAAATGGCATCGCGCTACATCCTCAAACTGGCGATTTATATATTGCAGAACAACACCAAATCCGCCGTATTCCTGCCGCACAATTAGCCCCATTAGCCAAAGGAGAAAAGCCAACGATTCAATCAAGCGTGATTTTTAACGAATTACCCAATAAACGTTGGCACGGTTGGCGATATATTAAATTTAGTCCAGCAGGTCAGTTATACGTTGCTGTGGGCGCACCTTGCAATATTTGCGATGTTCAAGGCTTTGAAGGCACGATTATGCGTTTAAATGCGGATGGCTCAAACGCGGAAATTTTTGCGCGGGGCATACGTAACTCTGTTGGATTTGATTTTCATCCTGTCAACAATACCCTGTATTTTACTGATAACGGCGCGGATAACTTAGGCGATGATATTCCCCCGTGTGAATTAAACCGTGCGTCTGAAACTGGGTTACATTTTGGTTTCCCCTACGTCTGGGGAAAAAATAACACACCCTATCCTAATGCAGAAAAACGCACACTCCCCGCGCAACCAGTCGCACCCTTAGTTGAATTCCCCGCTCATTCTGCGCCGTTGGGTATTCACTTTATACAGGGACAACACTATCCGAAAGACTATCAACACAGTGCATTAATTGCTTTGCATGGGTCATGGAATCGTAATCCCAATGACCCCGCAGGCTATAAAGTTGTGCGTGTTACATTCAATGAACAAGGTGAACCGCTTGTAACAACAGACTTTATAACAGGTTGGTTGGATGCAGATAAAAAAGCATGGGGCAGACCTGTCGATATTGCACAATTAGCTGATGACTCGATACTTATTTCTGATGACCGTGCCGACATGGTGTATCGCTTAGTTTATGTTGGGCAATAAATAACCTGAGTTCGGCGAATTTCTTTTAAAAAGACAACAGCTTGTCTGAATCAGAATTCACAGAATTTTCAGAATTAACAGAATTTAAAACCCTTAAACCAAAAAATTAAGGTGAATCATGCTTTTTAATCCTGCTAATCCTGATTCAGACAAATACTTGTCTTTTTAAAAAATCTCGCTGAACTCAGGTTAGTAAAAAATTTTAACGTTATTTTTTTTAAAAATAATCAATAATCAAACAGGTGAACTATGCAAAAACCATTAACAGGCGTGCGTATTTTAGATTTAACTCGATTATTACCGGGCCCTATGTGCACCTTACATTTAGCAGATATGGGCGCAGATGTGATTAAAATCGAAGATACGGGAGAAGGGGATTATGCCCGCTGGATGGGCGTGGAAAAGCCAAAAAACTCAGGTTATTTTTTAGCCGTCAACCGTAATAAACGGGGAATTACGCTGAATTTACGCGAAGCACAAGGGCGCGATATTTTCCTCCAATTGGCAAAAACCGCTGATGTCATTATTGAAAGTTTTCGCCCGCAAGTTATGGATAAATTAGGCATTGGCTATGCCGATATTCAAGCGATTAACCCACGTATTGTGTACTGTGCCATCACAGGCTATGGACAAACAGGCCCTTATCGGGACAAAGCAGGACATGATTTAAACTATTGTGGATACAGTGGCGTTGCTGAACAAATTGGGTTAGCAGGCGAAGCCCCCGCCATGTCTAACTTTCAAATTGCCGATTTAGCAGGCGGCACATTAAGCGCGGCAATGGGTATTTTAGCGGCTTTATACGCGGTACAAAAAACAGGAAAGGGCACTTATATCGATGTTTCTATGACTGATTGCACATTAACGCACGCTGTCGCAGCCTTATCGACCTATGTGCGTGAGGGTAAAACTAGCCCACGTGGTGAGGATATGCTCACAGGACGTTTACCCAACTATCGAATTTATGAGACTGCCGATAAGCGTTATATGGCAATGGGTGCATTAGAACCTAAATTTTGGCAAGCCTTTTGTCGAGCGATTGAGCGCGAAGACTGGTTAAATTTAGCATGGGCAACAGGACAAGTCGCACAGCGGTTACAACAAGATTTAACCCAGTTATTTGCATCACAACCACAACAATATTGGGTAGAAAAATTTGCAACGGTTGATTGTGGCGTAACCCCTATTTTAAGTTTTGAAGAAAGTCTGGCAGACCCACAAATTCAAGCAAGGGGTTTATTCATCAGTGCCGAACATCCCACGCAAGGCACGGTGCAACAATTTGCTTTTCCGCTAAAATTCAGTGAATACCGTTTCAGCATAGACCGTCATGCACCAATGCAAGGAGAGCATAATCAGGAAGTTTTAAGCACCTTAGGTTATAGCGAAATGGATATCGACGCATTACGCGCAAAAGGGATTATTTAAGCGTATTTATTAAAAAGTCATTCATGGGATAAACGCCAAAATTGGGGGGATTATGCGGTGCTATTTACGTCTATTTATCTATTTTCTGAGCATTTTTTCACTGGCTAGTTTTGCCCATGCAGAAACATCAACACCACCAACTACCCAAGTTTGGCAATTAACTATTCATGGCGCAATCACGCCTGCAACGGCTGATTATGTAGTGCAAGCTATTCAAAAAGCACAAACTGCCACGGTTGAATTGATTGTTTTAACCATCGACACGCCGGGGGGATTAGATTTAGCCATGCGCGAAATTGTGCAAGCGATTCTTGCCTCTCGTGTTCCTATTGCAAGTTATGTTCACCCTTCAGGTGCGCGGGCTGCCAGCGCAGGCACTTATATTTTATACGCCAGCCACATTGCCGCGATGTCGCCCGCAACCAATTTAGGCGCGGCAACGCCTGTACAAATAGGACAAGCCGATAATGAAAACCAACGTCGAACAATTATCGATGCCACCGCTAACCCCAACACCACCAGCCCATCGGCTAAATCAAATGCTGATACGCTACGCGATAAGCAAGTAAATGATGCAGAAGCCTATTTACAATCATTAGCAACATTACGCGGACGCAATGCTGTTTGGGCGGGAAAGGCTGTGCGCGAATCGGCGAGTTTATCCGCTGATGACGCACTCAAAGAAAATGTTATCGATATCATTGCTAAAGATGTTAATGAGTTACTTGCTCAACTAAATGGGCGTGAGATTAAACTACCGCAACAAAACAAACGGCTACAAACCGCACAAACGACTATCACGCAGATTGAAGCTGATTGGCGCAATCGCTTATTAAGCATCATTACTGACCCTAATATTGCCTATTTGCTCATGCTCTTAGGTATTTACGGCATGTTTTTTGAGCTTTCTAATCCAGGCAGTATTTTACCAGGCGTTTTGGGCGGGGTTGCCCTCTTACTGGCTTTATTCGCGTTTCAAGTCTTACCGATTAATTATGCAGGTGTTGGCTTAATTCTGTTAGGCATTGCCTTTATCGTTGCTGAAGCCTTTTTTCCCAGCTTTATTTTAGGCTTAGGCGGTATTATTGCCTTTGTGATTGGTTCAATCATGTTGATGGACAGTGACACGCCCCATTTTACGATTTCTCCCGTTTTAATTGGCAGTTTAGCTATTACGACCACCATCTTTTTTATATGGATTGTCAAAATCAGTTTATGGATTCGAACACAACCCATTGTAAATGGAAAAGAAGCGATGCTCGGTTTAGAAGGGGAATGTACAGATAGCCATGGCAATCAGTTAAAAATCTTTGTTCACGGTGAATTATGGAATGCGCAAGCAACACAGCCGATAAAAGTGGGGCAACGTGTCCGTGTTATTGCAGGAAAAGGCTTAGTTTTAACCGTTGAGCCTATCACAGAATAAGTGGCTTCAACCTGCTGATAGTACTAAATAACCTGAGTTCGGCGAGATTTTTTAAAAAGACAACAGCTTGTCTGAATCAGAATTAACAGGATTTAAAACCCTTAAACCAAGAAATTAATGCGAATCACGTTTTTTAATTCTGCTAATTCTGTGAATTCTGATTCAGACAAATGCTTGTCTTTTTAAAAGAAACTCACCGAACTCAGGTTATTTATGCGGGTGAACATACTCCCAAATTTTGCCAACCCATGATTTTTCTGTCCAAGCAGATTTTAAGCCCTTACCCAGTAAAAAAGGACCATAACGTTTATCATCTTGCAAAATGTGATGGGTCAACCAGTGACGGAGAAAATGTAAGACTTCAATACTTACTGTTCCCTCGCCTTTTGTAACACGTTTTTGTAAATCAACAACTTGTTTAGTCAACTCTTCATGATGTTTCTTATGAATTTCATAATCAGGATAATCAAAAATCCGCATTAAACTTTCTTCAACAGCAAAGTGAATAACCGTATATTGCGCTAACTCGTCTAAAACCCGTTTAATTTCGGCTTGGTCTGTCCGTTTTACAATAGATTCATACATCCGATTGACGAGACCGACTAAAATTTTATGTTGCTCGTCAATTTCTTGAACACCAACACTAAGTTCATCTGTCCACTCTACCAATGGTTTCATTATTATTCTCCCGCCTTAGTCAGTCATAAAAAAATGAGGAAACTACCTACTAAGTCATTTAAGAAGGTAGTTTCCTGAACTTTCTAGCAGTTATTATGCCAGTGAAAAACGTTAGAATAATACGGGAATTATCTGCTTAGGGTTGGATGGCAAATGTTTGGATAGCCGTAAAATTGACAGTTTCCGTTTTTGGCGGTCTTTCACCTGTCACAGTGATATAACTGCCTGTTGCCGTGTCTGAACTAAAGGTTAAACGCAACGTTTTCGATGCTTCTTTGATAGAAACCCCTGTAAAACTGGCTTCACGTAATGTTCCTGCAAAAATATCATTGCTGATTGTCGCATTCGTTGGGTCAATAAGAATATCAACAACCAGAACAAGCGGGGTATTATTCGAATTTAAGGTAGTGTAAGCGAGATAATGCCCTAAACTGGTTTCCCAAACACCATCATAGGCATTGCCTTCGTAGGAAAGGATTAAATCAGCGGTGATTGTTATCGCTTGACCATCAGAGCCAGTCAGTAAGCCAGAAAGTTGATTTTCTGCGTCATTAACGGTTGCAACAACCGCATTTTCGCTGGTTAAACTGTTGAGTGTTAATTGTTGACTATCTAATAAACCTAAGTAGGTAGTTGTTCTGGATAAATCGGTATCAATTTGTACAGCAATGACCTGATTTTTAGTATCCTGCATCAGTAGCCAGTAATGGCTATTATTATCTAGCCAAATACCATTAACACTTGCAAAACTAACACCTTGCCAGAAAAGCAGGCAGAATAATATTACTGTCTTAATAAGTCGTAAATACATGATTTATTACTCCATAAACTGAGTTTTAAGGGAAATGTACTAACTTATACGTAGTAATATTAAAAACCCGTTGTACTTAAAAAAATCTTTTGTATTTACTCAAAACTGGAATTTAGGACTTACGCATTAACAAAATTAGGCAGTTAAAAATCAAAAAGTTAAAATTTTTATTTTGATATAAACCATGCAGATTTTTATCTCGTAACTCATTGAGTTTACGTTTTTTTAGTTTATTAATGTATAAATCCTAATATCATGTTCTACCTGCACTCTTGATAACACTATATAATACCCCGCAGTTTGACGAGGCACTTTATAGACAGGAACGGTATGATGTCATCCATGAATATTGAACAAGCTCGCTTTAATATGATTGAACAACAAATTCGCCCTTGGGATGTGTTAGACCCGCGTGTACTCAACGCGATGACACAAACGCCCCGCGAGTTTTTTGTTCCTGAAACTTATCAGCAATTAGCATTTGCCGATATTTCTATCCCTTTAGCAAACGGTCAAGAGATGCTACCGCCAAAAGTTCAAGGGCGTGTCGCACAATCTCTGTTATTAGATGAAAATGACACCGTGCTAGAAGTTGGTACAGGCAATGGCTATCTCACTGCCTTATTAGCAAAATTAGCAGATAAGGTTGAAAGCGTTGATATTTATGAAGAGTTTACTAAACTCGCGGCGAGTAAATTGCAACAATTAGGCATTCACAATGTCATATTGGAAACAGGGGATGCCGCAAATGGTTGGAAACAAGAAAAACGCTATGATGCCATTGTCTTAACAGGTTCTGTTCCTGTTTTAAAACCTTACTGGCAAGAGCAATTAAAAATTGGCGGACGTTTATTCGTGATTGTGGGCGAATCGCCTATCATGCAAGCGCGTGTCGTAACCCGTTTAAGCGATAAAGAATGGGCGACTGATTATGTCTTTGAAACTGATGTCCCCGCCTTAGTTAATGCGCCCCAACCTAGCCGTTTTGTGCTTTAACCACCACTTTTTCTTCTTTTAGCAAGGCAACAGGCATTTTTCGCTGTTGCCTGTTTTACACGATAATGCGCCAACTTAGTCCCCAACAATTAAAAGAGTATTTAGCACAACAAGTTGCTGAACAACAACCTCAGCCTTTACTGTTAGATGTCCGTGAACCGTGGGAATATAAAATTTGTCATTTGGAAAATGCCGTTTTAATGCCCATGAATTCGCTACCCAATCAGATTAATACCCTTGATAAAGAGCAAGAAATTGTCGTGATTTGTCATCATGGGATGCGAAGTCAACAAGTAGGTTGGTTTTTAGAACGGGTGGGATTTAAAAACGTGATTAATCTCACGGGGGGAGTTGCCGCTTGGGCACAAGAGGTTGACCAGCAAATGCCGACTTATTAAATAAATAGGCGGAAGTATTTTCTCGCTTCCACCATGTTTTGCGCGGAAGCCAGTGGCACGATGATTGCGTCACAAAATCTAAAACTAAAATAATAATAACTCATTATCCTACTATTAGAGTGAGACAAATTGCTGTGTAATGCACTAACTTAATAATGCTACTACCTTATTTTGTCTTCTATTAGTACAAACCTACTAAAGGAGTCATTGCGATGCAAAAAACTTGGGTAAAAATAATTTTATTCTTGTTATTTTGTTTTCCTTCTCTAACCATTGCTGAATCCCCTTCTCCTTATGCGGGTAAAAAGATTCTCCATGTTGCCTCTTATCATGAGGGGTTTGAATGGACAGATGGGATTAATCGCGGGATTGAAACTGGGCTAAAAGATAAGGGAATCGAGTATAAAGTATTCTACATGGATACGAAGCGAAACCCGACAGAAGCGTGGAAACAAGCCGCCACCGAAAAAGCTAAAGCCTTTTTAGAAGAGTTCAAGCCCGACGTGGTTATTACTTCTGATGATGATGCGGCTAAGTATTTAATCGTGCCAAATTATAAGGATGTTGATTTACCTATTGTATTTTGTGGAATCAATTGGGATGCATCTCCTTATGGATTCCCTGATAAAAATATCACTGGCATGTTAGAGGTAGAACTCATCCCTGCTATCATTGGACATCTGAAACAACACGCAAAGGGCGAGCGAATCGGAACGTTGACTATAGAAGGACTGACAGAACGAAAAATTGTGCAGAAGTACATGGATATTCTAAATATTCCTATCACGCAGTCTTATTTCGCAAAGACGTTTGATGAATGGAAAGACAGTTTTTTAAAGCTACAATCTGAAGTAGATATGCTCATTGTGCTGAATTATGTGGGCATCGCAGATTGGGATACACAAGCCGCAATCAAATTTGTAGAAGAAAATACTCGCATTCCCGCAGGCGCAAGTTTTCCTTGGTTAGTGCCGCTTACCTTACTAGGCATTACTAATATCCCCGAAGAGCAAGGGCTATGGTCTGCACAGACCGCATTAAAAATTCTTGATGGCACGAAACCCGCCGATATTCCTATTGCGCAAAATAAAGACGGTAAATTATTTATTAATATGCGTGTTGCGGACAAACTTGGCGTACAGTTTAATCGCTCACTGCTAAAAATGGCGGAAATCATCCGTTAGTCTTTTAGTCTTTTCTTTTTTCCCCTGATAACCAACCCTCCCCTATAACTTCCTAAAATTAAACCTTTTGGGAAGTTATCTTATTTTTCTGGCGGCTAGACATTCTCATGAAAATTCAACACAAAATTAATCTATTCATGTTTATCATCTTGATGCTACTGAGTGCTTCTATTGTAGCGGTTGGTTATATGGTTATTAGTTCAATTGTTTACAATTTGAGTCGTGAAATATTTACTCAACGAGTACAGCATGTGAAAAAAGAACTACAAGAAACTTATGATATTCTTAATAGTTCTGGCGTATCCAGTATTGAGGGGTATGTACAGATAGCTCAGCAAGAATTTTTAGACAAGGTGAGTACCTATAAACAAGGCGAAACAGGTTATTTTTACATTTTGGATAAAGCCACTAACATCGTTTTGCACCCACATTTCCAAAGAGGCAGCACATTTGAATTACCCATTGCCAATACAATGCTACAACAAAAGGAAGGGGAAGCTGAATATATTTACCAAGAAGAAAAGTTTTACTGTGTATTTACCTATTTTCCAGAATGGGATTGGTTAATTGTATTGAAAATCTCAGAACGAGAAATGTTTGCAGAACGAAAAAGATATTTAATTTTTGTGGTTACAGCGAGCATTATCATTACGCTTATTGCCCTCTTATTATTACACTTTTATACACGGGCTATTAGTCAAAGAATCATGATGACTTTAACCTGTTTAAAACAAATCGAACAAGGCAATATGAAGGCTCGAATCACCGCCATTCATGATGATGAAATAGGAATGATTCAAGCAAGCATTAATTCTATGGTTGAAATGCTTGCCGCAAACGAAAAGTTAAAAGCTGAAAATGTACGCATGAGTGCCGAGTTAAGTGTCGCCCATCAGCTACAACAAATGTTGTTACCAAAAGAAGGGGAATTAACAGGTATAAATGAGCTAGAAATTTCTGGATTTATGCACCCAGCTGAAGAGACAGGCGGAGATTATTACGATGTCTTAGAACATGATGGACATATCATCGTGGGTATTGGAGACGTAACAGGGCATGGCTTAGAAAGCAGTGTTGTGATGATTATGGTACAAACCGCAGTACGAACCTTATTGACTAGCGGTATTACTGATACAGAAGTGTTTTTACGTATTTTAAATCGCACGATACACGACAATATCAAGCGGATGAATTCTGATAAAAACCTTACGTTCCTTTTGCTAGATTATCAACAAAATGGGCTGTTTAAATTCAGTGGACAACATGAAGAAATACTTTTTATACGCGATGGCGGACAAATAGAACGATTTGACACCATTGATTTAGGCTTTCCGATTGGCATTGAAACGGATATCAACTCCTTTATTTCACACATAAAAGTAGAGTTACAACAAGGGGAGGGTGTTGTACTTTATACAGATGGCATTACTGAAGCGCGAAACAAGTCGAAGCAACAATATAGCGTAGAACGTTTGTGTGCTATTATCAGTGCTCATTGGCATCAATCTGCATCCGCTATTACACAAGCAGTCATCAATGACTTAAAAAATCACACTGGCGACTGTAAACTGTCTGATGACATTACGCTTGTTGTTCTGAAAAAAAACTAATTTTTGATGCTTTATTAACCAAGGTAGTTATAAAACAACCTTTCATCTAAGTCTTGTCATATATTGACTTTTAGGGATATTTTGACGAAGCGTCATTTTTTATTTATGCTAATTAAAGTCTGCATAAGTACTGTTTACGTTTTACAAGATTTAATGAAGGCATAAAATTATGTTGATATCCCATTGATTGCCCTGTAAATGCAAGCATCTTATGACAAGCTATTCAAGAATATTCGCAATTATTAATATGGAGTGTCGACAATGATGTATAAACGACTCAGTTACTTACTGCTCACCAGTTGTTTAATTGTCCCCTCTGCACAGGCAGAGACTTTATTAGATTTATATACCCTCGCCAAAGAAAACGACGCGCAACTAAAAATTTCTGAATCTGACCGTTTGATTGCTTTAGAAGCCAAGCCACAAGCAAATGCCAGTTTATTGCCACAAGTGACTTTAGGCGCAGATGTGACAGAATCATGGAATACAGAAAACTGGATGAGTGGCAGTGATACAGAAAACACCTCCGCAGGCTATTCCGTATCACTCAGTTATCCCCTTTATCGTCGTGATAGACAAATTTTATTAGAACAAGCAGATACAGGGGTTAAAGTAGCTGAAGCAACCTATGCCAGCCAACAACAAGCGTTAATTCAACGCCTTGCTTCTGCTTATTTTAACATTTTGAATGCTGAAGATAATTTACGTTTTACCCGTGGTGCGCGTGAAGCATTCCGCCGTCAATTAGACCAAACTCAACAACGCTTTGATGTCGGTTTAATTGCGATTACAGACGTGAAAGAAGCCCAATCTGGTTTTGACCAAGCCGTTGCGGACGAAATCACTGCTCAAAATACAGTCGACCAGTCTTACGAAACATTGCGCGAAATCACAGGGAGTTATCATAAACTCTTAGCGACACTTAAATCTGACACGCCATTATTACCGCCAGACCCCCAAGATATTGATGCGTGGACAAAAACCGCTTTAGAACAAAATCCCCAAATCATCGCCCAACTGGCAGCGATTGAAAACGCTCGCCAAGAAGTTGAACGGCAACGCGCAGGCAATTTGCCCACCGTTGATTTAACCGCACGACATGGCTACAGCGATATTATTCGTGGTGATGAGTCCAATTTCAGCATGAGCACCAGCAACTCTGTTGGCGTTTCACTCAGTTATTCCCTTTACGAAGGTGGTGCGATTCGCTCCAAAATTCGTGAGGCACAACAACGCTATGTCCAAGAACTTGACCGTTTAGAACAAACCCGCCGCTCTATTCAAAATCAAACCCATACGAATTATCTTAATGTTTTATCAGGCATTAGTCGCGTTAAAGCTAGCCGTCAAGCGGTAGAATCCGCATTAACTGCGTTAGAAGCCATCGAAACAGGATTTGATGTAGGAACACGGACCTCTGTTGACGTTCTCAATGCACGCCGTGATTTATTAGACGCACAACGTAATTATTCACAAGCCCGTTATCAATATGTTTTAAGCACTGTAACCTTAAAACAATCTGCGGGTTTACTGCGCTTAGAAGACCTCGTTGCCATTAATGAATGGCTCACGGTTCCCGCAAAAACAGAACAGCCTGTTGCTACGGAAAAAACCGACGAAAAAACGGGTAAAGAAACCAGTAAGAAATCAGCTAAAAAGTAACTAAATTATTGAGAGACGCGCTATTGTGTCTCTCAATTCCCTCCTAAAATCCGTCTTTTAATTTTTCGCGCTTTTCTCCCCCAAGCCCGTTAAACACCTGCTAAAATACCCCGTTTCATCTTTTAGTTTGATTGGAAATCAGGTGTTATGAACGCTGCTGCACTCCCTACTTCGCAACCAATTTATTTAGGGGTCAATATTGACCACGTTGCTACCCTACGCCAAGCACGGGGCACGATTTACCCCGACCCAATTCAAGCCGCTTTAATTGCAGAACAAGCTGGCGCGGATTTTATCACTCTCCATCTACGTGAAGACCGTCGTCATATTAAAGAACGCGATGTTTTAATTCTTAAAGAAGTCACGACGACCCATATCAATTTAGAAATGGCAATCACCGCAGATATGCTCGCTTTTGCTGAACAAATTCGCCCGAAAGATGTCTGCTTAGTACCTGAAAAACGTAGCGAACTGACAACAGAGGGAGGCTTAGATGTTTGCGGGCAAAAACAAATTGTTGCAGAAGCCTGTCAACGATTGCAGAAAGCAGGTAGCAAAGTATCTTTATTTATAGACCCTGATTTAGCCCAAATTGAAGCAGCGGCAACCGTCGGCGCACCCGTGATTGAATTACATACAGGCACTTATGCTGATGCATTCACCACCGAACAACGCATGAACGAATTAAAACGGATTCAAGTTGCAACAGAACACGCGGTTAAATTAGGCTTACAAGTCAATGCGGGGCATGGATTGCATTATCACAATGTACAAACCATTGCCGCAATTCCCGATTTAAGAGAACTCAATATTGGACATGCCATTGTTGCCCGCGCCTTATTTTCAGGGCTTGCCGAAGCGGTACGCGAAATGAAACGCTTAATGGTAGAAGCTCGTAACCGTTGTTAAGTAAACTCATTTCTGATTCTGTTTTACCCAAAAGAGACACGCCCATGCACACCGCCCAAGAATGGTTAGAAAAAATCCGTGCGTTACCATTAACAAGCCCACTCAAAATTATGAATGTCTGTGGCGGACATGAGCGTGCTATCACGACCGCAGGCATTCGCGGGGCATTACCGCCCCAAATAGAATTAATTCCCGGACCAGGTTGTCCTGTCTGCATCTGTCCTGAAGAAGATATTTATGCCGCCATCCAGCTCGCGCTACAAGACAAAGTCATTCTGCTCGCCTTTGGCGATATGTTGCGCGTTCCAGTCAATGTCAGCAAACAAGAAGCGCGGTCTTTAGAACAAGCCAAAGCCCTAGGCGGTGATATTCGTCCCATTGCCTCCCCCATGGAAGCCCTACAGATTGCGGAACAAAATCCTAAACAAGCAGTTATTTTTTTCGTCGCGGGTTTTGAAACAACCATTGCCCCCGTTGCGGCACTACTGGCGCAAGGCGTTCCCGATAATCTCTATTTTCTACTGTCTGGGCGTTTGACTTATCCCGCAGTTGCCATGCTACTAGAAACAGGACAAGCCACGTTTCAAGCTCTCGTCGCACCAGGACATGTTGCAACAGTGATGGGGGCGAATGAATGGACGTTTGTTGTCACTGAACATCAACTCCCTTGTGCGGTGGCAGGCTTTACACCTGAAAGTTTGCTCGCAGGTTTTTACTCAACGATACGCCAATATTTAGATAAAAATTACTTCTTAGACAACTGTTATCCGCAATTAGTTACCGCACAAGGCAATACGACAGCAAAAATCTATCTAAATGAAAAATTAAATATTATTGATGCAAATTGGCGCGGAATCGGCATTATTCCCCGCTCAGGCTTCGCGCTGAAAGAATCAACACATGATGCCCGTTATCATTTTCCTGACTATGCGAGTGAATCCCGTCGACGCGCGGGAGAAATGCCCGCAGGCTGTGATTGTGCGAGCGTTGTTTTAGGAAAAATTTATCCGAATCAATGCCGTTTATACAGCACTGCTTGCACGCCAAGAAACCCGATAGGACCCTGTATGGTTTCAGATGAAGGAGCTTGTCGCATTTGGTGGTCTGGCGGGGTACGCACACATTAGCTTTTTTAATCAAAACATTGCTTTACCAAAACAACCCTGTTAGGTCTTAAGACTTAACAGTTTTTTGTTTTTTAAATGGTAGTGCCAAAGAAGTATAGTAACCGTACCATAAAGTGATTTAAATCTAGGACTGGCAGTCCTCCATGTCGTTTTATAATACGTTTGCTATAGAACCCATTTGAAATATTTAAAAAGAAGCGAGCCATTTAATTAACCTGAGTTCGCGAGTTTCTGTTAAAAAAACAATAGCTTGTCTGAATCAGAATTTTCAGAATTAAAAAGACAAGAAAATTAAAAGAATAAAAAATTATGTTTTTAATTCTGCTAATTCTGTGAATTCTGATTCAGACAAAAAAAGACCTGCTAGGTTTTCAAAACCTAGCAGGTCTCTGTTTTATTTTATAAAACTCGCAAAATTCAACTTAAGTTATAACCAACTACCAATTAATAAAAATGCTGCCCAGTAAGCAGGATGTTGTGAAGCAACTTGCTTTAAAAGCTGAACTTGGGCGTATTGTAAGGCTTTTGCACGAGAGAGATGCCCTTGTTGTAATTGTTGGTAGAACGTCACCATTAAATCCGCCGTTGCGCGGTCGTCCACAAACCATAAACTGGCTAACGCGCTTCTTGCCCCCGCTTTAATCGCAATCCCTGCTAACCCTAAAGCAGCACGGTCATCACCAACAGCCGTTTGACAAGCACTTAATGTCAATAATTCAACGGGTTCTTTGCGCCATTGACTTAAACGCATGAGTTGTTCTAAACGGTCTATTGTCAATTTTCCGTCGAAGGTGAGTAAGAAGGTTTTTTGAGGGTCAGCATCAAATTGACCATGTGAGGCTATGTGTATGACAGAATAAGGGGTTGTTTTTAGTTTATCGCTGAGTGAACCCAGCAAGAAAGAATCATCTTGTAACACTTGGTCAGTGCTGAGTGTTTGTCTTAACTTACTAATTTCTTCGGGAACATTGGGCAGGGGAGAAAAGTCTTGTACGCCTTTGGATAAGCCGTTTAATAATACGTTGGGACTTTGCCAATTAATTTGTTTGGGGTCTGTGAGGTTAATCCCTGGAGTTGTCGCAAGGGCGTAACGTTCAATTAAGAATTGTTTGCCATCAAATAGTGGCGCAAGCGGGATGGTGCGTAAAATGCCATCAGGGACAACGACAATGGTATCAATCGAGTTTGCTTGTAAATCTGCTTCTAGTGGACGAATCAGCCAATCATAAAGTTGTTGCGCTTGAATAAAAAAACGGCGATTAGTCCGCGAAACTAAATTGTTTCGAAAATCGTTTACTTCTTGGGTTAAACGTATTTCATTAATATTAACAACGGTTTGTTTTAAGTCGTTAGGTAGTGTGATAAGCAGGACAAGACGTTCAGGTAAAATAATGGGGTATAAAATCGCGGTGTGAGAAATGAGCGGTTTATTGCTAGTAATATCAGTTTGTTGTGCGTTAATGACGCAGTCGTCTTGAAAATAATCTTGTAATTCAGCTGCTTTTAAACGTTCCACAGTGTCGCGGGCATGGGTTAAATAGTTTTTGTGTGCGTTAGTATCGGTTGTACTTTCCGCTTTTTTCAGCAGTAAATCGGCGAGTTCAAAATAGATTTGTCGAACACTTTGGCGGGCTGCCTCGCTGGGGGTACGGTATCCATTATTTAATACGGCACGAATAGGCTGAACGGTTTCAATCGCTTGTTGATAAATCACAATCGCTTCTTCCGTTTGCCCTTGTTCCCTGAATAAACGGGCTTTTTGCCATTGCCAATAATAGAGTAAATCGGGCGCGCTTTGTTTTTGGGCGAGAAAAATGGCGCGATTAAATAATTGTTCAGCTTCGGAATAGCGGGCTTCTTTGGCGTAGAGTTCGCCGAGATAGCCCTGTGCATAGGCTGCGATACGATTATTATTTAATTTTTGCGCAAGGCTTAAGGCTTCTGTGTAATGTTGATAAGCGGGTAATAAATCACCATTGGATTGTGCAAGTTGCCCTAGTGTAATGAAATTGAATGCTTTATCGTAATTATTGGGGAGTTTATTGTTAATCTGGATAGCTTTTTCAAAAAGAACTTTGGCATCATTTTTGTTTTTTTGTTCAATATACAGTTGAATTTGATTATTTAATATATTGATAAGCAATAGATTATCACCACTCCGTTCTGCAAAAACGGCACTTTCTTGATAGGTTTCTAAAGCTCGCGCATATTCTTGCTGTAGGGCTAATACATTGCCTGCATTGTTTAATAATTGAGCAAGGAGTGCGGGATTGTTTAAAGGTCTTGCTAATTTAAGGCTTTCATTCACTAACTCGCTTGCTTGTGATGTTTCATGATTTGCGAGTAATAACATTCCTAATTGATTTAAAACAAGGGCATAACGTTCAGCATCATTACGTTGTCTTGCTAAATCAAATACTTTTTGTAATGTTGCTTGCGCAGACTGATAAAGTCCTAGTGCTTGATAAGCATAGTTTAATTGTAACGCGGTATCGATAGCGGTTAAAGAATCGTCTTTATCACGTAATAAAGCAGATAAGGCTAACTCCCATTGTTGTACAGCCTCTTCAAACTGACCTGTTTGATAGGCTTGTTGACCATTTTTTAACCAGTCCTCAACAACGGCATAACCATTTGTCCAAATGCCTACCGTCAAGCATATAACCCATAGCAATCGATACATGATTTATCCTTTTGAAGCGTATTTGCTATTAACCTAAAACAGGGTAAAAATTCGGTTTTCTTAACTATTTACCGCGTAAATAAACATCGTCATTAAAACTGCCTATCCATTGTGGACGAAAAACGACTAATAACGTCACTAACGCCCCATTAATAAAGGCTTCAGGAAATAACATAACAATGATAAATAAAGGTTGTTCACCTAATTCAGCCATCGTATAAGTTTGGCTGAGTAATAAAATACTTAAGCCTGCTAGGCGACTCAATAACATCGATAACGCGCCACCAGCAAAAGCACAGATATAAATGTAGATAAAAAAATGTTTAGGAAATAAATAGTAAGCGACCCAATACACGGCATAAGTGACTAAAGCAGGAATCACACCATTACAAAGGACATTCAGCGAAAAACTCCCCCATTCCGCTTGTCCCATTAAGGTCACGCCTATCTGTGCAATGCTGGTACAAATAACGGCAAATTGCCAACCAAACATTAACGTAACGGTTGTGACTAATAAGATATGAAACTCCATACCCGATGTAATTCCAGCCCGCATTAACCAAAGCATCCAGACAATTAAACAAGTTCCAAAAAAAACATGGATATCCTTGTTATCCCACAAATGCCACCACGCCGCTTGCCAACAAGCACGGACTAAAATAAGCCCAAACAGAATATGTCCTAACCATAACCATTCTACGGCAGTTAAATCTACAGAAAAACTCATTTTTTCAAATCCTTAACCACGATTACACAACCAGTTTTTAAAAGTAAATTCGCTAATCATCACATCATACAACTCAGATTAATGAAAACAAGGCATTTATTTTTATTCACGAATCAGATAACTACTTTACGCCCCCAACGCCCCCACTACAAAAATAGCGCGAGACAACAAACAATCAATAACCTTCCCCTTTTCACTCATTCACGCATCAGTTATCCTACCCCATTTCTTTGTTTTAGCTTACGGAATCGTGAAATTAACCATGCACCCACAATACAGCCCAGACAACATTGAAGCCGAAGTAAAAGCCCGTTGGGAAACCGAACAAGTTTTTAAAACGATTGAAAAACCCAATCAAGAAAAATTCTACTGCCTCTCAATGTTCCCCTACCCCAGCGGACGGCTACACATGGGGCATGTGCGCAATTACACCATTGGTGACGTTATCAGCCGCTACCAACGCATGTTAGGCAAAAATGTGTTACAACCCATGGGCTGGGACGCATTCGGCTTACCCGCTGAAAATGCCGCGATACAAAACAAAGTCCCCCCCGCCAAATGGACACGCGAAAATATCGCCTACATGAAAAAACAATTGCAAAGTCTAGGCTTTGCCTACGATTGGGACAGAGAAATTGCCACGTGCAACCCCGAATATTATCGCTGGGAACAATGGTTCTTTACTCAATTGTATAAAAAAGGACTGGTTTACAAAAAAACGTCTCCCGTTAATTGGGACCCCGTAGATAACACCGTATTAGCCAATGAACAGGTTATCGACGGACGCGGTTGGCGGTCTGGCGCGCTGGTTGAACGGCGCGAAATCCAACAATGGTTTTTAAAAATCACCGACTACGCCCAAGAACTACTCGACGGCTTAGACGAACTCGCCGAAAAATGGCCCGAAGCCGTGCGCATCATGCAACGCAACTGGATAGGACGCTCCGAAGGCGTAGAAATTCACTTTAGCGTTGCACAAGACACCCTCACTGTTTACACCACCCGCCCCGATACCCTACTCGGAGCGACCTACGTCGCCATCGCCGCAGAACATCCGCTTGCGCAAAAAGCCGCCGAAAACAACCCAACTTTAAAAGCCTTTCTCCACGACTGCGCCCAAACCCAAACTGCCGAAGCCGCCTTAGAAACCATGGAAAAATTAGGCATGGATACAGGCTTACGCGCAACCCACCCCATCACAGGGCAAACAATTCCCGTCTGGGTTGCCAACTTTGTTCTTATGGGCTACGGCACTGGCGCGGTTATGTCCGTCCCTGCACACGACCAACGCGACTACGAATTTGCCCAAAAATACAAGCTACCGATTACACAAGTCATTCAAGCCACTGATGGCAGTCCTATGCCTGACAACATGGCAATGACAGAAAAAGGAATCCTCACCAACTCAGGCGAGTTTACAGGCTTAAGCTCCGAACAAGCCTTTATTAAAATTGCTGAATGGCTAGAAGCCCGCCAACTCGGACAACGGCGCGTCAACTACCGCCTGCGCGACTGGGGCGTATCCCGCCAACGCTACTGGGGCTGTCCCATTCCCATGATAGAATGCCCCCACTGCGGCACAGTCCCCGTACCAGAAACCGACTTACCCGTATTACTCCCTGAAAATGTAGAAGTGACAGGCGCAGGCTCACCCCTGAAAAAAGACCCTAACTTTTACCAAGTCAAATGTCCCACCTGTGGCGCAGATGCTCAACGCGAAACAGATACCTTCGACACCTTCATGGAATCCTCATGGTATTACGCCCGCTACGCCTCTTCTGACTGCAAAACCAGCATGTTAGACCAACGCGCTAACTACTGGCTACCCGTTGACCAATACATCGGCGGTATCGAACATGCCATTCTGCACTTGCTTTACTCTCGATTCTTTCAACGCCTCATGCGTGATTTAGGACTGGTCAAAAATGCCGAACCCTTTAGCCGTCTGCTCACACAAGGCATGGTCATTGCCGAAACCTTCTACCGCGAAGGCGAAGACGGCAAAAAACACTGGATAAACCCCGCCGATGTTGACCTACAACTCGACGACAAAGCCCGCCCCTTAAGCGCGGTTTTAAAAACCGATGGGCTACCCGTGATTATTGGCAACACCGAAAAAATGTCCAAATCCAAAAATAACGGCGTTGACCCCCAAGCCATGATAGAACGCTACGGCGCGGATACGGTGCGCTTATTCATCATGTTTGCCTCCCCGCCAGAACAATCCCTCGAATGGTCAGACGCAGGCGTAGAAGGCTCGCACCGCTTCCTAAAACGTCTCTGGAAACAAGTCAGCGACCACGTCGAAAAACAACCCATTCCCACCCTAGATACCGCTCAATTAAGCGAAGCAGAGCGTACACTACGCCGTCACGTTCATGAAACTATTGCTAAAGTCAGCGACGACATTGGACGACGTTACACCTTCAACACCGCCATTGCTGCCTGCATGGAATTATTAAACCACTTAAGCCGCGCTACGGACACCTCACAAACCCGTGCGATTATTCAAGAAGGTTTAGAATCCGTCGTTATCATGCTCTCGCCAATAGTCCCCTTCATCACCCAAAAACTCTGGGAAGGCTTAGGACATCATGATTTACTAGTTAATGTGCCATGGGTAAAGACTGACGAAAGCGCGTTAGTTCGCACAGAAGTTGAGATAGTCGTACAAGTCAACGGCAAACTGCGGAGTAAACTGACCATTTCCGCCAATGCTGACCAGAAAACCGTTGAAAACTTAGTCTTAAACGACGCAAATGTCATCCGCTTTATGGAAGGAAAAGAAGCGAAAAAAGTGGTTTATATTCCGCAGAAATTGGTGAATGTAGTCGTGGGATAATTTAAGTTTTACAATTTAAACAAAAAGTTAAATTGTATAACCTGAGTTCGGCGAGTTTTATAAAAACAGAGACCTGCTAGGTTTTTTAAAACCTAGCAGGTCTTTTTTTGTCTGAATCAGAATTCACAGAATTATCGTAAACGTACCATAAAGTAATTTAAATTTAGGACTGGCAGTCCTTCGTACCGTTTTATAGTTCGTTTACTCTAATCGCTCAATTTCTTCGCGTGTTAAGCCCGTCGCAACCATAATAAGCTCAAGAGGAGCATTGCTTTGCTTCAGTGCGATTGCGACTTTTATTCTTTCTTGTGCAATTTTCATTCTTTCTTGTTCAATCCCTTGTTTAACACCTTGTTCAATCCCTTTTTTGACACCTTGTTCAATCCCTTGCTCGATCCCTTTTTTGACCCCTTGTTCAATCCCAATCTCAATGCCTTTTTCCAGACCTATCTCAATTCCTTCCTGTTTAGCGGTATCAAGCACATTGATGAAATCGCGGTAGTATTTCAAACTCAATTCATACGCATGGCGGTCTTCATAACTCATATTCGCTAATTTCGCTAACGCAAAAGCGTCTTCGATAATATCGCCTTGAAATTCTCTCGGCATATCGTCAAACGTTACTAATTCACGCAGGAAATATAACCACCATTCTAAATGGTTCGCTAATTCGGATTCTTGCTTTTTGAATTTCGCCATTTCTATGTAAATGAAGTTCAATTTCTTAAACATCACTTCTTTGCTGTAAATATCGGTAATTTGTCCGAAATGTAAGTAACGCTCATCGGGAAAGCTGGCTAAGGAGAAGTCTAAAATCCCAATGAAATAAATCGGGGTTAATTCAAAGTCCCATTTGCCTTTTTTGGCTTGGTCTTGAATTAAGAAACTGGCGTAGTAAGTGGCGCGGTCTTGAAAGTGTTCTTGTTTTGCACGTTGTAATTCAACAATGAATTCCTGATTTTTTTCATCCCGACAATAAATATCAAAGATGGCACGTCGGTCTTCTTCTAACATGCCGAGCTTTTCGATATTTTTAAATTCTAAGCTGACAATTTTGTGTTTTATCGGTAATAAATCATTGAGAAAGCTGATGAGTAGGGGTTTACTTTCTTCACTGCCGAAGATTTTTTTTAAAGCCAAAATCGGTGAAGGGGTTGATGAATGTGCCTAGGGATTTGTCGGTCATGTTGATGTTTCCTCATGCTTGGAAAGATATAGTAAACGTATCATAAAATTATTTAAATTTAGGATTGGCAGTCTTCCGCATCGTTTTATAGTGCGTTTGCTATAGCAGGATTAAAAAGCGTGATTCGCATTAATTTCTTGGTTTAAGGGGTTTAAATCCTGCCAATCCTGATTCAGACAAATGCTTGTCTTTTTTAAAAGAAATTCGCCGAACTCAGGCTAAATAAGCAGAAAGCTGATTGATAAAATCCGCGCTGGGTTTATCGCGGAAAATCCCATAATTTGCGCCTGTGCTTGGGTTCATGCCACGGAGAAAAAGATAGTACACGCCCCCAATATGTTGTTCATAGTTGTAATTAGGCAGGCGGTTTTGTAAATATCGATGTAAGGCAACGAGGTAAATAATGTATTGTAAATAATAGGCTTCGCTTTCCATCGCTTGTGCTAATTTGCTGTGATGGTAGGCATCTGTTTTTGTACCTAACAAATTAGATTTATAGTCAATTAAATAGAATTTCCCTGATGTTTGGAAAATCATATCAATCGAGCCTTTCATAAATCCCTGTTGTGGCGCAAATGTTAAATTTTCTACAGAATCCCGAAAAATTGCAGGGAAAGTTTGCCCTTGTTCCTCAAATAGTCTGCGCAATCCTTCGATAGTGAATTGTTTAACGGGGTAGTAAAATTCGAGTTCGTTTAGGCGTTGTTCCCGCTGAATATTTGCCAGAATTAAGTCAGGTTGTTGCACTTCTAAAGGCGTGTGTAATATGTCTAATAACCAGTATTGAACGAATTCCGTATATTTCCCCGCATCAAAACCATATAGCACTAATAATCTATTGATTTCTTCTGGATTAATGTCTGTAAAATCGATGTTTTCTAATAAGTGGTGTAAAAATCGCCCTGCTTTCGCGCCACGCGGGAAGGTAAAAACATTGTTAGCGTCGCGTTGATTAACTCTGATGTCTATGTTTTTGTCGCTGATAGCGTCGTCATAGTCGGGGCGTTCGGTGTCACCTTTACTTTTTAATAGTCCTGAATAGCTGGACACGCGCCAATCATCATGACAGTTACCTGTAAAATAACGTGCAGTTAATTCCTTTTTATCGGTAATCGTGCGTTGAAAAGGGTTGACCGTTTCTGTTTTAAGTTCATTAAGTTGTATTGCTTGCGGTGCTTGTTTAGCCAGTTGTTCTAGGGGTTGGCGTAGGTTTAAATCAAAAGGTTCTTTGAGCCAGCTATTATTTTCCGATTTATCTGATTTATCTGATATTTTTATTTGTTGTGTGATGTCGTCATAGAGTAAATGTGCTAATGGTGAGGTGTCTGCGTCATTAATCGCGCCCCAGATTAAATAGCAGCGATAGGCAGCACGGGTAACAGCAACATAAAATAAACGTAGGTTTTCCGCCATTTCTTCGCGGGTTGCATAGAGGCGATTATTTTCTTGTTCGGTTGAACCTAAATCTAAAATGCGTTGGCTTAGGTCATTTGGGGCATGGAATAGAATTTGTGAGGATTTTTTGTTAAATATTTTTCCATCCCAAATATAAGGGCAGAAAATAATAGGATATTCAAGCCCTTTACTTTTATGAATAGTGATGATTTTAATCAACTGCTCATCACTTTCTAGGCGTAATTGTTGTTCTTCGTTACTCTTTTCCTCTTCGGCTAATTCGCGTTGTTTAGTGAGCCAGTTACAGAGTCCTGTTAATCCTAGCTTTTCTTGCATAACCGCTTTTTGCAGAATTTCGGCAAGGTGTAAAACGTTGGTTAAACGGCGTTCACCGTCGGCATGGCTTAATAAGCGTTCGGGCACTTTTTCCATCACTAAGAAATGGCGAAACATTTGGATAAAGCCTTGTGTTTGCCATGCTAAATGGTAAGAAAATAGGGTTTTTAAGCGTTTTTGCCATTGGCGTTCATCGTTGAGCAGGATGTAAAGTGCATCGCCTGTGAAGCCGAGTAAATCCGTTGTTAAGGCGGCTTTTATCAAGGTTTCGCGGGTAGGTTCAGCAATAGCGAGTAAAAGGCGTTCAATTTGCAGGGCTTCGGGGGATTTAAAAACGCTTTCTTGACTATAAAGGACGCTTTGTAGTCCTAGCTGGCTGAATTTTTTTTGTATTTCTTGGGCTTGTCCGTTAGTGCGCACAAGTATAGCGATATCGCTGGCTTCTATGGGACGGTCGCCAATGCGGGCTTTTCCTGCAAGGGATTGGTTGAGTAAGTCGATAATTTCTGCGCCGACTGCGTTGGGTATGTAGTTATTTGCCCATTCTTTCGTTAATACCTTTGGGCTGTCATTGTCTTTTTTAGAACCGCTCTTTTTTTTGCTTTCTGGTTTTTGGGAAGGCGTTTCGATGTCTGTATTTTCTGCATTGTCTGCGGGTTTTGGGTAGGTAAACCAGATGTGTAGCGGTGCGGTTTCTTGTTCGTTAATCAGTAAAGGTTTATCGGCAAGTTTTGGGGAGGCATCTACGGCAGAAAAGCCTATTTTTTCAAAAATAAATGGGTTGGGTCTTTGGATAAAAAGGCTATTGATAGCGGTGACAAGTGGCGCAGTTGACCGCCAATTGGTTTGTAGGGTGTAGCGGTTTTTGACTTGTTGCGCGGCTTCGATATAGGCAAAGATGTCCGCTCCACGAAAGCCGTAAATGGCTTGTTTGGGGTCGCCGATGAGAAACAGAATGCTGTTTGTATCATCGTTGTATATGCGGTTGAATATGCTGTATTGCGTGGGGTCGGTGTCTTGAAATTCGTCGATAAGTGCGGCGGGAAATTGGTGGCGAATGCGTGTAGCGAGGTTTTCGCCTGTGTCGGTTGCTAGGGTTTTGGCAAGGTTGGTGAGGAGGTCATCAAAGGATTGAACGTTTTTTAGGCGTTTTTTCTTGTTGAGTTTGGTTTCTACAACGGTGAATAGTTTGGTTTTTAGCGTGAGTAGATAATCATTATATTGTTGGCTCAGTTGTTGGTGGGCTAGTTGGAGGTTTTCCGCGTTGTTGAAAAATTCGTGTTGGGGGGTTGTGCCGTTCTTGTTTGTTCCTTTTTTTAAAGCATCAGGAGTAAATTTCTCAAATTTTTCAGGTAGATTTAAGTTAAGTTTGTCATAGCAGAAAAAGCCTGATAGTGCTTCACACCATGTTGGAATATTCTCCCTTTTGTATTGAGAATTACTCAGTGAATTATTATTGACTAATAAATCTTGAATTTCAGCTTGATTTTTTTCCCAACAACTTTTTGCAACATGAAAGGCTTTTAAATAGCTTTCTTCTGCTTTGTCTAAATCTATAACCGCATTTAATTCAGGAATGACTTTTAAATGGGGTTGTCCAATGTGTTTCCCATTGTCGATGGTTTTTAGTAAGTCCTTTGGCTCTTTCAGCTTTTTAGCTTGTAAATAGCTAATAAATAGAGGTTTTGCGATATAAAAATGTTGTCGCCAAAAGTCTTCGACGATTTCTTGAATTAATAGGCGTTGGTCGGTGAGTAATTCTGTGTCGAATAACATGCCACTTTCAAACGCATTATCGCGGAGAATTTGCCGACAAAAGCCGTGAATGGTAAATATTGCTGCTTCGTCGAATCCGCGTAGGGCGTGGCGTAAGCGTTCGCTGGCTTCGCCTAAATTGGCTTGGCAAGTGATGAGTAAGCTATCGGTGATTTCATTCGCTTCTATTGGTTCTCCCGCTTGTTTTTTTTGGAAAATATTGAGGGTATCGCGGATGCGTTTGCGAATGCGGTCACGGAGTTCTTTAGTTGCGGCTTCGGTAAAGGTAACGACGAGTATTTGATTAATCGCTAATTTTTTTTCTAGCAGTAACCGTAAAAATAGGATGGTTATGGTGTGGGTTTTCCCCGTGCCTGCACTGGCTTCGATTAAGTTTGTGGCAGTTAGTGGAACGGTTAACGGGTCTAATTTTAGATGGGTGTGAGACATGGGGAATCCGCTTTGTTTCAATAAACTTTATGTTTCATCTGCTTCGGAAAGTCTGTTCATTCTATCAACATCCAGCGAGTCTATACTGTTGCGAATGTGAAAGAAGAAGACTCCGAATAAAATCGCCGCAATCAGTACGTCAAAGGCAATTCCTAATTCGACGACCATTGGCATTCCATAAGTAGCAACCAGTGCAGCAAAAAATAGTCCGTTTTCTAATGCCATAAAACCAACAACTTGGCTAACAATTTGGCGACGGGAAATAATGAGGAGCATAGAGAGTAAGACGATTGCAAGACTAACGGCAATGGTATTGCGGGTGACTTTAGCGGCTAATTGTTCAATGGGGAGGACGACGTAGTAGCTAAAAATCACCAGCGCAACGCCACCCAGTAAGATAAGTGAGGGATACGCTAGTTTTTCTGCTTCGTAATGTAAATCTAGTTTTAAGGTGTGATAACGTAATAACCAAGGAATAAAAAGCACTTTAAGCGCAAAGGTTAGAACGGCAGAAATATATAAATGATGTTGTCCTGATACTATCGCCACCATCATCGCGGTTGCAGATAATAGTGCACCTTGCCATGCGAAGATGTTGATTAAGTTTAAAATACGGGTTTGTCCCAGCAGGGCAAATGCGGTATAAAGAACAAGCGAGGATAAAACAAGAATAGCTTGTTCATAGTGTGAAAGTGCGGTTAAATCCATATCAATCACCTTCAAAAGTCGAGTTATAAGAAGAGCGTATAATTTTACCACTTCTTTCATTAAAACATCTCATAAAAACAGGATAATAGAGTGTGTCCATGACCTCTTCTTTTTTTTCGTCTCGTGTCTTTTTTCTTTTGCTATTTGTTACAGGCTGTTGCTTTAGCCGTTTTAGTGATGCAGACACAGACACCCCGCCCCCGCGTCCCCCTAGTCATAAAGTCGTTGTGAATATAACAGGGGTTAGCGATACGTTATTGAATAACATTAAGGCATTTTTGAGTATAGAACAGCAGAAAGAACATCCGAATTTAAATCCTAATCGTATTCGCCGTTTACATAAATCTGCATCTGAGGAAATTCAGAAGTCTTTGCAACCATTTGGCTATTATCGCGTCACGGTGGATGCTGAATTAACCGAGCCTGCCCAAGGGGAAACGGTTTGGCAAGCTCGCTATGTCATTACGTTGGGCGCGCCGTTGTTAATTGATAAAGTAGATATTAAAGTGCTGGGCGATGGTGAAAAAGATGAGGCTTATCAAGATTTACTCCGCAAACTGCCCTTAGTTCGCAATGCGGTTTTAGACCATGCAGTTTATGAGAAATTTAAAAAGTCTTTATTTAATCTGACAGATGAGCGTGGCTATTTTGACGCACAGTGGCAACGCACAGAAATTCGTGTTGATGAAAAGGCTTATACCGCTGAGATTTATCTCTGGTTAGAAACAGGAAAACGTTATCGATTTGGTGAAATTGCTTTTAAACAATCGGTATTTTCCGACGAATTTATGCAACAGTTTTTAACATTTCAATCAGGGGATTATTTTTTAAACGCGCAATTATTAGAGATGAGCGCGAAATTGGCGGAAAGTGATTATTTTGCCAGTGTGCGTGTGGATGCGTTACGCGATAAACGAGACGCAACACAAGGCATTGTTCCAATAGAAATTGGGTTAGAAATGAATTCCCGCAATCGTTTACGCTCACGCTTAGGCTATGGAACAGATACGGGCATACGTCTCAGTGAAGAGTGGGAAAGGCGTTATGTAAATCGACGCGGACATCGTTTATTAGTTGATGGGATTTATACGCAAGAGCGGTCGAAATATATTGGCGATGTCAGTTATATCATTCCATTTAGCCAAGTAAAAACCAAAGATTTAAAATTCAGTTTCCGTTATGAAGGTGAGGATATTGATGAAAATAATCTTGCATTGGGCTTAGGGTTTGGCGATTCGGCAACGGCTCGTGGTTCAACTCGGCGCGAAATGTTTTCATTCGGTGTGATGAAACAAGAAAGCCGTGATTGGATATTGCCTGTTGATGAAGTGATTGGCTTAACCTATTTTACGGAAAAATATAATTTATTAAGTTTATTAACCGCACCAGAAGAAGCCTATTTAATCGATTATCTCATTGAAACTGGAGATATTACTACTGATGAGTTGGAAGTATTAAATGCGAATTTTAAAGTATTGATGCCCTCGATACAGTGGACATATACAGAGGCTGATAACCGTCGCTACACCACACGCGGGCAACAAGTGAGTTTAAAACTTTCTGGGGCAATTGATGGATTTGGCTCTAATTTATCGTTTGCACAAGCGCATGTACATGGCATGTTTATTCGCCCCTTATTGAGTAAAGGACGGGTTTTATTACGTGGGGATGTAGCCTATACCCAAGCAAAAACGGTAGAACTATTGGATTCTGGCATTACGGGCAATGTCCTTCCTAAATCGTTACAGTTTTTAACAGGGGGCGATAGAACGGTACGCGGTTATGCTTATGAAACGATTTTGCAAGAAAATTCGACCATTGCGGGAAAACATTTAGTGATTGCAAGTGCAGAGTATGAATATAAATTTTTGCAAGATTGGAGTGTTGCAGTTTTCTATGATGCGGGTAATGCGTTTAATAATTACAATGGCTTAAAATTGCGTCAAGGGGCAGGCGCGGGGATTCGCTGGTATTCACCCGTTGGCTTAGTTCGCTTTGATGTTGCAACGCCTGTTGCTCAAGAAGACAGTTCTATTAAAATTCATTTGGTAATTGGACCTGATTTTTAGGCGTGGAGAAAGCAAGGGAGGCTTAATCAAGGTGAGCAAAATCAGAATTAAATATTTTGGGGCTATTAAAGAAGGGTATCGTGATAATGAGGGATGGCTCGATATCAAAAAAGTGACTGTTTTTATAGGGTCTCAAGGGACAGGAAAAAGTACGATTGCAAAACTGATTTCAACGTTTACTTGGATTGAAAAAGCATTAGTTCGAGGTGATTATCAGAAAAAATGGTTTGAGCGTAAGAACCGTTTTAAAAATCAGATTCTCACTTATCATCGTTTAGAAAACTACTTTTTACCCAATAGCGATGATAAAGTTATGATTGAATATCAAGGAGATGCTTATACCATTATTTATCAAAAAGACGCGCTAACTATCAAGGAGAATGCGAGAACAAGCTATCATTTACCACAACTGATTTATATTCCTGCGGAAAGAAACTTTTTAACCTATGTCAAAACGTTAAGAGAGTTAAAGCTATCATCAGACTCGTTGCAAGAATTTCTTGCTGAATTTGAAAATGCTAAAGAGGCAATGCGCGGTAGTGTAGCACTGCCAATTAATAATGTAAGCATTGAATATGATAGGTTAAATAGTATTCTGAGTCTTAAAGGAGAGGCATACAAAGTAAAATTAACAGATGCCTCAAGCGGTTTTCAGTCTTTTGTACCTTTATTTTTAGTTTCTAACTATCTCGCTCACTCTATTAAAAAAGAAAATGAAAAAAATAAAGCCGCTTCTATGAGCGATGAAGAAATAAAACGTTTTAGAAAAGGGGTAGAAGAAATTTGGCGTAATGAGTCTTTAAGCGATGAACAAAGACGAGTCGCTTTATCTGTTTTATCTGCAAAGTTTAATAAGACCGCTTTTATTAATATTGTTGAAGAACCTGAACAAAACTTATTTCCTGCCTCTCAATGGCAAGCCCTAAAAAACTTATTAGCGTTAAATAATATGGCAGTAGGCAATAAGTTAATTATGACTACGCATAGCCCTTATATGATTAATTTCTTAACTATTGCTATTCAGGGCGCGTATTTACAACAGAAAATACACGAAGCTAATAAAAATGCAGTCTTATTGCCTAAGTTGAATAAGGTGATTCCTGAAGAGTCTTTAATAGATTTGAAAGATATTGCTATTTATCAAATAGACGCTGAACAAGGTGATATTACACAACTCTCTACTATTGAAGGAATTCCTTCCGATAGAAATTATTTAAACGACTTTATTAGAGAGGGCAACCAACTATTTGATGTGTTATTGGCTCTCGAAGAGGAAATTTAAAAAATGGACTTTTTTAATCCTCAATGTCAGGAATCACTAAACAACGCTCAATTTGGTCTTTGTGATGCTCAAGAGGGGGGAAAGGCGTATATCAATATCAGCAACCCAGAAAGCTGGATAGCAACAGTCCACAATGAAAAGTGTAAACAACTTATTTTTATAGCTGTTGATAAATGCGTGATACAAGATACAGAAGAGCAAGGGCGGGGGCGTTGTGATGGAATATTAATTTCTAATGAACATGAACATGAACATGAACATTTATATTTTATAGAACTCAAAGACCAAGTAAAAGAATGGATAAGCGATGCAATTGACCAATTAGAATCTACGATTCTTTTTTTTCAAAATAGACACTCCAATCTCTTTAAGACCTTCCAGCATAAAAAAGCATTTGCCTGTAACAAAAAACGTCCTCGCTTTCAAGAAATTGATAACGAACGTAATTTACGTTTTTTCAGAACATATGGCGTTCGTCTTGATGTTCAAGCAAAAATTTTAATAATTTAAACGTCTTTTATTTTATCAATGTTTTTTCTTTGGGTTATGCACAAATGCTACTGAATCCTCTAATTACGCTAATCACCGACTTCGGCACACAAGATGGCTATGTTGGTGCGATGAAAGGCTACTTATTGCAAGCCTGCCCAAGCGTTCGGCTGGTTGATATTAGTCATGAGATTGAACCGCAAAATATTCAACAAGCAGCATGGTGTTTAGTGCGGAGTGCGCCCTTATTTCCGCCTGATACGATTCATATTATTGTGGTTGACCCTAGCGTTGGTTCTAGTCGTCCGCCCATACTTTTAAAAACTTTAACTCAATGGTTTATCGCACCCGATAACGGCATTTTCAGCGAGTTAGTAAAACGTTATCCGCCTGAGTTGATTTATCAATTGCATCGTAAAACAGCATGGTGGCAAGCACATCAAAGTTTTGACGGATTAGCCCTGTTTTCACCTGCAGCAGCTTGTTTAGCAAATGGAATTCCGTTAGATAAATTGGGGATTAAAACCCATGCGATTACGGCATTAGCAGGTAGCAAACCGCAACATGCTCCGCATCAATTAATCGGTAAAATTATTTTATTTGACCGTTTTGGCAATGCGTTAACCAATATCAGTGCGGATGATTTGGTTAACTTACCAACGAAAGCACGCCAAGTCAGTTGTCAGAATTATCTATTTCCGCTGTGTAGTCATTATGCAGAAGGGCAAGATTCAGGGTTACTCGCCCTGATTAACAGTGATGGTATGTTAGAATTATCTGTTTACTGTCAATCTGCACAACAACAGTGCAATCTCCAAGTTGGCAATTCTGTCATCGTTCAATTTTAATTTAATAACAAAAGGTTATCTAAATGACGGCTCATCCCCCAGAAGAAAGAGAAAATGTTTTTATCAGTTTGTTAATTAATATTGTGATTCCGTCAGTTATTCTAATGAAATTTACCAGTGATGCTTATCTGGGGTCAGTTTATGGTTTATTGGTCGCGTTGGCGTTTCCGTTGGTTTATGGATTGTGGGATTTAATTAAGCATAGAAAATTCAATATTGTTTCTATTTTGGGGTTAGTGAGTATTTTATTAACTGGGGGAATCGGGTTATTGGAATTAGACCCGAAATGGGTGGCAATTAAAGAGGCTAGTATCCCTTTAATCATTGGGTTACTGGTTTTAATCTCATTAAAAACGCCTTATCCTTTGGTGAAAACCTTTATTTATAATGAAAAAATTATTAACGTGGATAAGGTGGAACAAGCATTACAGCAACAAGGCACAGTGGCGTTGTTTGAAAAACGCTTAACCTACTCTACCTATTTGATTGCTTGTTCTTTCTTGCTCTCTGCTATTTTAAATTATGGATTGGCAAAAGTGATTGTGACAAGTCCGGCAGGGACGGTGGCATTTAATGAAGAGTTGGGCAAGATGATGGCGTTAAGTTATCCCGTCATTGCGATTCCTTCTATGGTAGTTTTAATGTTTGCTCTGTGGTTTTTAGTCAGTGGAATTAGAAAGCTAACCCAATTACCTTGGGAAGAGATTTTTCAAGTGAAATAGTTATTTTTATAAGTATTTTAGGTTTTTTATCATAAAAAGCCGCTTTAAAGTCGTTTTTTGTGAGGGTGTATCATGTTATTATTACACTTTTCGTATCACCACCCTCTAAATTTTGCACTATTTTGTAGTTGTATTATTTAGTATTCACCAAAAACAGAGGAGTTAAAAATGCGTTTAATCCTGTTGGGCCCTCCTGGTGCAGGTAAAGGCACGCAAGCCAACTATATTAAAGAAAAATATGGGATTCCCCAAATTTCAACGGGCGATATGTTACGTGCGGCGGTTAAAGCAGGCACGCCATTAGGATTAGCAGCAAAGAAAATCATGGATGAAGGTGGATTGGTTTCTGATGAGATTATCATCGGTTTAGTGAAAGACCGTTTAAAAGAAGCTGATTGTGCCAATGGCTTTTTATTCGACGGTTTTCCGCGCACCATTCCCCAAGCCGATGCGATGAAAGCGGCGGGTGTTGAATTAGATTATGTGGTTGAAATTGCGGTTGATGACGAAGAAATTGTAAAACGCATGAGTGGTCGTAGAGTACATCTTAATTCAGGGCGTACTTACCACGTCATTTTTAACCCACCAAAAGTGGCTGGTAAAGATGATGTGACGGGTGAGGATTTAATTCAACGGGATGATGATAAAGAAGAAACTGTGAGAAAACGGTTAGAAGTTTATCATTCTCAAACCAAGCCTTTAGTCAGCTATTATTCTCAATGGGCAAATGCAGGCGGTACAAACGCGCCTCAGTATGTCTGTATTGCTGGTGTAGGTAAAGTTGAAGAAATTCGTGACGCGATTTTTGCGGCGATGAAGTAAAACGTCAAATAATGATGGGATAGGGGCGACAAACTTGCCCCTATCTAGCCTTTATTCATTTCCCTTTCTCAATTGGGCTGGCAACAACAGTGTAAAACTTGTTCCTTTGCCCGCTTCGCTTTCCAGTAAAATACTGCCCCCCATCATTTCCGTAAATCGTTTTGTGATTGCAAGCCCTAAGCCTGTGCCACCATATTTACGGGTTGTGGACGCATCCGCTTGGGTAAACGGTTGAAATAGCTTTTGTTGTTGTTCTGGCGTGATACCGATACCTGTGTCTGAAACTGCGAAGACAAACCATGCTTCGTGGGCATCTTGTTGGCGCGTAACTTTTAAATGAATAATCCCTTTTTCGGTAAATTTTGCCGCATTACTGAGTAAATTTAATAACATTTGTTTCAGTTTGGTTTGGTCGGATTTCATTTCCCCAAGTTGTTCCGTAAATTCGTATTGAAAAGTATTTTTATTCTTTTCAATTAACGGGCTTGCTGTACTGACCACATCATTGAGTAATTTACGTAAATCGAAGGTTTCTATATAGACCTCCATATGTCCTGCTTCGATTTTTGACATGTCCAAAATATCGTTAATCAATCCTAATAAATGTTTACCTGAGGATTGAATTCTGTCTAAATCTTGAACACAGGAGTCATAACCTGAATCAGTTGCTTCCTCTAATAAAATTTCGCTATATCCAATAATTGCATTGAGAGGGGTACGTAATTCATGGCTCATATTGGCAACAAAACGGCTTTTAGCAACATTGGCGGCTTCTGCGGCGGCTTGGGCTTCTTCTGCTAATTCCTTTGCCCGCAATAGTTGTTGATTTGCAATAAATAATTCTGATACATGCCGACGTTCTTGCAAAATAAAGTGACGGTACGACTTGATGCGACTGATTAATAATGGGGCATCTATCGGTTTGGTTAAGTAATCCGCCGCACCTAGATCAAAGCCTTTTTGTTTAAATGTTTCTGACTTATAAGCTGCGGTTAAAAACACAATGGGAATGTGTCTTGTATGTTTACGTGCACGAATTAGTTCAGCTGTTTCAAAGCCGTCCATTTCAGGCATTTGGACATCAAGAATAATTAAATCAACCTTTTCTTTTAGCAACACCCGTAATGCTTCTAAACCTGAGTCTGCCTCCAAAATCTGCACAGAGGGAATATATTCGCCGATTAAGTTGCGCAGTGTGAACAGGTTGTTTTTGTTATCATCAACGATGAGAATATTGAGAGACTCAGGGGTTGACACAACCTCTCTCCTTATTATTTGTGCTGCAAGTCCCATAATTCACCCGCTTTCCGTAATTAAGCCTGCACCTATTATTTTTGTAAATAACGCTCATTACTACTTGAATAATATAAAATATTGCGATTGCACAATTTTTATATTATAACTATTTGTATTTAAGAATCTTTATATATCGTACCATTATAAAGTATAGCGTTTTATTTTGGGAAATTAAGCTATCCAAAATACTTGGCGTTGAAATGTAATATAATGAATTTATTCAAAAAACAAGCTAAACGATGATTTATCACTTTCACCTTACAAATAAAGTCAATGTTATGGTAAACAATGACCGAATTCTCTATTGATTGTAAAAAAAGCAAGATTTATTCCGTATTCTTTGAATTTTAAAAATTGAGAAAATAATGTCTAATATATTAATTCGCAGAGCAATACCTGCTGATGCAGAACAATTATGGAAAATTCTGCACGCAGTTATCCAAACAGGAGAAACTTATAGTTTTGCCCCTGAGACGGATAAAAAGACTTTACTGGATTATTGGCTATCGTCTCATGTCTGGACGTATGTTGCTTTAATAGAGAATGAAATCGTTGGGACTTATTTGATTAAGGAAAATCACGCAGGACAGGGCGCACATGTGGCAAATGCTTCTTTTATGGTCGCACCAACGCGACAAGGTTTTGGAATTGGCAAGGCTTTAGGGATGCACGCACTGGCAGAAGCAAAATCGTTGGGGTTTTTAGCCATGCAATTCAATTTGGTTGTCAGTACCAATACTCAAGCAGTTGCTTTATGGAAACGCTTGAATTTTAATATTGTTGGGCAATTACCTCAGGTTTTTAAACATCCTAAATTGGGATTTGTTGATGCATTTGTGATGCATCGTTTTTTGTAGAAATTAGCGAGAATTTTCAAAATTTATTTTTTCGCTTTACAATCAACGTTTATTCCATGTATTGGAGTGCCTATCATGTCATCTACTTATATTCGTCCCCCTGCTGTTGCTGGTATGTTTTATCCCGCAAATCCTGCTGAATTGCAACAGATGGTCAAACAGTTTTTACAAGTTGCAACACCACCCTCGGCTATTCAACCAAAAGCCCTGATTGTCCCTCATGCGGGTTATCTCTATTCTGGTGCAATTGCAGCAACGGCTTATGCTTATTGGTTGTCCTTAGCAAGGACGATTAAGCGTGTTGTGTTATTAGGTCCTTCGCATCGTTATCCTTTACGTGGTTTAGCATTGAGCACAGCACAAGCTTATGCAAGTCCATTAGGCAATGTGTTATTAGATCATCAAACAGATGAGACCTTATTAAAGTTACCCTTTGTGCACGCAATAGATCAGGCTCATCAATCTGAGCATAGTTTAGAAGTCCATTTGCCATTTTTACAACAGTTATTTCAGCAGTTTACATTGATACCGCTTGTTGTAGGCGATGCAAGTCCGCAACAAGTGGGGCAAGTATTAGAATTGCTTTGGGGGGGCGAGGAAACTGTGATTGTGATTAGCTCGGATTTAAGTCATTACCATCCGTATGCAACGGCGCAGGCAATGGATGCACGCACATCTCAGGCAATTGAACAATTAAATTTTAACGCACTCCATTATGAAGATGCGTGTGGACGAAATCCGATAGCGGGGTTATTGTGCGTTGCAAAACAACGTCATTTAACCATTACTACCGTTGATTTACGTAATTCTGGTGATACTGCAGGTTCTCATGACAAGGTGGTTGGCTATGGCGCATACATCCTTCACTGAATCGCAACAACAAACATTATTGAGCATTGCCCGTGAGGCGATTCAACAGCATTTAAAAACGGGTAAAACTTTCATCATAGACCCTAAAGGCTTTGATGAAGCCTTACAAGTGATTCGTGCGCCGTTCGTCACATTGACCATTAATAGACAATTACGTGGTTGTATCGGGACATTAATTGCTTTACAGCCATTAGTGCATGATGTCGCCCATTATGCCCAAGCTGCCGCTTTTCACGACCCCCGTTTTCCACCTGTTACCCTAGCAGAATTACCACAGTTAGATATTCATCTTTCTATCTTAAATCCCGCAGAACCCCTTTTATTTACGGATGAAATGGATTTGCTTCGCCAATTGCGTCCACAAGTGGATGGTCTGATTTTTGAAGCTCAGGGACATAAAGCCACTTTTTTACCGTCAGTTTGGGAGAGTTTACCCACTGCCCGCGACTTTCTACGTCATTTGAAACAAAAAGCGGGTTTTTCAGCGGACTATTGGTCTCCGAGTGTGAAAATACAACGCTATACGGTAGAATCCATCGGCTAACCTAACGACTTAGCTTGTTTTATTCATAATTTAATGATAATGAAGACTTTCCCGCCTTTAATTCGCCTACCTGTTTTACTTCATGACTCCTGCATGGTCGCATTAGCATGGACATTAGCCCTCATCCTCCGCTACGACTTTCCCCTGCCTGATGAAACTGAAGCGGTTTTTTTACAGGTTTTACCGATTGTTGTAACATTACAAAGTCTTACCCTGTGGTATTTTGGGGTTTATAAAGGTATTTGGCAGTTTTCTAGTTTGCCCGATTTACTGACTATTTTACGCGCTGTCACCGTTGGGACTATTTTAGTAATTCTTGCCCTTGTTTTATTCAATCGTTTAGAAGGGATTCCGCGCCTTGCCCTATTTTTCTATCCGATTATGCTTATCATCTTATTAGGACTACCGCGATTACTAACACGCCTTTGGTACGAACATTCTTTTCTGTTTCTATTTCCTGCTAAACAGCTCAATGGTAAACCCATAGAACCACAACGTTTATTAGTGTTAGGTGCAGGTACATCAGGGGAAATGCTGGTGCGCGATATGCGTCGCTCTCATACCTGTGGCTATATTCCTGTGGGTTTTTTAGATGACCGTCAACGCTTGCATGGTGGACGAGTGCAAGGACTGCCTGTTTTAGGCGGTATAGAAGATGTTTGTGAATTGGTAAAAAGCTATAGCATTGATATCATTGTTATTGCAATGCCCTCTGCAACAGATAGCCAAATGCAGCGCGTGGTTGAACACTGTGAGCGAGCGGGCGTACCCTTTCGCACACTGCCAAAAATTCAAGAATTAAATAATCAAAGCGTTAATTTGAATAATCTTCGTGAAGTTTCTATCGATGATTTACTAGGGCGGGAAAAGGTACAATTAGATTGGCAACTCATTCAATCGGGTATTGCGGATAAAGTTGTGATGGTCAGCGGTGGCGGTGGTTCTATTGGTGCAGAACTGTGTCGGCAAATTGCCCGATTAAAGCCACAAGCCCTTGTGATTTTTGAACAATGTGAATTTAATTTATACAAAATTGATTTACAACTGCGTCATGAATTCCCGCAATTAACCCTACATATTTGTCTGGGGGATATTGTTGATAAAGTTGCCGTACAAGATGCTTTTCAACGTTATCAACCACAAGTCGTTTTTCATGCAGCGGCGTATAAACATGTCCCCATGTTACAATGTCAAACCCGCGCCGCTATTCGCAATAACCTATTGGGTACTAAGCAACTGGCTGAAATGGCAGTTAAATACCATTGTCCCATTTTCGTCTTGATTTCTACGGATAAAGCAGTCAACCCCACTAATATCATGGGCGCGACCAAACGGGCTGCCGAAATTTTCTGCCAAGGACTTAACGCTTGTTCAAATACCCATTTTATCACGGTGCGTTTTGGCAATGTTTTAGGCTCTGCGGGTAGCGTTGTTCCCTTGTTTAAAGCCCAAATTGCGAAAGGCGGGCCTGTGACCGTGACACATCCCGATATTAGTCGTTATTTCATGACGATACCTGAAGCCTGTCAACTCATTCTACAAGCAGGGACAATGGGAAAAGGTGGCGAGATTTTTGTACTGGACATGGGAAAACCTATTAAAATCAGCTATCTTGCGGAGCAAATGATACGCTTATCAGGACATCGTCCCAATCATGATATTCCTATCATTTATACAGGATTGCGTGCAGGCGAAAAACTCCACGAAGAACTGTTTTATGCAGAGGAAAAATTGAACCCGACACCACATCCAAAAATCCTACTTGCGGCACAACGCCCCATTGAATGGATACAACTACAAGACGCGCTTATTGAGTTGCAGACCGCCTGCGAACAAGCAAACGACACACAATTACAATACATCCTCAATACAATCGTACCTGAACTGCAATTACACCCCACTCATGCCCCATAAAAAACACAGACAACCACTTATCAGCCGATTACAACCATCACAATAACTATTTGGCTTTTTAATTCATGGGTTACGCTATAAATAACGCATTTAAATCACTGAGAAAAACCAGAATTACCTTATATAACTTAAAGGAGTAATAAAATATGCGGATTAGCATCTTTGGGTCTGGCTACGTAGGATTAGTGACAGGTGCTTGTTTAGCTGAAGTCGGTAATCATGTTATTTGCGTAGATGTTGATACCAATAAAGTTGCACTGCTGAATCAAGGACATGTCCCTATCCATGAACCCGGTTTAGATACCTTAATTAGCAACAATATGGCTGAAGGACGTTTAAAATTTACAACAGATGCAATTAATGCCATTGATTTCGGTGAAATTATCTTTATTGCAGTTGGCACGCCACCTGATGAAGATGGCTCTGCTGACCTCCGCTATGTTCTTGCTGTTGCAAAAAGTATTGGTCAAAACCTCACAGACTATAAAGTCATTATCGATAAATCCACTGTTCCTGTTGGTACAGCCGATAAAGTCCGTGCGATGGTACAAGCTGAACTCGATAAACGTGGCGTACAACAACGCTTTGATGTGATTTCTAATCCTGAATTCCTCAAAGAAGGAGCTGCCATTGGCGATTTTATGCGTCCTGACCGCATCATCATCGGCACAGACAATCCTGATGTTGAAGAACTGATGCAAGAACTCTATGCCCCGTTTAATCGCAACCATGACCGCTTATTAATCATGGATATTCGCTCCGCAGAACTGACTAAATACGCCGCTAACGCCATGCTTGCGACTAAAATCAGCTTTATGAACGAAATGGCAAATCTAGCCGAAAAAGTCGGCGCGGATATTGAACAAGTTCGCTTAGGGATTGGTTCAGACCCTCGCATTGGTTTTGGATTTATTTACGCAGGCTGTGGCTATGGTGGCTCATGCTTCCCAAAAGACGTTAAAGCCTTAGAAAAAACCTTCCGCGAATTTGGTATGCAAGCCCAAATCTTAACCGCCGTTAGCAATGTTAATGCGCAACAGCAACAAGTCATGTTCCGCAAAATACACAGCCACTTTAAAGGGGATTTACGTGGTAAACGCTTTGCCTTATGGGGACTTGCGTTTAAACCTAATACCGATGACATGCGCGAAGCACCCAGCCGTCCGCTGATGGAAGCCCTTTGGCAAGCTGGTGCAAGTGTACAAGCCTACGACCCCAAAGCGATGACAGAAACCCAACGAATTTATGGAGATAGACCAGATTTAACTTTCTGCGATAATCCAGAAGCCGCCTTACAAGATGCAGATGCCTTGCTGGTCGTGACTGAATGGCAAGTTTTCCGTAGCCCTGATTTCAAATTGATAGAAAGTAAACTCAAACAACCCGTTATTTTCGACGGTCGCAATCTCTATAATCACAACCGCTTAAAGAAAGCAGGCTTTAAATACTACGCTATTGGGCGCGGGGAACAGAGTTAACACTAGCCGATAAGAAATCCATTAATCTTATAACTGATTGATGGGTCTTATTAATATCGCTATCTTATCTTTTTTCAAAAAAACAGTTTTCGCTTCCCAGATTACAATCTCGTAACGCCAGAAATTCTTAAAACTAAATATGATAGACTGAGATATAGCGATAAGCTGAATCATCTCTACCCATAGGAAAAATTTATGAAGCGTTGGTTTTTACAATTATTGACAATTAGTGTACTGAGCTTAAGTTTCGGCGTTTCTGCTGTATATGCAGAAGAAGACTTATACAAAGACAGTTACACCCTCATCAATCCACCGCAACCGACAACAACTGCGGATAAAGTAGAAGTAACTGAATTATTCTGGTACGGCTGCCCTCATTGCTTTTCATTTGAACCCCATATCAATGCATGGCTCTCTAAAAAAGCAGATTATATTGAGTATGTCCGTGTTCCTGCTGTGTTTAATAACAATTGGGCATTACATGCGAAAGCGTACTACACGGCTGAAGCCTTAAATGTTGTCGACAAGTTACATACTGCATTATTCAACGCCATTCATTTACAAAAGAAACGTTTAGCGGATGAAGCTTCTATTATGGAAGTCTTTAAAGAAAATGGCGTGAGCGAAGAAGACTTTAAGAAGACTTTTAATGCTTTCGTTGTAGATAGCAGAATGCGACGTGCAAATGTGTTAAGTGTTGGCTATGGCGCAACAGGCGTGCCTGCGGTTATTGTGAATGGTAAATATTTATTATCCAGTGATAAAACAGGTGGCTATGATAATTTATTAAAAATCGTAGATTATCTGGCTGAAAAGGAATATAAAGCCATGAAACAAAATGCCCCTGCAACAACCCCTGTGGAAGAGCCGAAACCCACAGAATCAGCACCAGCAACCGCAGAGCCTGCAAAACCTGCTGATGCAAAATAATTGGTTATTTGTTGTAAAAATTTGCGTTTTGCAAAGGTTAAGCAAAGACCTGCTGGGTTAAAAGCTAGCAGGTCTTTTTATTTTTAAATTAACCTGAGTTCGGCGAGTTTCTTTTAAAAAGACAACAGCTTGTCTGAATCAGAATTAACAGAATTTTCAGAATTAACAGAATTTAAAACCCTTAAACCAAAAAATTAAGGTGAATCACGCTTTTTAATTCTGCTAATTCTGAAAATTCTGTGAATTCTGATTCAGACAAAAAAAGACCTGCTAGGTTTTTAAAACCTAGCAGGTCTCTGTTTTATTTTATAAAACTCGCCGAACTCAGTTTTTTTAAGCTCATTCTTTCGCCGTCGCAAAAACTCGGCTACTTGAAAAATCCTCAGGTTGCAACGTTACTAAATCCTTTTTAGTCAGTTGCTTGCCACTGCTGGCAAATAAACGATTGGCTTGGCGTAAACGGGCACGGTCTAATGCATTGCGGACACTGCGTGCATTGGCAAAATGTGGTTGTAACATACGCAGTTTGACATATTCCGCAAAGACTTGTTCGGCTTCAGGGCTAAATGCATACTGTTGTTGTGTCAGCATTAATTTAGCAATTTGTACTAACTCATCCACACTGTAATCAGGGAAATCAATATGATGGGCAATCCGCGAAGACATACCGGGGTTGCTATGAAAAAATTGTTCCATACGGTCTTTATAGCCTGCGAGTACAACGACTAAATCATCACGTTGATTTTCCATAATTTGCAGTAAAATCTCGATAGTTTCCTGCCCATAATCACGCTCATTTTCTGGGCGATAGAGATAATAGGCTTCATCGATAAATAAAACGCCCCCCATGGCTTTTTTCAATACTTCCTTAGTTTTCGGGGCTGTGTGTCCGATATATTGCCCGACTAAATCATCACGAGTGACAGCGACAAGATGCCCTTTACGCACATATCCTAAACGGTGCAGAATTTCGGCAATTCGCATGGCAACCGTGGTTTTGCCTGTCCCTGGATTACCTGTAAAGGACATGTGCAGACTTGGCGATTCTGATTGTAAATTTAAACTGCGTCGTACACGGTCAACTAATAATAATGAAGCCGTTTCACGAATACGGGTTTTAACAGGTTTTAAGCCAATTAATTCACGGTCTAGTTTATCTAACACTTCCTGTACGTGTGCATCACGAAATGCGGCTTGTAAATCGACTGGGGTATCATCAGGATAAACCGAAGTAGGTTCTGTCATAGTACTGCATCCTCGCATAAGTAGATAAAGCATAAATCGTGAATACATTTGTAAAATTTTTTATATAAAACAGTGAATAAACTAATATTTATTGGCTGTTTGCATTCACGATAGCACAATATTTTTTTAACCCTTAAGTCAGTTCATCACCCGTTTTACCTCGAACAGCCCAATGAGCGGGTGGGATTTCTATTAGGATGATTTCTAAATCTTGCTGAGAAATACCAACATCTGTCGCTATTCTTTCCATCAATTGATAAAGTAAGCGTTTTTTGGTCTCTGCTGTGCGTCCTGTAAAAAATTGGATTTCAATCACGGTGTAACGTTCAGATTTATCCTCGGGATACAGAAAGTTTTCAGCCGTTAAGGGAATGAAACGATGAAATCGTTTTTCAGCCGCAATTTGGAGCACCTCAACCATACAGCGATGAACGGTTGTCGATAAAATGTTTCGGTATTGTGGCAGGATAGTTGCGCCGCCATAAATGGTTACTTGAGCCATATGTGTGAATTCCCTGATAAAAAGTAAAACAATAGACTTGCGTTTTACGTGTATATCTTAACGGTTTATAATTCATTAAAAATATAAATTATAAACATTATAATGATATTTTTATTTTATAAATTATATCTATTTGGATAGCTTTCTAAATAAACAAAAGTGTGTAAAAAAATAGTCAACTATTCACGAATTCTGCACATTCTATGCATCCTTTCTACTTAGAAATCTGGCAAGATTAACTCATACTATACTGCCTATATCAATTTGATTATATACAATATATTACAAAGCAATACGTTTTCAGTCGGACTGTGCTCACTTATAAAAAGATATGAATATTTCTAACGGAATACAAACCTATGGCGTTTTGTTGACGCTGAAATATGCGGAGGCTGTAGAGTCTTTATCGATTATTCAGGTCAGCCAGAATGTGATTGAACATTTAGGCTTTACTGCAAATGAGCTTTTAAATCAGCCATTAAGTAAATGTATTCCTTTAGTCCAATTAGCCCCTTTAAAAGATTTTTTAAAAAACCCTTCACAATTAATAAACTATAATCCGTTTACGTGGGTTTTATCCGTCAAAGGGCAAACCCAACGTTTTAACGGAATTTTTTATTACAACCAGCAAGGTATGTTATTACTTTGTTTAGAACCTGTTTTAGCGCAAGCAAATCCTGATTTTTGGTATATTCATCAAGCACAAGCCATTATTGCACGCTTACAACCGATACAGCGTACTGAAACTTATTACATGAATTTAGTCAATGAGTTTCAAGCCTTTACAGGCTATGATCGAGTTTTACTCTATAGCTACAACCCATTGATGGGCGAGCAAATTTTAGCAGAAGCCAATAACAGTGCTTATATCACACATCCGCATCAGTATCCTTATCGAGAAATTCAGCCCGCGATTCATTTGGCGTGTCATAAACATCGCTTATGGTTTTTAAACGATATTCATCAATCAATTAGCTATTTAACCCCGTCACAACTGATGACAGGTGAGTTAGTTGATATGCATATGATTCCGCTTAATCCCCAATTACCGATTAGTTTACGTCATATACAAAATAACAAAGTGCGTGCTGTTTTCCTTTTAGCCCTCATCATTGATGACAAGCTTTGGGGATTTATTGTCGCACAACATAATAGCCCCTACCGTTTACCTTATGCGCAACGGGTTGCCTGTGAAGTGCTTGGACAAGCTATCTCTACACATCTGCATTATCTACAGCAGACGATAGACAGTCGCTTATATTCATCGAGCGATTTAACCCCAGCCACGCCTAATTTTATGCAGGCATTAAATGAATGTCGTGAGCATTATCACACGGTATTAAATGCACTGGAGGAAGGTTTAATTATTCATGACCATCAAGGAGATATTATTGAAATTAATCAACGTGCTTGCCAAATTTTAGATATGTCACTGGCAGAAATTAAAGCGAGTTATAACACAACGCAACTGCGTTTTTTCCATGAAGATGGCTCGCCTTATCCATATCAAGATTATCCGCCTTTATATGCGCTACATACGGATAAACCGCTACAACGTCTCGTTTTAGGGGTAACACATCAAGATAATGAAAATATCAAATGGCTATTAATTAATACACAACTGCTATACCGTGCGGGGAGTCACAATCCTTATGCACTTTTTGCTTCTTTTACAGACATCAGCGAGCATAAACGCACAGAAGAAGCCCTGCGTAAAAGTGAAGCCCGTTTATTAAAAACACAACAATTAGCCCGTTTAGGTTATTGGGAATTACAACTCAATAGTAAGCTAATTGAAGCCTCACGCGATTTTTTCCAACTCTTTAATTTACCTTACAGTACCACCCCCATTACCGTACAAACCTTTTTAGCCACTATTCACCCCGCTGATAGAGGTTATTTACAAGCGTACATTGAACGCACTATCTGGCAAGACGAAGCCTATATTTTAGAATTTCGAGTATTTCATCACGACAATGAGTTGCACTATTTACAAACCTATCTACATCCAATTTATGATAAACAAGGAAAAATAATTGCAATTCAAGGAGCAACCCAAGATATAACCTTGCATAAAGAAGCAGAGGAGCGACTTAAAAAAGCCATTGATGACGCAGAACGCGCAAAATCAGAAGCAGAACAAGCTAATTATGCAAAAGGTGCATTTCTTGCCAATATGAGTCATGAAATTCGTACCCCTATTAATGGCGTGCTAGGCATGGTCGAGCTTTTACGCTCAACCCCCTTAAATGAACAACAACACCATTATTTAGAGCGCGTACACACATCAGGAGAAACGCTATTAACCGTTATCAACGACATTTTAGATTTCTCAAAAATTGAAGCAGGAAAACTAGCCCTAGAAAATATTGATTTTAATTTTCATGAACTCATTGCAGACACCGCCGAATTTTTTAACTTATCTATTCAAAGTAAAGGCTTAAAATTTAATAAAGCCTTCCCGCCAGCCTTTCCAACCCTATTAAAAGGTGATCCCATCCGCCTACGCCAAATTCTAAATAATTTACTCAGCAACGCGATTAAATTTACTGAAACAGGAGAAATTAGTTTAAAAATAACCGTGTTAGAAGATAAAGAACGGCATATCCTTTTACATCTTGAAGTCATAGATACAGGCATCGGCATCAGTACCGATGTCGGCAACCGCCTATTTAAACCCTTTTCACAAGCAGATAGCACCACAACGCGCAAATATGGCGGAACAGGCTTAGGATTAGCGATTACTCGCCGTTTGCTACAAATGATGAACAGCGAAATCAGCTTAACCAGTAAAGTCGGTCAAGGTAGTACAGTCTGGTTTAATCTGCGTTTTGAAAAATCTACCCTCATTACCCCCGCACGCATACTCCCCTTGCCGCCGATAGTCCTAAATACAAACGTGGTACAAACACCCGTAACCCGCGTGTTATTAGCAGAAGATAACGAAATTAATCAAGAAGTCGCAAGTAGTTTTCTCGCAAAATTAGGCTGTCAAACCTATGTTGTGGAAAATGGAAAAGAAGCCTTAGATTTCCTCGCTAAAAACCCCATCGACATCGTTTTTATGGACTGCTACATGCCGATTATGGACGGATTTACCGCGACAGAACAACGACGTGCCGCAGAACAATCCCAACAAAAACCACATTTACCCATTATTGCTTTAACCGCTAACGCAATGCTGGGCGATAAAGAACGCTGCTTATCCGCTGGCATGGATGATTACATTAGTAAACCATTCAATATGCAACACCTGCGCAATGCACTACAACGTTGGCTACCGAATCATTTCAATGGATTAAACATTCCTGCGCCAACGCCAATGACTAGCCCGCTCACCACAACAGAAAGTTTGCTCAATGAAACAGTCATTACCAATTTACGTATTGACATGCAAGAAAGAGGAATCGGATGGCTTATCGATATTTATTTAAATGATGCGCCACACTCTTTAAAACACTTAAAAGATGCTGTAGCAGAAGTTGATATAGAAAAAATAAAAAGCTACGCCCATAAGTTTAAAGGCTCTAATAAAACCATTGGCGCACAAAAAGCCGCTGATTATTGTTTTTTACTAGAAAAAGCATTGAAAAATTTAGAAGATTTTGCAGAAGTACAACGCTTATTTGCTGAATTAGAACAAATTGTTGAAGCCACTAAGCAAGCATTGATTAAAGAAAAAAACGCGAGTCAGCCAACACATAAATCACCCGTTAATTGACCCAAGAATAATGATAAACCAATTTATTGATTTAAAGAAAAATAATCAGGATTTACAGGATTTATCATGATTTAACGTTCTAATCCTGAAAATCCAGCGAATCCTGAAATGAATAATCTTCACTTAGAAAAATTTAATCAGCACAACTCCAAGGATTAATAAAACTGCGCCGATAATACGCCCTGTTGATAATTCCGTTTCAGCAAAGCCGACTAAGCCGTAAGAATCTAAAATTAAAGAAGCAAACATTTGCCCCGCAACAGTTAATGCAATTAAGGTCGCTGCCCCTAATTTATGTGCAACCATCACCGCAATTAAGACATAAAACGCCCCTAATAACCCGCCAATCCATACCCAATAAGGCATTGTTTTAATCACTGCAAAGTTATTAAATGCCTGACGAGTCAAGAAATAATAAGCTAATAAAGCTAACGTACCGATTGCAAATGAAATCAGTGCCGCTAAGGCTGGGCTTGCTAAGTGGCGCGATAACGTTGCATTGACACCTGCTTGTAACGGTAACACCATGCCACCAATTAACGTCAAAATCATTAAAAACCAATTCATAAAAAACCTCATTGCCGTTTGAAATAAAGCCCTACTGATATAGTAAACGTACTACAAAGTGATTTAAGTTTAGGACTGGCAGTCCTGTGAGGACTGCCAGTCCTTCGCATCGTTTTATAGTGCGTTTACTATAACTAGAGTATGACCTCTTACACAGAGTAAAGTAGGTTGCATTATTTTTCACGAAATGAAACACAATTGCACATAAAAAAAGACCGACCAACCTGAGTTTTACGAGTTTTTTAAAAAAAAAGACAAGCATTTGTCTGAATCAGGATTTTCAGAATTAACAGGATTTAAAACCCTCAAACCAAAAATTTAAAGTGAATCACGCTTTTTAATTCTGCTAATTCTGAAAATTCTGTGAATTCTGATTCAGACAAAAAAAGACCTACTAGGTTTTGAAAACCTAGTAGGTCTGTCGGAACACGCGAAAAGGGTTGACCAGACAAGATTAAAACATTGTCTGAATCAGGATTTTCAGAATTAACAGGATTTAAAACCCTCAAACCAAAAATTTAAAGTGAATCACGCTTTTTAATTCTGCTAATTCTGTGAATTCTGATTCAGACAAGCTGTCAAGCTGTTGTCTTTTTAAAAGAAACTCGCCGAAATCAGGTTAATATTATTGACTTAGCAAACACTGCTGTAACGTGTTCGCTAAGTTTTCTAGTAGCACAAAATACAGATTTTCATTCGCGGCTAAACTTGCGCCCTCTGGGTCTAACACGCCCTGCTTTACGTTTGTACCTTTTATTAAGGTATTGACTAATTTAGGTTCAAATTGCGGTTCACTAAAAACACAACGTACTTGCCCTGTTTGCAAACGTGTCCGTAACTCATGCAAGCGTTTAGCACTCGGTGGATTTTCTGGTGACAGCGTAATAGAACCAACCCCATTTAATTGATAGCGACGCTCAAAATATTGATAAGCATCATGAAAAACAATATATGGCGTTGTTTTTATAGAAGTTAATTGCGTTTTTAAACGCTCGTCTAACGCGGTTAATTGTTGAATTAACCGTTCAGCATTGGCTTGATATAACGCAGTTTGTGCAGGATTTAATTGGCTTAATGCATGAGCAATGGCTTTAACCATGACAATCGCATTTTGAGGGTCTAACCAAAGATGTCCATCGGTTTGTACTTCATCATGTTCCGCATGTTCATGTGTTTCATGTCCTTCATGCGCATCATGTTCCTCGTGCTCATCATGAGTTTCTTCAGCATGATGCACATGTTTTTCCCAAATTCCACCAGAACGGATCGGTAATAGCGTCAACTCAGGCACATCACTTAATTGCAAAATGGTGACATTTTCTATGGTTGATAATGGTTTGACTAAAAAACTTTCAACAACAGGACTAACCCAAATGATTAATTTTGCTTGATGCAACTCACTGACTTGAGAAGGTTTTAACATGTAAGTATGTGGAGATTCTCCCCCTTGTAGCAATAAGCTGGGTTTACTGTCTTCTCCAGCCATTAACTGCAAGACCAATGCATAAATTGGTTTTATTGTGACAACCACGTCACTACCTGCTTGTACCACTGTAGAGAATAAACTAATTAAAATAATAAATAGTATTTTTTTCAAAATATTAACCTCAAAAATGTAATAATATAACATTTTCAGAATAACATAAATAATTCTTGGATGACATCCATTCATCAAAACAACGAATCATATGATTTAATTCTTAAAATGATAAATCTATTTTTTATTTTGAGACTTTCCTGTTATTATCCTTTAACTTAGCCTGACAAATATTGTTTTGCGTGCTATTTTAATATTAAATCCTCGTTTTAAAGTTTTTTGTGTTTTAAGGAGACCTCATGTCTAAACTGTTTTTTTCTCGCCTGCTTGCAGGCATTTTTTTATGCTTGTCGTTTAATGCCGTTTTTGCGACTGAGACAAGTGTCACAATGACCGATGCTGTTGGCACTTCAACCACGGCGGGTGAACCGACACAAATTATTGTCTTCAAAGGGGCAAAGCAAACTGTTCCTATTGGTGTTAAGTCTTTACCCATTATTTTCAAAGTCCTTGATGAGCATGGTATGCCTGTCACAGGAGTGACAGTTAATTTCGCATTACAACGTAATGGTAGCCCCGTTGCTGGTACTGGCTTAAGCAAAACCAGCACAGTAACTGACATTGTTGGTCAAGCAGTTACCCATGTACAAGCGACAACTGTTACAGGGAATTACACCGTTACGGCAATTTTACCCAGTAACTTAAGTTTACTAACCAGTACAACCCTGAAAATTGTGACAACATTACCAAGCTTAGGGAATGGCGGTGGTGTTGGTGCTGATGGAAAACCCAGCAATACAGGTAGCTTGTTTGGAGGCGGTATCTCCATCAATGATGGTGAGTTTGTGAAAAAAGGTGCTCAAAAATTAGACGATAAATGTTTAATTCAAGGGGTTATCACAACCGATACCAATGATATTGGCAAGCAAGTTGATTTCATTGTTGTTGCTGCTTATGTCATTCCTGAATTAAATTTCAGCACTTTCTTTATGTTAGATGAAGAAAAAGGCATTTTAAGCTGGGATTTAGACATCACCAAACTGTCTGCCTTCCAATCTAATCAAACCTTAGAAGACAAGCAAATCATTAATATTTATGAAGGTTTTTTTGTTGCGTCTGGTCAATTGTTAGTATTCTACGGTTATCGTTTACCCAATGGCAAAGTTGTCTTTAACGCAGAACAAGTTATCGACATCACCATTACTGAATAAGCGATTTAAGTACGCCTAAAACCCTAAGCATGGTAGTGTGTGCTTAGGGTTTTTTTATGGCAAAAATGACAACATGAAAAATTTGGCTAGTGTGGTGATACATTAATGACAACTCCCTCAGTGTTAGTGCTTGGTATTGGCAATCTGCTCTGGGCAGATGAAGGTTTTGGCGTGCGGACAGTTGATTTTTTTTATCGACATTACCAATTTCCGCCCCATGTGCAGTTAATGGATGGGGGTACACAAGGTTTATACTTATTAAGTTATATCCAAGCCGTGACGCATTTACTTATTTTTGATGCGGTTGATTACGGATTGCCCGCAGGCACAATAAAGGAAGTTTTAAATGATGAAGTGCCCCGTTTTATGGGCGCGAAAAAGATGAGTTTGCATCAAACAGGATTCCAAGAAGTATTAGCCGCTGCACAATTAACCAATAAATACCCGCAAGAAGTTGTTTTATTAGGCGTACAACCCTTACAACTTGAAGATTATGGCGGTAGTTTAACCCCGCTCATTAAAGCACAAATCCCAACGGTGATTGAACGCGCGATTTATCATTTACAACGTTGGGGTGTTACCGTTGACCCTCGTCATCCACCACTGACTAATCAAGCGGGTTTAAGCGAAGGGGCTTTAGCCATTGAACGCTATGAAGCTGAACGTCCAACTGAAGCAGTTGCCTGTCGGATAGGCGATGCCCGCATTTTAAATCAACACTTTAATGATGAGCATGAATAATCTGCAAATTTTACTCATTGAAGATGAACATTTTTTTGCAAAAGCAGTGAGTAAACGCTTAGAGAAAGAAGGATTCGCTTGTTATATCGCAACAACATTACAGGTTGCACAGCAATATTTATACAACAATACAGTGGATTTAATTCTGCTAGACATGCGTTTACCCGATGGCTCAGGCTTAGATTTTTTGCGGACATTGCGAGAAAGTGGGCAGCCTGCAACTGAAACCGCTGTTGTTGTCTTAACCGCATTCGGCGAACTTGAAGATGCTGTCAGTGCCATGAAATTACACGCGCTAGACTTTCTAAAAAAACCCATCGATTTAGATACATTAGTCAACACTATTCAGCAACTTATCAATAAAGAACAGCTAAAACAAAAGATTCAATACCAACCAACGCCTCATAGTGATGTCGTGCAACTATTGGGAAATAGTCCACTTTTACATAAAGTCCGACAACAAATTACTCGCATGGGTGCAATAGTTTCCCAAGCAGAATATGAACCGCCTCATGTATTAATTTTAGGTGAAACAGGAACAGGGAAAGATGTCTGCGCCCATCTGTTACATCACACTAGCCAACGTGCGAATCGTCCCTTTATTCAAGTAGATTGCGCAGCCTTGCCCGCTGAATTAATCGAAGCGGAATTATTCGGTCATGAAAAAGGGGCTTATACCCATGCCCACACCACCCGCAAAGGCTTAATCGAAACGGCTGAAAATGGAACAGTTTTTTTAGATGAAGTCGGCGAATTACCTTTAGAGTTACAAACTAAATTACTCGCCGTATTAGGGCGGCGCATGGTGCGACGGATTGGCAGTACACAAGAACGCCGTACAGAAGCATGGTTTATTGCAGCCACCCATCGTCCGCTTGCACGTTGGGTTGAAGAGGGAAAGTTCCGTGCAGATTTATACTACCGTCTCAATACATTAACCATAGAATTACCCGCATTACGTCATTGTGGACAAGATAGCCTTGTTCTTGCCCAATATTTTGCCCAACAAGCGGCGCAACGTTATGGGCTACCCGTTCCAATTTTTTCCCCCACTGTATGCGAACAAATTTTACAAACAGAATGGCGGGGCAATGTACGTGAATTACGTCATACGATTGAACGCGCAGTTTTACTCAGTGATACAGATATTTTAGATTTAAGCCATGCCTTGCCTAATCAAACAAGTGAAGTTATTCCTTTGTCAATCAATGCAAACTCCCCAGACATCGCAGAACCGTTATTACCCTCAACAACCAATGCGCTTAATTTAGAACAAGCCGAGCGTTTATTAATTGAACAAGCCCTGACAAAAACGGCAGGCAATGTTTCCCAAGCAGCACGTTTACTGGGTATCACCCGCATGGCATTACGCTACCGCTTACAAAAACATGGCTTAAAAGCTCAAGATAATGATGAGTTAGCAACAGATACGGATTAAGCATTGATGTATCGCTTAATTTTTGAGATGGAACACGCGAAAAGGGTTGACCAGACAAGATTAAAACTTGTCTGAATCAGGATTTTCAGGATTAACAGGATTTAAATCCCTCAAACCGAAAAACTAATGTGAATAACGCTTTTTAATTCTGCTAATCCTGAAAATTCTGATTCAGACAAAAGCGTTATTGTTTAGCACTACCCTAGAATTTAGTAACGTTTAAAAAAACACCTTTTATTCCCTTACCATGCCAACATTGGCACTTCAAACATATTTAAATAAGCGGTGACATGTTGATAGCCAGCTTCTGCTAAATAATCTTTACAACTTGGGTTTACTGTACCTATAAATGGATTCGAATTGGGTAAGGCTTCATAAACCGTTTTTGCTTTCTTTTGCGCTTCGTGAACGCGGAGTTTAAAGGCTTCTAAGGCAACCTCTTCGAGTAACGTCATTTTGTACGTAGGACTGTATAAACTGGGATATTGAGATAATTCTGTGTAAGCATGAGGAACAATGTCTAAAGTGTTGTAAATACGGTCATAATTATCGCCTAATTGTTGTTTAAAGTATGCTGTCAGTCCTTTGTCTCCAATGGTTAAGCCTGCAAAAGAAACGCAAGAGATTTGCGCAACTTTACCGATATCCCAACGGGGCATATTGGGGTAAATCTCATTGTCATGCGGTAAGCAAACATTGCCCTGTGATTGTTTAAACCATAACGCAAGCGCGGGCGAAATAGCCGCGCCTAAACTGTGTCCTGTAAATCCTATTTGAATATTGCCGTAGCGCGTAAGACTAGCAAGAAAGTCGACTAAGGTTAGCCCTGCACCTGCAAGCGGTTTATACGCGGCGGGGGTTTGCTCGGGACTGGGTGGTGCAGTGTTTAAAACGATTTTTAGCGCGTTAGTAGTTGCTTGATTAATAAGTGGTTGTGGATTTACTGCTTGTGGTGTTATCCAAGGATGTAATGCAACCTCAAAATCTTCGGTTATCCATTCCCAAAGATTATCCCCAACTGTGCCACGTGTTGCGACAATGTATTGTGTTGGCTTTGAAATAGATTGCACAACAAAGGTAAGATTTGCTTGTTTTTTCTTACGCGGATTGTTATTTGCGCTATATAAGGCAGGACCCCAAACAATGCGCCAGTCATTATTTAAACTGGGAACGGTTGGCAGTTTGTCATTAATGAGTTGCACAATTTTAAAAACTGTCGTGTTATCAACGGGAATTTTTTCGCCTTGATAGGTTAAAAATGCCATGCTCGCAAAGGTTAATTCTCTTTGAGTGGGGGTAAACATGCTTATCCTCTCTTAATGCGGGGGTAAAAGAAAAATAATCAGTTATAAAATGGCTGACAGTGCTAAACAAGTTGAGTTTTAAATGCGTAAAATCTAATTGTCTGATGCAAATAAATCTTTTAGTCTTGCTAATCCTGATTCAAACAATATTGTATTGCTATCTCTAACCTGAGTTCGGCGATATTTATAAGATAAAACATAGACCTGCTAGGTTTTAAAAAACCTAGCAGGTCTTTTTTTGTCTGAATCAGAATTTTCAGAATTAGCAGAATTAAAAAGCGTCATCCACCTGACTTTTTGGTTTGAGGGTTTTAAATCCTGTTAATCCTGATTCAGACAAATGTTTGTCTTTTTAACAAATCTCGCCGTACTCGGGTTATCTCTATAAAAAATCAGGTGGTTAAAGCCTATCGCTTTTTCCACCTGATGACTATGCGGGTTTTCCCTTGTTATGGCTTATTTATTAACGTTCATAGCCTAAATTCGGAGCTAACCATTTTTCAGCAATTTCAAGACTCATCCCTTTGCGTTCTGCATAATTAGCGACTTGGTCACGTTCAATTTTACCCACGCCAAAATATCGTGCGTCGGGATGGGAAAAATACCAGCCAGACACTGCCGCAGTCGGATACATCGCAAAACTTTCTGTTAATTGTAAGCCAATATTTTCAGTGGGTTGTAGTAACTCCCATAACGTGGCTTTTTCCGTGTGGTCAGGACAGGCAGGATAACCAGGGGCGGGACGAATGCCTTGATAACTCTCTTTAATTAAGGCTTCATTGCTCAAGTTTTCATCAGGCACGTAGCCCCAGTATTGTTTGCGAACTTGTTCGTGTAACTGTTCAGCAAAGGCTTCGGCGAGACGGTCAGCGAGGGCTTTGAGCAAAATACTGCTGTAATCATCATGAGCCGCTTCAAAGCGTTTAATATGTTCATCAATGCCAATGCCCGCCGTAACGGCAAACACGCCAAGATAATCCGCAACGCCTGTCGATTGGGGGGCGATATAATCGGCAAGACATAAATTAGGACGGTCTGCCGTTTTCGCCATTTGTTGGCGGAGGTGATGTAAAACAGCTTTTACTTCGCTACGTTGCTCGTCTTGATATAGTTCGATATCGTCATCATTGACGCTATTGGCAGGGAAAAAGCCAAGCACTGCGCGAGCAGTTAGCCATTTTTCTGCAATTAATTGGTCAAGCATGGCTTGCGCATCAGCATAAAGTTTACGTGCTTCTTCCCCAACAATAGCATCCTCAAAAATCGCGGGGTAATGTCCAGCCAGTTCCCATGCACGGAAAAAAGGAGTCCAATCAATGCGTTCACGTAAAGTGCTTAAAGCATAATCGTCAAACACCCGCACGCCTAAAAATTGCGGTTTTGGCGGTTGATAATTTGCCCAATCGCCTTGCCATTTATTCGCCCGCGCATCGACAATACTGGCTTTTTGGCGTTGATTTTGCTGACTAGCACGTTGTTCGCGGATATTGGCATATTCTACACGTAACTTGTTAATATAACCCGTTTTTAAATCTGCCGAGAGTAAACTTTGTGCAACCCCAACCGCCCGCGAAGCGTCAGGCACATAGACGACAGGATGCGAATAAGACGGCTCAATTTTCACCGCTGTATGCACTTTTGACGTGGTCGCGCCTCCAATCATTAGAGGAATATCAAATCCTTGGCGTTGCATCTCTTTGGCAACATGCACCATTTCATCCAATGACGGGGTAATTAATCCCGATAAGCCGATAATGTCGCATTGCTCATCGCGGGCGGTTTGTAGAATTTTTTCAGCGGCAACCATTACCCCTAAGTCGACGACTTCAAAATTATTACATTGCAAGACTACGCCAACGATATTTTTACCAATATCATGCACATCACCCTTTACAGTCGCCATTAAAATCTTGCCGTTATTGCCCATTTTATCGCCTGCGGCTTTTTCGGCTTCAATATAAGGCATTAAATACGCAACAGCTTTTTTCATCACCCGCGCTGATTTCACCACTTGCGGTAAAAACATTTTGCCCGCGCCGAATAAATCACCGACGACATTCATGCCATTCATTAAAGGTTCTTCAATCACTTGCAAGGGTCTAGCGTACTGTTGTCGTGCTTCTTCCGTGTCAACTTCAATAAAGTCGGTAATCCCTTTGACTAACGCATGTTCTAACCGTTTGCCGACGGGTAAACTACGCCACGCTAAATCTTGTTGATTTTCCTGCGTACTTGCGCCGCCTTTATATTTTTCCGCGACTTCTAATAAGCGTTCAGTTGAATCAGCACGGCGATTTAACACCACATCCTCAACCCGCTCGCGCAACTCGCTGGGCAAATCTTCATAAATAGCTAATTGTCCCGCGTTGACAATCCCCATCGACAAGCCCGCTTTGATCGCGTGATACAAGAAAACAGAATGTATTGCTTCACGGACAGGATTATTGCCACGGAAAGAGAAAGAAACGTTAGAAACCCCGCCAGAAATTAAAGCATGTGGTAAGGTCTTTTTAATAATTTCAGTTGCTTGAATAAAGTCCACAGCATAATTATTATGTTCTTCAATCCCTGTTGCGACCGCGAAAATATTCGGGTCAAAAATAATATCTTCCGCAGGAAATCCAACGACTTTGGTTAGTAACTCATAAGAACGGCTACAAATTTCAACTTTACGCGCAAAAGTATCCGCTTGTCCTACTTCATCAAACGCCATCACCACAACCGCCGCGCCATAACGGCGGACTAATTTGGCTTGTTCGATAAATTTCGCTTCGCCCTCTTTCATACTAATAGAGTTGACAATGCCCTTGCCTTGAATACATTTCAAACCCGCTTCTAATACTTCCCATTTAGACGAGTCCACCATAATCGGCACGCGGGCAATATCAGGTTCTGAAGCTAGTAAATTCAGAAACTTAATCATCACCGCTTTAGAATCTAACAAGCCTTCATCCATATTAATGTCGATGACTTGCGCCCCATTTTCTACTTGCTGGCGAGCAACTTCTAACGCAGCCTCATAATTTTCTTCTTTAATCATCCGCTTAAATTGCGCCGAGCCTGTCACATTAGTGCGTTCGCCGACGTTGACGAATAAAGATTCAGCCGTGATATTAAATGGTTCTAAACCTGAAAGACGGCAAGCGGGCGGAATATCTGGCACAACACGGGGCGGATAGTGGCGTAAAGTTTCATAAATCGCTTTAATATGCGGGGGCGTAGTGCCACAGCAACCACCGATAATGTTTAAAAAGCCACTTTTTGCCCAGTCTTCAATCTCTTTCGCCATGACTTCGGGCAATTCGTCATATTCACCAAATTCATTGGGCAAGCCTGCATTGGGGTGAGCTGAGACATAAGTGTCTGCAATACGGGATAATTCTTCGACATATTGGCGTAACTGTTTCGCCCCTAACGCGCAGTTTAAGCCAATAGAAATGGGTTGCGCGTGACGTAAAGAATTCCAAAAAGCTTCTGTGACTTGTCCCGATAAAGTCCGTCCTGATGCGTCAGTAATCGTGCCTGAAATCATCACGGGCAAACGGATATTTTTTTCATCAAAATATTTTTCGACGGAAAAAATCGCCGCTTTTGCATTTAAGGTGTCGAAAATAGTTTCTATCAACAGAATATCCGCACCACCATTGACTAAACCGTCGATAGCTTCGTAATAATTCTCGACCAACTCATCAAACAGCACATTGCGATAAGCGGGGTCATTGACATCGGGCGAAATCGACGCGGTGCGACTGGTTGGCCCTAAAACGCCAGAAACAAAACGCGGTTTATCAGGATTTTGGGCGGTGATTTCGTCAGCGACTTCGCGGGCAAGTGCGGCGGCGGCATGATTTAATTCGTACACCAAATTTTCCATGTCATAATCCGCCATGGAAATACGGGTGCTATTAAATGTATTGGTTTCCAGAATATCCGCACCAGCTTCTAAATATTGGCGGTGAATTTCTCGGATAATTTGCGGTTGGGTTAAAACCAATAAATCATTATTACCTTTGACATCTGTGTGCCATGTCGCAAAGCGCGTTCCGCGATAATCGGCTTCTTGCAATTTATAGCGTTGAATCATCGTTCCCATTGCACCATCTAGGAATAAAAGACGTTGCTTTAAGAGGGATTGGAAAAGCTGTGCGCGTTCTGTACTAAACATTGTGACGAATCTCTGTCGAGCTTAAAGGGATTATTGAGAATTAAGATATTAAGAATAGAAAAGTTGGATATAGGGACTTTTTTTAAAAATTAAAACTATCCTCAACCAGTTGAATTTCTTCCGTTGTTAAGCCATAGAGGGCATAAACCAATTGGTCTATGGCTTTATCGGTTTGTTCAATTTCTTGCTTGAGTATTAAAGCCTGTTGTTTTTGTTGATTAAAATAATCCATCCAGTCGGATTTTTGGGCTAAGGAAAGTTTAACATTGGCTTTGGTGAGTTCTGTTAGAAAATCAGTAAAATCTAGGGTGTACCAGTTTTCTAAAGACTTACTGATTTTTGCAAGACGAAATTCCGTATTAATAAGTAATATGGTTTTACTGACTGTTTGATGTAATTGTTCTACTTTGATTAGCATCATATCAGCATATTCAACGAAAATAGATTGTTGTGATAATGGAATTTGTATAATAGGAATTTCTCTCAATTCAGCTAATGTTGTTTGCCGAAAATCATCTTTTACTGCAATAGATGAACTATTCAAATACAAGTAAGATATTAATTTACTTGCTAATATACATAAAAGGTATTTAGTATAAAAGTTCGTATTTTTTAAAATAAAAGGATTAACATCTTTTTTAAAGATAATCTGTTGATTTACATAACTAACAAGTAAGCGGTTTTGTCGACTAATAATTCTTCGAATTAAAATTTTTTCAATATTATTATAATATTGAAATAAACTACTATTATTATCTAAATGTGTATATGACATTTGTGTAATAATCAACTTATATCGGTTGATAATACCAGACTCTAAAAAGGGGATATTGTTATTCGCTGTTTTTACAGGAGATAAGTCATAACAACTTTTTGATAGACCCTGTGTTGATTGTGTAATACTGCCCAGTTTTACGTAATTTTGATTAGTCTTGATTTTATTCAAAAGATAGTAATTTTTAATATTTAGAATAATTTTATAATTTGTTGATGCTAAAAGTGTAGTTTCAACTAATTGATAATTAATTAAGTCTAAATGAGAAATTTTTTCTTGTTTGTTAAAACAAAAAACTTTGTATGATGAGGAAATATTTTTTGAAAATAGGTAAATACCAGTATCAACGTAAGCATCAGGAAAGACATCAAAAGGTAAATTGACTAGGACTAGTAATCCATATTGAGTCAGTAAATTTTTTCTAAAAGCGTTGTAGTTTTCTCCTGTTTGCCATGTGACAGAAGAGATATAAGACAAATACCCATTTTGATTAAGTAAACTCAATCCTTTTATAGTAAAAACTGTAGATAAATCAAACTTTCTTTCTAAATAAGGAAACTTAATTTTTAAATATTGTTTCGTTGTTTCTGGTATGGACTCAATAGGGATATACGGTGGATTACCCACCACCACGTCAAATCCACCTGCTTGCATAATCTCGGCAAATTTTATGTGCCACGAAAAAGCATGATGACCTGCCACTGTAACATCATCAATTAAACTATTCCCACATTTGATATTGTTGTCTAAATAGGTCAGCTTTTCTTGTTTATTCGCGGTTTTTAGCCATAATGACAATTTAGTAATTTCTACAGATTCATTATTAATATCTACGCCGTAGAGATTATTTGCCAATATATGCGTGTCCCAACGGAATAAATGCGCTTGCCCACCGTGTAACGTGGTTAAACGTTCATTAATGGTCTGTCCTTCTTGATATAAATAATCAAAAACTTCACTTAAAAACGCGCCTGAGCCACAAGCAGGGTCTAAAACTTTAATTTGTGAGAGTATCGTTTTATAACGTTTCCAGACTTCAATATGTTTTTCAATTTTCTTATTATATTCAACTCTTCCACTGTTTAAACGAATAGATTCATAATCTTGCTCTGTTAAAATGGGGAGTTCATTAAATCCTAGTTCAGCTTTACGTTCTGCTAACCAGCCACCAACAGCTTGCTCAACGATAAAGCGGGTGATGTAAGCAGGGGTATAAAAAATGCCGTCTTGTTTGCGTTTGGAGACTTTTTCGGTAGCGTGTTCGCCACGTACTGCTTTTTGTAGGACTTCAATATCGGTAATTGATTGTTCAAAAATATGCCCTAAAACCGTAACACTGACTTCGCTGGCAAAATCGTATTCGCCGAGTGCTTTAAAGTCTTGACAAAGTTCATCATTAACAGTTAGTTCGTCTAACAAGCAGTCCGTTTGAAATAATCCACCATTATAGGCAGGAATTGCAAGTTTTTCATGTCCTTCATGAATAGCACGAAATAAGCCAATAAAGCTGTGCCATATGGGTTGTGGATTAAAAATATTTTGTGTTTCACAGACTTTAGCAAGAATACGATTGGGTAATAATCCTTTATCTTCTGCAAAGGCAATAAATAAAATACGGTCTAAAATTTTTTGAGTGAGATGAATTAGTTCTGATGCGGAAATGCTAGGGTTATCTTTTGCTAATGTTTTTAAGAGTTTTTCACGCAGTTTGGTGTAATCTGCATAAAGTTGGTTGGTAATTTCTTTTTCTGTTTGTTCACTTTGGCGCAGAATATCGGCGGTAGCTCCTGAAAGCAGTTGTTTTGCATTAAGTAGCAGTTGTAAACGGGCATATTCAAGCGGTTCAGTAAGACGGCTTAAATCCCATGTTTCATAAACTCTTCGCCCATATCCGACGGCATATAAACGTAATTCTACATAATTGGATACAAGAACCCATTGCGCACCTGTTGCATCCATCGCATATTCCCATGCTTGTTGTACAGGGCTTTTATGTCGACCTGCCATGATGGCATCTAAGTCTCGAGTTTTCGCGCCTTTTAGTTCAAAAGGGGCAATAATTTTGTCTTGCCCATCTGTAAAATGACCAAGGGCAATATCGACGTTACCGCTAGCAATCGGTTTATTTTTCCATAAAGTTCTATCTTCACCAAAGTCTTTATAATCTAATATATTAATCAGTATTGATTGAATAAAATGGCTATCTAAAGAAGTTTCATTTTGACTATAGATTTGTCGATTTAAAATGCTGTCGCGCCATTTTGTCAAAATCTCAAGATGAGCGGGGGGAATTTCTGTCGCATGGAGAATTTTTTTTAATAACCGACTATTAATAAAAGGCATTTTTCTAGTCTCTTTGAGCATCAATGACGATTGGATATTTTAACAAGCTACCTCCTGTATTCCCATAAAAGTTTTTATAGAAGACTTGGCAAATTTAAAAAAGCTGGCTATTATTCAACTTCGTTTGTTCATTTTCTGAATTCATCTATTCCCCATGATTATCACCACAGCCGACAAGTTTTGTCTGAATGCTCTTCTTGAGCAGGTGGTGTTACGTCTGTCTTCTCTGCTGGTTCTGCCCGCTTTGCTGTTACTGCCCTAAGTCAGGGCGCATACATCACTCTCGCCCGTTTCGCGGGGCAAATTGAATACGCGATAATTTCCATTTTTTTGTGTTATTAACCTTAATATTTTCACTGTTTATTATTTACTTTTACTTTTTTGAATTTTTGGGAGCAGAACCATGAATCAAGATAAACTCATTATTTTCGATACCACGTTGCGCGATGGTGAACAAAGCCCAGGCGCGTCTATGACGAAAGAGGAAAAAGTTCGGATTGCAAAAGCCTTAGAAAAATTGCGCGTCGATGTGATCGAAGCGGGCTTTGCGATGGCAAGCGTGGGCGATTTTGAAGCCGTGCGTGCCGTTGCGCAGGTGGTGAAAGATTCTACTGTGTGTAGTTTAGCCCGTGCTTTAGATGCGGATATTGACCGCGCCGCAGAGGCGTTAAAAGGGGCTGTTTCTCCTCGAATTCATACCTTTATTTCTACATCGCCGTTACATATGGCGCATAAACTTCAGATGCCACCTGAAAAGGTGTTAGAGCAAGCGATTAGAGCCGTTAAACGGGCACGTCAATATACGGATAATGTGGAGTTTTCACCCGAGGATGCGGCACGGTCAGAAATTGATTTTCTTTGTCGGGTTGTCGAAGCCGCTATCGATGCAGGGGCAACGACGATTAATCTTCCTGATACCGTGGGTTATAAAATTCCGCATTTGTTTGGGCAGTTAATTCGTACTGTGCGGGAACGTGTGCCAAATTCGGATAAGGCGATTTTTTCGGTGCATTGTCATAATGATTTAGGCTTAGCCGTGGCGAATTCGCTTTCTGCGGTCATAAATGGGGCACGTCAAGTTGAGTGTACTATCAACGGGTTAGGTGAGAGGGCAGGCAATGCGGCTTTAGAAGAGGTCGTCATGGCGGTGCGGACTCGTCATGATATTTTCCCGTGTCATACGAATATTGATACAACACAAATTCTTAATTGTTCTCGCTTAGTTTCTAATATTACTGGGTTTCCTGTTCAGCCGAATAAGGCAATTGTTGGCGCGAATGCGTTTGCGCATGAATCGGGTATTCATCAGGATGGGGTGTTAAAAAACCGTGAAACGTATGAAATCATGCGGGCGGAGGATGTGGGTTGGACAACTAACCGTATGGTTTTAGGCAAACATTCAGGACGGAATGCGTTTAAAACGCATTTGAAGCAGCTTAATATTGAGTTTAAGACTGAGGAAGAATTAAACGCAGCCTTTACTCGTTTTAAAGAACTTGCGGATAAGAAACACGAGATTTATGACGAAGATTTGCAGGCGTTGATGACGGATGCATTTTCTAGCGAGAATGAGCGGATTAAGTTAGTAACCATGCGGGTTGTCTCTGAAATGGGGGAAATGCCTCAAGCTCAAATTACGTTGAATATTGCAGGGGAAGAGGTGACTAGCGAGGCAAAAGGGAGTGGTCCTGTCGATGCAACGTTCAAGGCTATCGAGCAGTTAGCAAATAGCCAAGTTAAATTATTGGTTTATTCCGTGAGTAATGTGACGAATGGCACGGATGCACAGGGCGAGGTCAGCGTGCGTTTAGAAAAAGAGGGACGCATTGTTAATGGGCAGGGCGCGGATACAGATATTTTAATCGCGTCTGCAAAGGCTTATATTAATGCGTTAAATCGGATACTTGCACCAACTGACCGACAACATCCACAAGTTAGTGCCTCTATTATTTAACGCATTTCGCGGTTACAGTAGGTCATATTCCTTTATTAAGACCTGACAGTCAGTAGAAAACTGTCAGGTCTTTTTCCTTTATTTACAATAATTTCAAAAAAATAAATTTCTCGTTAAAAATCTAGTTTTTTCTTTAAATTTTCCGTTATTATCTGATATTTTTTTATTCAAGGAAGCCGATGAAAAGCGATTCTTTTCCTTATCCTTTACAGCGTATAGGCATTATTGGTGGCGGGCAATTGGGCAAGATGACTGCGCAAGTTGCAAAACGCATGGGCTTTTATGTCACTGTGTTAGACCGTTCTGCTAATTGTCCTTCGGCACATGTTGCGGATGCCCTGATTGTGGGGGACTTATATGATGGTGAAAAACTGCGGGCAATTGCTGAAGTCAGTGACGTGCTGACCTATGAAATTGAGCATATAGATACTGCAACGTTAAAAGCCTTATTTGCTGAGGGGAAAAAAATCTATCCCGCGCCACGTGTTCTCGAAATTATTCAAGATAAACTCAAGCAAAAACAGGTATTGGATCAAGCGGGTGTGCCAGTTCCACGTTATCAACAAGTTGATAATTTGAACAACGAGTATTTGCAACAAGTGACTTTTCCCATTGTGCAAAAAGCCCGTACAGGGGGATATGATGGCAAAGGGGTTGCGATTTTAAAAAGCATGGCAGATGTCGATAAAATTCTGCCTGTGCCTTCTATGGTTGAGGAATATATCCCCTTTAGTAAAGAAATTGCGGTTATGGTTGCACGCAATCGTCAGCATGAAGTAGTTTGTTATCCTGTGGTTGAGATGGTTTTTGATGAGCGGACAAATATTTGTGATATTGTCGCAGTGCCTGCGCGTATAGACCCCGCAATGAGTGAACGTGCCCAACAAATAGCGATTAAAGCTATTGAGGCCTTAGATGGAGTTGGTGTGTTTGGGGTGGAAATGTTTTTGACGAATAACGATGAAATTCTCGTGAATGAAATCGCGCCTCGTCCCCATAATTCAGGGCATTACACGATAGAGGCGAGTGTCACCAGCCAATTTGAACAGTTGGTGAGAATTATCTGCAATTTACCCTTAGGTGCTAGTAAATTGCTTAGTCCTGCGGCGATGTGGAATTTATTAGGCGAAGAAGGATATCAGGGAACACCTGTTATTGAAGGCTTAGGCAGTGCCTTAAGTGTTCAGGGTTTGTCCTTCCATTTATATGGAAAAGATACAACGCAACCCTTCCGAAAAATGGGACATGTCACGATTATTGATGACAGCGTAGCCGCAGCATTGGATAAAGTGGAACAAGTTAAAACCATGCTGAAAATCAAAGCCTAAGGAGGATAATATCATGCAACAGCCCTTAGTTGGCATTATCATGGGTAGCGATTCTGACTTGCCTGTGATGCAAGAAGCGGCAAAAATCCTAGATGAATTTGCAATTGCTTATGAAATCACGATTGTGTCTGCACATCGTACACCGCAACGCATGTTTGATTATGCACAAACCGCAGAACAGCGTGGCTTAGAGGTGGTTATTGCGGGCGCGGGTGGGGCGGCGCATTTACCAGGAATGGTTGCTGCAATTACAGCATTACCCGTTATTGGTGTGCCTGTAAAAACCAGTAGTTTACAGGGCTTAGATTCACTTTTATCTATCGTACAAATGCCTGCGGGTGTGCCTGTTGCAAGCGTTGCGATTAATAACGCGAAAAATGCGGGGTTATTGGCAGCACAGATTTTAGGGGTTAAGTTGCCTGCTGTGCGTCAGCAGGTAAATGCTTATAAAAAAGCGTTGGAACAGATGGTATTAGAGAAGGCGACGAAGTTGGAGACGGAGGGATTGCCGTCAACATTATAAACGCTATGAAAAAAAGCCCCTACATTGATTCGATATGTAGGGGCTTTTTTTATTGATTAATTGACCTGAGTATTACGATATAGTGAACGCACTATAAAACGATGCGGAAGACTACCAGTCCTAAATTTAAATAACCTGAGTTCGGCGAGTTTCTTTAAAAAAAGACAAGAGCTTGTCTGAATCAGAATTTTCAGAATTAAAAAGACAAGAAAATTAAAAGAATAAAAAATTATGTTTTTAATTGTTTTTAATTCTGCTAATTCTGTGAATTCTGATTCAGACAAAAAAAGACCTGCTAGGTTTTTAAAATCTAGCTGGTCTCTGTTTTGTTTTATAAAACTCGCTGAACTCAAGTTAAATAATTTTATGATACGTTTACTATATCTTTCCAAGCATGAGGAAACATCAACATGACCGACAAATCCCTAGGCACATTCATCAACCCCTTCACCGATTTTGGCTTTAAAAAAATCTTCGGCAGTGAAGAAAGTAAACCCCTACTCATCAGCTTTCTCAATGATTTATTACCGATAAAACACAAAATTGTCAGCTTAGAATTTAAAAATATCGAAAAGCTCGGCATGTTAGAAGAAGACCGACGTGCCATCTTTGATATTTATTGTCGGGATGAAAAAAATCAGGAATTCATTGTTGAATTACAACGTGCAAAACAAGAACACTTTCAAGACCGCGCCACTTACTACGCCAGTTTCTTAATTCAAGACCAAGCCAAAAAAGGCAAATGGGACTTTGAATTAACCCCGATTTATTTCATTGGGATTTTAGACTTCTCCTTAGCCAGCTTTCCCGATGAGCGTTACTTACATTTCGGACAAATTACCGATATTTACAGCAAAGAAGTGATGTTTAAGAAATTGAACTTCATTTACATAGAAATGGCGAAATTCAAAAAGCAAGAATCCGAATTAGCGAACCATTTAGAATGGTGGTTATATTTCCTGCGTGAATTAGTAACGTTTGACGATATGCCGAGAGAATTTCAAGGCGATATTATCGAAGACGCTTTTGCGTTAGCGAAATTAGCGAATATGAGTTATGAAGACCGCCATGCGTATGAATTGAGTTTGAAATACTACCGCGATTTCATCAATGTGCTTGATACCGCTAAACAGGAAGGAATTGAGATAGGTCTGGAAAAAGGCATTGAGATTGGGATTGAACAAGGGATTGAACAAGAAAGAATAAAAGTCGCAATCGCATTGAAGAAAAGCAATGCTCCTCTTGAGCTTATTATGGTTGCGACGGGACTAACGCGCGAAGAAATTGAACGATTATAGTAAACGCACTATAAAGCGATGCGGAGGACTGCCTGTCCTAAATTTAAATAACCTGAGTTCGGCGAGTTTCTTTAAAAAAAGACAAGAGCTTGTCTGAATCAGAATTTTCAGAATTAAAAAGACAAGAAAATTAAAAGAATAAAAAATTATGTTTTTAATTGTTTTTAATTGTTTTTAATTCTGCTAATTCTGAAAATTCTGATTCAGACAAAAAAAGACCAGCTAGGTTTTTAAAATCTAGCTGGTCTTTGTTTTACTTACTGCAAAATGATTGTTGTAAACGACAATCAGGATTGCGTTCTTTACAGTCTTGCATTGCCCGTTCTTCCGCCTCTTGTTGCGTGTCATTCCAAGCCCAGCCGAAAATCGTCGCATCAACGGACGCTTTAACCAGTGCGATACAGGCATTATTAACTGGCGATAATACCTGACAATCTTTCTTTTCTGTCAATCCATTACAGCGATTTAAAGCTTCTTGTTCAGCCTCTGCCTGAGTAGCGCGTTGTGCAGAAAAACCATGCATTCCGCTCGTTGTAGAATAAGCTAATGCCCCATAAGCATTGGGTTTAACAACGTGTTCATCAGGGGAAGCAGGCTCTGCAATAGGTTCGCTCATTGCTGTTTCTTCTGTTGTATTTTCCCCATTAGGATTAGGAACATTCATCAAATTACCCGCATTCATTAAGGGTAAATTTAATACTTCTTGTGGAATACGCACATCTGTCACTTGCCAATAAATCATATTAACCCGTGAAAAAATAACAGAAATTGGTGTTCCTTGTGCATCCACGGTGACTAAAAAAGTAGAAAAATTTTCATAACTTAATTTGGCTTTTTCCTCAGATGAACGAATCATCTGGGCTTCGTCACTCCCCATATTTTCTGTGAGTATTTTCGCTAAGGTTTCTGGGGTAATTGACTGGTCTATCACTGATTCAATCAGTGGTTTAGCCATTTCTAGGGGAGAGCCTGCGGGATTGCCTGCATCTGTTGGTGGCGCGGGCATTGTTTGCAGACTTTTTTCAATCAGGCTTGCAACTTGCGCTTTTAAATTGGTTCTTAAGGTCGGATAGTCAATATAACTATTTAATACATCTGCATTTTTTGCCTCGTAAGCTTTTTTCATTTGCCAGACACTTATATAAGGTGTGGCAAAGAGCGTGCCTCCAAGTAACAATAAAAAAATAAAAAAGAGGCTGATAAAAACTATTTTTTTCTTGCCTGTTGTTTGAGAAACTTCTTCGGCATGACTAAAAATATCACTTTCTACAGGTTTTGGTTTTATTTTTAATGGAACTTTTTTAGGAATTGGCGACGGTGTCGTGTCTGCTGTTGATGGACTACTAACGGTAGGTGTTGGGTTGGCTGTTGTTTCGACAGTAGGGGAGGGAATTGTTTGAATGTAACAAATTGCGCCCGCTTTTTGGAATGCTGTTTGATACCGTTTTGCGGTTATTTCGTCCGCATCTTTCAATATGGTAACGGGTTTACCTGAGAACAACAGTGCTATTTTTTCGGGAGATTGTTTAGTGATTTGAGCAAGTTGTGTTTTAACCTGTTCGATGTCTTTTTCTTGTTGTATTTCACCACGAAAAACAACCCTATAGCGAGGTTCGGTCATGAGTTTATATCTCTACTTCGGTGAATTGATAAAGGCGTTTAATTATCTAGGAGATAATGAGACAACTCAAGATAGCGAGATTGTTATGCGAGTAACAGACGGATTAACAGCTTAAATTATGTAATGACGTGCCCTGAGCGGGAGTCGAACCCGCGACCACTCCCTTAGGAGGGGAGTGCTCTATCCACTGAGCTACCAAGGCATAAAGAAAGCGGTGGAGATAGAACTGCAGGTAATGAATGAGTTATGGGGAATTCTATGTGGTGGAGTTGAGGAGGATCGAACTCCCGACCTTCGCATTGCGAACGCGACGCTCTCCCAGCTGAGCTACAACCCCAAATAAGGTAGGACGTGCATTTTATAGATTTATTCTCAGTGGTGCAAGTCTTTTCTCTGTTACAACATAGGGATTTTTTAGAGTAATGTTGTTTTTAATTTATTAATTATTAATGGCTTACTGGGATTGGTAAGCCATTGCTTTATCTTACGACACAGCAGTGACGGGTTGTAAAACATGTGTTTGTTGCTTTTTTAAACGTAGGAGTAAACCGACACCAATGCCCATAATAATGGCTGTAATGATTAATGCACCGTGATAATTACCTGTTGTTTCAGCGATATAACCAGCCATTACAGGGGCTGTAATTTGAGCAACACCATAGCTAAGGGTTAAACGTGCCATTGCTTTGGCAGGATTTTCAGGGAAATATTGCCCAATTAATGAAAGTGTTAGGCTAACAATCCCAACAAATGTACCGCCGTATAAAATCGCACTGGCTAAATTCAGGATGACATTGTCACTCACAACAGGGAGGATAAAAGATATAATTTCTAATCCATAGGCTAAAACAAGCGCGCCAACTTTGCCCAGCGGTCGGGCAACTTTATCCCAGAGAAAACTAGAGGGAACAGCAGCCAGTCCAACAATGACCCAAACCATCCCACCGTGTCCCGTTAAAATAGGTAATTTTTCTAAAATAGCGACAATAAACGTTGCACTAATCACGTAGCCAAAGCCACCGCAAAAATAGGCTAAAATGAGTAAAATCAACCATTGTCGTGCAATAGGACGTTGTTCATAACTTATATTATCTATGTCTAATGGTTTAGGAGCTGGCATCCAAAACCATGCAGGAATAAAAAAGATTAGCCCAAATATACCCAGAAAAATCCATTGTTTATCCCATGTGACATCATGAGTCATGATAGCAATGGCTAATCCTGAGACGATAATACCTAATCCTAAGCCCATAAAATGTACGCCTAAATCGGGTCTATACCGTTCTCGAATCAGCCAATTCAGGACTAAGCCTGAGGCAAGGAGTAAGCCTGCAGTGCTGGAAATACCCGCAATAAAACGTAAACTTGCCCATAAGACTAAGTTATCCGTTAGCCCCATTGCGAGGGTTGTGATAACCGCAATAATCAGCCCAAAACGATAGAGCAGAAATTTACGGCTTAATGCTTTCATCGTCGCCGCAATCAATGCCCCCATCATATAGCCTGCATAGTTAAACGTTGCTAACCAACCAGCGGCTAAATCAGATAATCCCGCCTCATCGTGCATAATGGGCAACATCGGCGTATAAGCAAAACGGGCAAGACCAACCGTTAAGATTAAGGCGCAGATACCCGCTGTAATCACTTTGAAACGCTCAACATAACGTGCAGAAATAGAAATGCCTAACATGGTACGACACACTCTTAAAAGACGATAAAGATACAAAGAGAGTTTACTCGCCTTATATCTGCAATTCTTTCTATATAATGACAAGTTATATTGATGAAACGACAATAGAGAAAAACAGATGATAATCAACCATCGAGATTGGATAACCGTTGATGTGCCTGAAATGCACTGTTTACCAAAAGCGATTTATTTACGTTCTCAACAGTTAGCCACAAAACATGTTTTTCCGTTGCATATCCACCCTTGGCATCAATTTGTCTATGCGACCTCTGGCAGTTTAGTTGTTACTGTTAATCATTCATGGTATGTCATTACACCAGAACAAGCGATTTGGTTGCCTGCTGGAGTTTGGCATGCAACAGGGGCATTAAGCGATACGGCTTTTCGTAATTTATACGTGGCAGATACACCGCAGTTAAACATGCCAACAAGTTGCACGGTTTTTTCTGTTTCTGCATTTTTTCGCGCCCTGATTATCGAATTAGAAGATGCACAAACTCGAAAAGACAGTGAAACGTATATCGACAAACTCAATGAGTTGATTAGTGAGCAATTAAAACGTTTATCTAAACAAGATTTTTATTTACCTTGGCCACATAGCCCGATTTTATGCACGATTTGTGAATCGCTCTATGCAGACCCCGCAGATACGCGCAGTGTGGAGGCGTGGGGGCAGTTACTTGGTGCATCATCACGGACATTAACACGCCGTTTTGAAAAAGAGGTAGGGATGAGTTTGCGCGATTGGCGGTATCGATTACGCCTTTTTCGAGCTGTAGAATGGCTATGTGCGGGGCGTAGCATCACAAATATTGCGTTTGCCTTGGGGTACGCCTCAACCTCTGCATTTACTTATATGTTTCGTCAAGAAATGGGGTGTACACCTTCTGCATGGTTAAACCGTTAAAAATATAGTTTTTTTTATTAGACAGGCATTACCTCATGAACGGTATTTTCTACTTTTGGCAAATTAGCAGGAATAAATAAAGTAAAGGTACTGCCTTTGCCGTATTCACTAACAACGTTTACATCGCCACCTAATAAACGGGCAAAATGTCTTGTTAAAGCAAGCCCTAAGCCTGTTCCTCCATAACGACGTGTGCTAGAACTATCAACTTGTGTAAAGGCATTAAACAACTTAGCGACTTGTTCATGAGTCATACCGATACCAGTATCAATCACACGGAAAGTGAGCCAAATTTCTTCGCTATGGTCGATAATACGCTTCACTTCTAAGGTAATTTGCCCTTGTTGTGTAAATTTAGCGGCATTACTTAATAAATTTAAAACACATTGGCGCAATTTAACGAGATCAGTCTGCATCTCACCCAACAAATTAAGATAGTTCACCACAAAATTATTTTTATTATGTGCCATTAATGGCTCAACCATCGTACAAATTTCATGCAACATATCACTGACATCAAAGCGGTCAGTGTGCAATTCCATTTTACCCGCTTCAATTTTTGAAATATCTAATACATCATTAATAATTGTCAGTAAATGTTCACCAGAACTTAAAATACTTTGTGCATATTCTAAAATATTCTCTTCCGCGTTTTCTTCCGCCTCCATTTGTAAAATTTCGGCATAACCAATAATGGCATTTAATGGCGTGCGCAATTCATGACTCATATTGGCTAAAAATTCACTTTTTGCTTGTGTTGCCGCCTCAGCCGTATTTTTAGCGGCTTGTAAAATAACAATTTGTTTTGCAAGGGTTTGGTCACGCTCTTTTATCGATTTTACCATTAAGCGGAAACTATCCCCTAAACTGGCTAATTCTTGCACATGACTGGATTGTGCAATAGATAAGGCTTCGTGATATTGCCCTTGTGCGACAAAATTTGCTCTTTCCACTAATAATGATAATGGTTTGATAATTTGGCGACGATGATGATGCTGTACTAGCAGAAAAATTAATAAATTAACTACAAAAATTAACATGGCAATAAATAAAGTCATAATTAAAGGGCGTGCCCCTAAAAATAGGGTTTGTGTCGTAACAACAACCCAGCCATTTTCCATCGGCATAACACTGCCCATCATCCATGTATTATCTTGTTCAAAAACTTGAAATCCTGAATTTCCTGCCCGTCCTTGTTTGACTAATGACCAGTTGCCAAAATTGAGGCGTTCTTCTACCCATTGACGATTAGGATGCGCAAGTAAAGTGCCTTGTCTATCAACAATAAAGGAAACAACCTGATTATCTAATTGAAATTGTTCTAAAGTATTCTGCAATAAATTAACGTCTAGCTCACCGACAAAAATGCCACGTAACTTATTATTTAACATCACGGGTATTGCAATGGTAATTGCTGTTTTTCCATTTATTAGTGAAATAAAAGGGTTAGAAAAATAGGTTTTATCAGAAGTTTTAGCATGTTGATAATAAGGTGTATTGACAAAATCAAGCCCTAACATTTTAGCGTTTGCTGCTGTAGATTCTGCTTGCACATAACCATTTGCATCTAATAAATATAAGCTGGAAAATCGCGGATATGTGGTGCGAATTTGCGTTAAAATTCGCATTTGATAAGAAATCGTTGACGCGGTTAGTTCGTAGGCAAACCCCCGCAAAACAGCTTCCGCCTCGGATAAATAATGTGTGCTCTGTACAGCTAATGCATTAACTAATAAGGCTTGTCTTTCAACAATCCCTTTTTGAATAAAATGTACACTTACGAAAAGAATCGCAATGCCCACTAATAATATTTGTATGGCAAAAATCATCAACATTCTTGAAAACAAACGTTGTAAGGAATGAAGTTTCGCGACGGGCATGGGCTTATATCTCGTTTTATGGGTGAGCCATTACTTTATCTAAAATTTCTAATTTTCCATCGTGAATATTCGCGATGTAAAGATGGCGAATTACATCACCATATTTATCGATTGATATATTATCCTGTAATAGTGGAAAGTCTTTAATATTTAATAAAGCGGTTTGTAATCCATTCGCTTGTCCACCAGTACGGCGTAAGCCTTCAATCAAAACTAACATGGCTTCATAAGCATAAATTGAACCAAAACTAGAGCTACGCTGAAATCTGGTATAAAATTCATTGTTAAACTTAAGAAATGCAGGGGAATTATCATGCGGATTATAATAAAGTGAGAGCTTTAAATTCTCTGTTGAACGTCCTCCTTTTTTTAATAAATCGCCTGTATCTACCCAACCTGATGCAAAAAAGTTTGCCTGTATTTTTTGTTGATTAATATATTGTAATAACAAAGCAGTATCTATAGCAGAAGATAGAAGAAATACCGTATCCGCTTGTGCTAAGGTATTGAGAGAAATATTACTACTAATCAGTTTTATTAAATCCGTTTGACCCGATGTGAAAAAAATAGGCTCTTGTGTATTTCCACCTAATTCTCTAAAAGTTGTTTGTATTGCCTCCCAGACAGCTTTGGTATAGAGGTGATTATGTAGATCAATAATGGCAATCACATTGCGTCCGCCCATTTTTTGATAGGCATAACGCGCCATCGCAATGCCTTCATCGTGGCTATTAGACATTAAACGAATCAAGTTATCTTTTTGATAAGCTAGATAATAACTAGAGGCTGTTGGACTAACTTGTATAATATGATGTGCGGTTGTGCAGGTTAATAACGCCGTTGTTGTTGTGCTGGTCGCAGTGCCAAAGATACTGACAACTTGCTGAGTCGCCAAATCAGCACAAGCAGTGCGTGCTTTGTCAGAATTACCTTGATCATCACGCATTAATAACCGTATAGGACGACCATTAATCCCGCCCGCTGCATTGGTTTGTTCAACCGCCAATAATGCGCCATCACGAATTTCCACACCTAAATCAGAGTGCAATCCTGTTAGTTCTGCGATGAAACCAATAGGAATGCTGTTATCAGCAGATTGACAACTGGCTAGATAAATAATATTACTGATGAGTAGCAAATAAGGCATTATTTTTTTATTAATTAAATTCAATTGCATGCAATATTTCTCTTAAGCATATTTTTTAGATAGATTTAGCTAACATAACACATCATTTTGAATGCATGGGAGCGTGATTACTTGATGATGCTTGTCATTTAATGACTAATGAGGATTTAATCACTCTGTAAAGGTGTTTAAATTATCCCGCTACTATAGATTTTTTTGTAAAACATAATGTTAGTATAGATTAACAAGACGGGGAGTATCACAGAGATTGACAATTTTGTGGATTTTATTTTGTTTGTTGAAAATGAATAAAATAATATAAGTTAATGTAATAACACTGTAACGACTTTATCAAAATAATGCTTATGCACTGAAAACTAATATGGCTATTAATTGATTTTACTTGTTTTATACCATAGAAAATTAGTTTTTTTTGCAATGCTTGGCTTATTTCTTGAATGTTTTTCATTACCATTTTTTCAAGTTACAATACGCCGATCATTGCGATTGTTAATTGTAGGCTGGGGCGACCACCTTTTTTAACCTCATATAACCTCGTGAATGAGCTATAGACTTGGTAAACTCCGATGAACACGAATACCCAAACTCCAACCGCTACCCCTAAGTTAAGCATTGTTTTTTTAAACTATAATCGCTTATCTGAAACTCGCTATACGCTTGCTATTCTGCAAAGACTCTTAGAAACCCGACAAGACATTGAAGTCATCGCCGTCGATAATGCTTCTACGGATGGAACGCCCGAGTTTTTAAAAAGCCAAGAAAATTGGATACGTGCCGTATTTATGAATACCAATACAGGCATTGCAGGCTATAACGAGGGATTTAAATTAGCACGTGGTGAATACCTTCTTGTTTTAGATGATGATTCACACCCGCTGGATAATGAAACGTTAGACCGTTTAATTCAATGTTTAGATACGCGCAAGGATGTTGGCGTAGTTGCCTGTAGAATTGAGGATTTAGAAGGAAAGCCAGCACGGACTTGGCATTTACCTGCGAATGATGAACCTGGTAGCTCTATGGCATTTGTCGGCTGTGGCTTTGCTATCCGTCGTCAGTTATTTGAATCTATTGGCTGGTATCCCAGTGAATTCTTCTTATATCAGAATGAAATCGAGGTTGCCATTCAAGTGATGCGGGCAGGTTATCGCATTCATTATGACCCTAATTGTCGAGTTGTTCACCGTCAAGCCGTTGTTAATCGAACAAATTGGCGGCGGGTGTTTTATCCAACCCGTAATACCATCTGGTTAATTCGCCGTTATTACCCATTTCCTATCGCCGCTTATTTAATCGCTTCCCGTCTTTTTATGGGACTTTTCCGTGCTTTACAGTCGTGGGAAATGCGTTCCTATTATCGAGCGGTGAAAGAGGCATTTGCAATGCCGATTCAATTACAACGCTTACCCGCCCCTGTTTATAAACAATTAACGACATTCCGTCGTCAAAACAGTGTATTTCATCAACTACTTGGACGTTTATGAGTATCAATAAGGATTCAGTCAACGCTCCCCGTGTTTTAGTGATTATCGTCACGTGGAATAAACAGCAGTATGTTTTAGATTTATTAGCCTCTTTAGCGCAACAAAATTATCCGACAGCTTTTATTGATGTCGTTGTCGTCGATAACGCTAGCCAAGATAATACTGTCGCTGAAGTTCGCGCCCAGTATCCGCAAGTGCATGTGATTTGTAATCCTGAAAATATTGGCGGAACAGGTGGATTTAATACGGGTTTAGCTTGGGCATATGAACAAGCTGAGGGTAAATATGATTATCTTTGGTTATTAGATAATGATGTCTTAGTACATCAAAATGCGCTGGTCGAATTGGTTAATCTCTTAGACAGTCATGCCGATATTACTGTCGCAGGCTCAACGATGATGCAGTTAGATTACCCTTGGCGTATCAATGAAATGGGCGCATTCGTTGATTTTGGCAGTGGTCAATTAAAACTCAATCGACATTTAGAAGAAGTGCGTGCATGGCAAGGGCAAGATGTACAAGTTTTATTGCAACAAGATAATGATTTAAGTAAACGTTTAGTCCACTGTCATCCGTATATGGATGTGGATTATGTTGCGGCAGCCTCTTTACTCATTCGCGCACCGATTGCGAAACAGGCAGGCTTATGGCGTGACTACTTTATCCACTTTGATGATGTGGAATGGTGTTTACGCTTAGGCGAAATGGGACATCGTGTCGTTGTCTCTGCTAAGTCCCTTATTTGGCACTTGTCCGCTGCGGCAAAAGTACCAACATGGGTTTTATACTACGATAATCGTAATGTCTTAGATATGCTCAAAGTCCACGGCGCAAGTCCTGCGGTTATTCAGCGCATGATACGCTACAGCTTGAAAAAAGCCGTTTATTATCACCTGTTAGGGAAGCCTGATTTAGCCCAATTGCATTATGATGCAGTTGACGATTTTCAAGCCAATCGTTTCGGCAAAAAAGCGATACAGTTAAACGTTAGCCAATACAAGCCAAATAAGCACCTCGCCCAAATTCTCAGCGATACGACGATTAAACGAGTGCTTGTTTCCTTTGCCGTAAGTTTACAAGCAACAGATACACAAGAAATTTTTGTAACTATCCTCAAGCAACGCCCTGATTTAAGCATCACGTTCATGCCCTTATTAGATGGAACTGCCATTTATCAACTACCGCGTTCCAACTTTACCGCCCCAATTCCCCGCTTTTTCCTCAAACGCTGGCTATTCTATTGGCGATTACGAGGACACTATGATTTAGTGATTCAATCAGATTATCAGCGAGTTATCGGTTTATCATGGATTAAAGCAAAAATTCTCTTTATTAATGATGAAGGATTAGCCTTATCTCCTCCGCCTGCCTTTGCAAATGTTTGGCAAGCGGGCTTACGTTGGTTAAAATCATCCTTCTAAATCATCTTAAATGATGCGGTGAGGCAAACCCTCACCGACCTTTCTAGCGGTTTCTCTCTCTATTCATCCTACCCATGTGATACATCCTTATGATAGGCACTATAGGCATAAAAGACTTAGAAATTCTATGTATTATCGGCATTTATCCTGCCGAGCGTGAGCATGAGCAACCTTTACTGTTGAGCTTAGAAGCTGAATATCCTTTTAAAGCCGCTGCACAAACAGAAGATATTCAACAAACCATAGACTATGCCGTTATTGCGCAACAACTCACCGATTTAGCTATTGAGGGAAAATTTCAATTAATTGAAACACTCGCAGAACGGTCAGCCCAATATCTTTTAAAAACTTATCCACAAATTCAGCGAATTATCTTAGAAATTAAAAAGCCGAAAGCCATTCCAAGCGCGGCTTATCCTTATGTCCGTATTGAACGTTTTCACCACTCTTATTAATTTAAGACGGCTGTCTTTATGTTTAATTGCCTGACCTTAATTTCCTTGATTTCAAACACGAGCCTTTAAATGCGCTTTAAAACCCTTGATGAGTGGCTAGATTGGCAAACAGCATTACATCCCCGTCAAATCGAATTGGGGCTACATCGCTGTAAAATGGTCGCCGAACGCTTAAAAGTCCTAACCCCAAATTTTACCGTGATTACCGTTGGAGGTACGAATGGTAAAGGCTCTAGTGTTATGATGTTAGACGCTTTTTTACAAGCGGGAGGCTATCGAACAGGGCGTTATATGTCCCCGCATTTACTCCGCTATAATGAACGTATCTGTATCAATGGGTTAGAGGTTAGTGATACCGTATTATGCGATGCTTTTAACGCAATCGAAGATGTCCGCAAAGATATTTCTTTAACCTTCTTTGAATTTTCTACGCTCGCCGCTTTATATGTATTTCAACAAGCAGGCTTAGATGTCGTTATTTTAGAAGTCGGTTTAGGCGGACGGTTAGACGCGGTTAATATCATCGATTCTGATGTTGCCCTTGTAACGGCTATCGATATCGACCATGTGGATTGGTTAGGCTCAGACCGCGAAAGTATTGGCTTTGAAAAAGCAGGAATTTTTCGCGCAAATCGCCCTGCTGTCTGTAGCGACCCCAATCCGCCACAGCGTTTAATCGACTACGCGCAACAATTACAAACGCCACTTTATCGATTAAATCACGATTATCACTATCAAAAAACAACAGAACAAACATGGTATTGGCAATATAAAGCTATTAATTACCCTTTACCCATGCCTGCGTTAAAAGGGGATTTTCAACTACAAAATGCGGCGGGTGTATTGATGGTGCTGACTTTATTACAAGCACGTCATCCCCTAGGACTCGCACAGTATCAGCAAGGTTTAGCAACTGTTAGAAATGCGGGACGGTTTCAAGTCATCCATACGCAAGGTGAATGCACGCGCATTTTAGACGTTGCCCACAATTTACAAGCGGCTCAAGTTTTAAAACAACTACTCCAACACTATCCTGCACAAGGCAAACGCTATGCCGTTGTCAGTATTTTAAAAGATAAGGATATTGAAGGGATTATGCGCTGTATGTTGTCAGAAGTGGACGAATGGCATATTGCGCCTTTACACGCACCCCGTGCAACGCCCATAGAAGAGTTACAAGCACATTTACAAGCTATCGGCGCAACTCATATTCATTGTTATCAAACTATTAGCGATGCTTATCAAACGACTTTGCAACAAGCAAGCGCATTAGACCGCGTTATTGTTTTTGGTTCATTTTATACGGTTGCCGAAGCATTGACGATTGAGCAAAATAGGGAGTCCTTTCAAGGTAAATAGAGGAGAAAATATGAGTCTATTTGATAAAGGTGATTATCGTACTGTACCAAGTGAATTTAGAATATTAGGTATTGCTGCGCTAGATGAATTATCTAAATTTCAAGAGCATTTTGGTATTTATGATACAGACACTACTATTAACAATATTAGAAACGCTATTGTTGCTAACTATTTAGGTTTTGACTTATTAAACTTTAGCAAACATGGGTTTGATGCAAAGAAAAGTACAGAAGAACAGTATTTAGAAATAAAACAATGCTCTGTTTCTAGTGGTAGTTGGGGGGGAACATGGAACGATACAACAGAGGAAAAAGCGCGTATATTTAGCGATTTACGATTATTTACTGCAGTTGCTGTTTGGAAAGGAGCAAGTGATTTACAATTTATAATATATGGACAACATAACGGACTAGGCGAACATTTACACCAACTAGTTGTTAATCGTCCAGAAGGTAGTCGCTCAACACAATCCATTACAATACAAAAGCTAATAATTGATTTTGGATTTAAAGTTGTTTGCCCACCTGATAAAACACCTGCAGATACTTGTAAAATTTTAGTTAATTACAAAAGAAGTTTATTAAATCATGTTCAACCTGAACGAATCAAAACCCTACGAGATATTTAACCAATCTTGCTATGGTTTAACCCCTTTATCTGACAATAGTATTGACGCTTTAATTACAGACCCGCCTTATGGCATTTCTTACCAAAATCATGCATGGGATAAAGCCTTGCCTGATAAACAAATTTGGGCAGATTCCCTCAGGGTCTTAAAACATGGGGCTTTTGGATTAGTTTTTTCTTCAGTCCGTTTAATGCACCGTTTAATGGTAGATTTAGAGGACAGCGGTTTTTTGATTAAAGACGTTTTATTTTGGGTTTATCTCAATGGTATGCCTAAAAGCCGTGATATTGGGCTGGAAATTGATAAGGCGTTAGCAGTAGAAAGTGCGGTTGTTGGTCAATACGATTATGTACAAGGCTATAAAAAAGGCGGGGCAGATAATTATTATACGGAGACTAAAAAATTAAAATATGAGCCATGTTCAGAACTAGGTATTAAATATAAAGGGGCTGGACTAGGCATTAAGCCTGCTTATGAACCTGTTATATTAATTCAAAAACCGTTAGAAAAAGGCTTAACCGTTGCGCAAAACGTGATTAAATACGGTACAGGGGCGTTGAATTTAGAACAAACCCGCATCCCTTACGCAAAGGGAGAAAGTAAGGTAGGACATAATCCACATCCTAACGGACGAGTGAGTGCTAATATTTTGCGAGTTGATGAATTAGAAGATGGGTATGATAAATTTTTTGTTATTCCAAAAGTTAGACAATCGGCAGAAAAGTTTAACCATCATCCTACCTTAAAACCTGTTGAACTGATGCATCACCTTGTTAAATTAGTGAGCTTTGAAAAACAACAGATTTTAGACCCTTTTATGGGAAGTGGTAGCACAGGCATTGCAAGTATTCAGTTAAAACGGCAATTTGTGGGATTTGAATTAGAAGCGGATTATTTTGCGATTTGCCAAAAACGATTGGATTTACTAACCTGAGTTCGGCAAGTTTCTTTTAAAAAGACAACAGTTTGTCTGAATCAGAATTCACAGAATTTTCAGAATTAGCAGAATTAAAAAGCGTGATTCACCTGACTTTTTGGTTTAAGGGTTTTAAATTCTGTTAATTCTGTTAATTCTGTTAATTCTGAAAGTCCTGATTCAGACAATGTTTTAATCTTGTCTAGTCAACCCTTTTCGCGTGTTCCTACAGACCAGCTAGGTTTTGAAAACCTAGCTGGTCTTTTTTTGTCTGAATCAGAATTCACAGAATTAGCAGAATTAAAAACATAATTTTTTATTCTTTTAATTTTCTTGTCTTTTTAATTCTGAAAATTCTGATTCAGACAATCTTTTAATCCTGAAAATCCTGATTCAGACAAACTGTTGTCTTTTTAAAAGAAACTCGCCGAACTCAGGTTACACTACTCTTTTTTCTTCGTTTTATGTAAGAAAAACAAAGCTAATGCAAGCGCGAGAATCGATAAAGCGATATAAGTCATTTCAAGGGCTGTACTAAATTGCATTCCAAAAACCATTTGAAAATATTTAACAATTAACGCCATGATAATGACTTGCGCTACTTTATCTTTTAATCCATCCAGTGAATAGATTTGTAAAATCCCTGAAACTTCACTGTTTTCCGCAGGCTCTATGCGCGAAATAAATAATTCATATAGCCCAAAACTAAACAGCATTAATACCACGGCAATTAAGAATAAATCTAATGCACCAATGATTTGCGTCACAGCAATGATATGAATGTCCTTGCTATGGTCATTACCAATATAGTAACTCCATACGCCCGCAATCACGTTATAAGTATCGATACTACCGACAATAAATAAAGTAAATGATGCAAATAGGCTGGCTATAACCGCAAATAATACTAATAAGCGTGTTTGCCATAAAAAAGCTTCAAACACTTTTTCGAGAATCCCCCGTCGACGGGGTGGGCGTGGTGCGGGAGAGGTTTCAATCTCATCGTTAAAATCATCAGTTGCCATCAGCTGTGCTTCCTTGTGTGAGCTTGTGTTTATGATATGCCCAGTACATAAAAAGAATACCGAGTAATATCATAGGAATCGTCAACAGTTGTCCCATTGTCAACCAACCAAAAGCCAGATAACCCAGATGTGCATCAGGCATCCGTACAAATTCGACAAGAAAGCGAAATACGCCATAACCGATGAGAAATAAACCAGAAACAGCCATTGTCGGGCGGGGTTTTCGTGAGTATAACCACAGAATAATAAACAGGGTTACACCTTCTAACGCAGCCTGATAGAGTTGGGAAGGATACAAACCCATGCCATTTAAGACCGCCTCTTGTAAGTTTTGCGGTAATCGTGCAATGACATTTTCTTGCGTGATTTGCATCCCCCACATAGATTGGGTGGGATGTCCCCACAGTTCGCCGTTGATAAAATTGCCTAAACGACCTGCCGCTAATCCCGGTGGAACAAGGGGCGCGATAAAATCGGTCATTTGGAAAAAGGTACGGTTATGCTTTCGTGCGAAGATTGCCATCGCAATCAAAACGCCAATTAGCCCGCCATGAAAAGACATCCCACCACGCCAAACTTCTAAGATGCTTAGTGGGTTTTGTAGATAGCTGGGAAAACCGTAAAAGAGGATGTAGCCTAAACGTCCCCCAACGACAACCCCTAAAGCAGCATAAAAGACTAAATCACTCAATTGTTCAGGCGTTACAGGTGAATCAGGACGTTTAGCGCGTCCGAGTCCAAGCCACCAAGCGATAAGCAATCCAATCAGGTACATTAAACCGTACCAATGGATTGGGAATGGCCCAATTTGAACAAGTACAGGGTCTATTGTGGGATAAGTCAGCATAACGAGCCTTAACAGTGGTGATAGAAAATGTGCATTTTAGCTTATCTCTGTTTAAGTTCGTTACTCTACTTACACTAACCTAGCTTTAAAAATTGTTAACGACAAACCCCCCCTTGTAAATTGTATTGTTTAGGGGGAAATAAGTTTTGTGTAGAAAGTGGTTGAATATTCTCAATCGGTGAAGCAAAAATATTTCCTAACATCTCTTTTGATAAAACAGTCTCGTATTTACCCGTTATATGCACAATTTGCACTTCTAATAATTCTTCTAGTGACAAACGGGTAAGATACTTATTATCAGCAAGTTCATAAGCATAACTACATAATAGTAAGAGCGTATGTATAAAAAAAATTGAAGAAATACTGAGTTTCATCGCACATTACCTTTTATCATGACTCACAAATCGTATCGTGACAAATTGTGAAAAAAGAGACAATCCAGTAAATACCTTAGTAGTTAGATAAAATGCATTATTGAAAGTAACTAATAGTCTGTTAATTATGTTTATTTTAAATATAAATTTTTTAGTTTTTCACATAACGAATGGTACTTGTTAATATGTTCATTCATACTTATCCAATGAACATTTAAACCACTAATTTTTTCAGGTTAATAAGGGATTTATTATTAATGAATTATCACCATAGCTACCATGCAGGCAATTTTGCAGATGTGTTTAAACACATTACATTAATCGCCTTATTGCAACATTTACAACAAAAAACAACGCCATTTTGTTACTTAGAAACCCATGCAGGCATCGGCGGCTATGATTTAAATTCGATAGAAGCCCAAAAAACCTTAGAACATCATAATGGGATTACGCGCTTATCTTCGCTGACTTTTACACAACCCCTTTTACAAACATATCAGCAACTGATTAAAAGCTATAACGAAGAAACGCCTGATATTCGCTACTATCTCGGCTCGCCTTTGATTGCTTACCATTTTTTACGTGAGCAGGATAAAGCGGTTTTAGCCGAATTACAGGAAGACTCAGCGACTGCCTTAAAACAATTATTTAGACATGACAAGCGGGTTGCTGTTCATCACATGGATGGCTATCAAGTGCTAAAAGCCTTTTTGCCACCAAAAGAAAAACGTGGTTTAGTCCTTATCGACCCGCCGTTTGAATCGCCTGATGAATTTGAACAACTGATAAAACAATTAAAGGTTGCTCACAAACGTTGGGCAACTGGAATTTATGCAATTTGGTATCCGATTAAACGTTACACCGACACGTTACCGTTCTATCGCCAATTACAAGCGTTAAACATTCCTAAAATTTTGGCGACAGAGTTTTGTATTTACCCAGATGATAACGACTTACGCTTAAATGGTTGTGGCTTAATCATTATCAATCCACCGTGGCAATTAGACGAAAAATTAAAAACGATACTGCCTATCCTCTGTGACAGTTTGTCGCAAGATAAACATCGTCGTTATAAAGTGGAATGGTTAAGCCATGAATAAATAGCCTAAGACTATTAAGCAAACACGTTTTTCAGTAAAATCGCGGTTTTTTTAAAGTTTGACCAAAAGGTAAAAGACGGCATGGAATTAAATGCAACTTATACACAACTCGCGGATATGCAAGCACGTTTAGACGCATTACGGGGGTATCTTTGACTACGAGATTAAACACGAGCGTTTAATCGAAGTTTGTCGTGAATTAGAACAGCCCGAAATTTGGAACGACCCTGAAAAATCTCAGGCGTTAGGGCGTGAGCGTGTCGCACTAGAAAATGTTGTACACACGATAGACCAACTCACTGAATCGATAACCGATAATAAAGAGCTGTTAGAACTTGCCGAAGCGGAAGAAGATATACAAACCGTTACAGCGGTACAAAATGATATTGGCTCGATTGAAAGCCAACTTGCCAAATTAGAATTTAATCGCATGTTTTCAGGCGAAATGGATGCCCATAACGCCTTTTTAGATATTCAATCAGGCTCTGGTGGTACAGAGGCGCAAGACTGGGCGGAAATGCTGTTGCGCATGTATTTACGTTGGGCAGAAAAACGCGGTTTTAAAGCCGAATTAATGGAATGTTCTGCGGGCGAAGTTGCTGGAATTAAAAGCGCGACGATTGAAATTATTGGCGAATATGCCTATGGCTGGCTACGTACAGAAACAGGGGTGCATCGTTTGGTGAGAAAATCGCCATTTGATTCAGGCAATCGTCGCCATACCTCTTTTGCGGCGGTTTTTGTTTCCCCTGAAATTGATGACGACATCGACATCGATATTAATCCCGCCGATTTACGTATCGATGTTTATCGGGCGAGTGGTGCAGGTGGACAACACGTAAACCGCACGGAATCCGCCGTGCGTATTACCCATTTACCCACGAATACTGTTGTACAGTGTCAAAATAACCGTTCACAGCATCAGAATAAAGATACGGCAATGAAGCAGTTAAAAGCGAAATTGTACGAATTAGAGATGCAAAAAAAGCGGTCAACTCAGCAAGCCTTAGAAGACAGCAAAGCGGATATTGGCTGGGGTAGTCAAATTCGTTCTTATGTCTTAGACCAATCACGGATTAAAGATTTACGGACTAATGTAGAAATGGCGAACACACAAGCCGTTTTAGATGGCGACTTAGATAAATTTATCGAAGCCAGTTTAAAAAGCGGATTATAAGCGTAACAGTGGTTTAATCCTGTGAATTCTGTTTATCCTGAACATGCTGATTCAGACAAAAAAAGACCTACTAACCTGAGTTCGGCGAGTTTTATAAAATAAAACAGAGACCTGCTAGGTTTTGAAAACCTAGCAGGTCTATTGGAACACGCGAAAAGGTTTGACGGACTGGCAGAGATTATTCTCTTGTTTTTCATCAAGATTAACCAGACAAGATTACAACATTGTCTGAATCAGGATTTTCAGAATTAACAGAATTAGCGGAATTTAAAACCCTTAAACCAAAAAGTAAGATGAATCATGCTTTTTAATTCTGCTAATTCTGAAAATTTTGTGAATTCTGATTCAGACAAGCTGTTGTTTCTTTAACAGAAACTCGCCGAACTCAGGTTACTAGGTTTTCAAAACCTAGTAGGTCTGTCGGAACGTGCGAAAAGAATTCACCAGAGAAGATTAAAAGATTGTCTGAATCAGGATTTTCAGAATTAACAGAATTAACAGAATTTAAAACCCTAAAGCCAAAAATTTAAGGTGAATAACGCTTTTTAATTCTGCTAATTCTGAAAATTCTGTGAATTCTGATTCAGACAAGCTGTTGTCTTTTTAAAAGAAACTCGCCGAACTCAGGTTAGCAGGTCTTGATGCTATTTGGATTAATTTTGAAAATCCTGATTCAAACAAGCGATTGTCTTTAAATCGCAATTTGCATATTGCACCGCAATTAATGCATTTAAAGCCTGTTGACGGTCTTCTTTAGAAAGTGTCGCTAAAGTTTGAACGGCTTGATAAAAAGCGGCTAAATCGCCTTGTTTTTCTGCCAGCAAGGCATTGAAAGCAGGGATATAATCTTGATAAGTAAGGATAGATGCAATTTTTGCATTATTCATGGGTTCGCTAAACCAAAAATCATACCCCTTATAACCATTCCATTGACCTTGTTTAAGCTGTTGATAGTCTAAAAGCATTTTTTTAAAAACAGCAGCTTTTTGTTGTGCTTTATCAATCGGAGAAAGTGGCAGTTGATAAACATGATTTAAAGCGTTTCTAGTTTTTTGAATCAATTGCATAAAATCATCACGTTGTTGCCGATAACGTTGATATTCTGCCCATTCAGTCGCTGTGCCATGTTCTGCTAACCAACGTTCTACGCCAATCGCTTCAACCGTCATGGCAAAACTTTCGTTAAACGCGGTGTCGTTAGGAATATAAAGCAGTTGATGGGATAACTCATGAAAAATCATGGCGGCTAAACGGGTTCTTGACCACGATAACATCGTGTTTAATAAAGGGTCTGTAAACCAGCCTAAGGTAGAATAGGCAGGAATACCCGCAACATAAACATCATAACCTGCTGTTTGTAAAGCTTGAGCCACTTGTTTTGCGTCTGCTTCTGCGAAGTAACCGCGATAACTCACACAACCAACAATTAAAAAACACCATTCTTTTGGTTTAAGAGAAAAATCTGGCGCAGCAAACACATTCCAAACCACATAAGGGCGTTGTAAATCGGCATAAAAGGTATAACTCAAATTATCGGGTAACTGTAAGCGATGACTGGCATAAGTACGAATTTGTAAAACATCTGCCAATTGCTGTTTTAAGCGCGGGGGTGTATCTGTTTGAACAATTAATTCATCAATGGGTTGCATCCGTTGCCAAATATCAAGCTGCCCTTGTACCGCTTGCCCGTAATAATGCAGGCTACTACAAGCGGTTAAGTAAGATAATGAGAGTAATATCAGTATAATAATAATCTGTTTCTTGTGCGTCATTGCTCTATGCTCAATAAACTATTTATTTTTTAAGAAAATATAGATAACGCTTTAAGATATTTTCAAGAAAAATACCCATCAACTTTGTTTTTGACTATTTCGCTTACAATAAGCCAAAATAATCGGCATTCATATTATTTATTTTTTTAGTAAA